>JAEKLB010000098.1 GCA_019510095.1 Acidobacteriota bacterium | reverse complement strand
TCACTGCTCCCTCGCCTCTACGACGTGAGCAAGGGAGCGGTGCGCATCGACGGCCACGACGTGCGCGACCTGACCCAGGCGAGCGTGCGGGAGGCCATCGGCGTCGTCACCCAGGACGCTCACCTGTTCCACGACACCATCGCCGCCAACCTGCGCTATGCCCGGCACAACGCGACCGACGACGAGCTCGTCGCTGCCTGCCGTGCGGCCCAGATCCACGACGTCGTGGTCGGACTCCCCGATGGCTACGACACGCTGGTCGGCGAGCGTGGCTATCGGCTGTCGGGCGGCGAGAAGCAGCGGCTGGCCATCGCCCGGATGTTGCTGAAGGACCCGGCCATCGTCATCCTCGACGAGGCCACCAGCCACCTCGACGCCGAGAACGAGGTGCTGATCCAGCACGCGCTGGCCGCCGCCCTCGCCGACCGCACCGCGCTGGTGATCGCGCATCGCCTCTCCACCATCCAGGCCGCCGACGTGATCGTGGTCGTCGACCACGGCCGCGTCGTCGAGCAGGGCACCCACGCCGAGCTCCTCGCCACCCACGGTCTCTACGCCGAGCTCTACCGCACCTTCAGCCGCGACACCTCCCCCACCTCGCCGTAGCCCTCCCCGCGGAGCGAACTCGCGATGGATTCTCGACATTTCTGTCGTAGTTCCGTCGCGGGTTCGATGAGTGTCACACCCCGTCGACACAGTCGCGTGCCATGAGACTGGACAGGCAGGTTCTCAGGACCACGGAGCGTCAGCACGGTCTGGTCGCGGTCTGGCAACTTCGTGCGGTTGGGCTCGGGAGCGACGAGATCCATCGCTTGCGGCGATCAGCTGGCTGGGGCGTTGTGTCATCGCGGGTGCTCCTTCGAAGTGGAACATCGATGACCGACCACTCCAGACTCCTTGCCGCAGTGCTCGATGCCAGTCCCGGGGCCGCCATCGCTGCCCCCACCGCCGGTTGGGTTTGGGGCGCGGCGGGCATACGGCCCGAACCGATCCACGTCGTTCGACACCGAGGCATCTCCCGGCGCCGATCGACCCTTGCGGTGGTGCACGAGGTGAGCGACCTCCACGCGAACCACATAAAGGTCGTGGATGGCCTTCCAGTGGTCAGCCCCTGTCGATTCGTGTGCGAGCTCGCCGCAATCCAACCGCATCGGGTCGAACGGGTCCTCGACCGCCTGTGGGCAGATCGACTCCTGGACGGTCGCACGTTCCATCGAACCGTGAAGGAGTTCGCTGAGCGAGGCCGGGCGGGAAGCACGCTGCTGCGGGAACTCGACGCCGCGCGTGGTCCGGCCTATCTGCCGCCCGCCAGTGGCCTCGAGGGTCGGTTCGAGGAGATCCTTGCTCGGCACGGCGAGGCGCCGATGGATCGTCAAGTCAACCTCGGGAGCCAAGAGGAGTGGTGCGGTCGAGTCGACTTCAAGGATCGCCATCTTCCCCTCGTGGTCGAGATCGAAAGCGCGAAGTACCACACCGCGCTCGTCGATCACGTCTCCGATCAGGCACGTCTCGGGCGTCTCCGAGCAGCGGGATTCACCGTCCTGGAGGTGTGGGACACGGACGTCTGGCACCGTCCCGGCGAGGTCGTCGAGCGCATCCGTACGGTCCGACGCGTCCTGCGAACCCAGGCTGCCTGAACCCGCGATGGATCATCGACAGAAGTGTCGAGAATCCATCGCGGGTTCGCCGAAAGGGGTCGGCGCGGGGTCGTACGATCGGGGGGTGGCGGCGCTGCTCGAGGTGGGGTTGCGCGAGGGGGAGGAAGTCCGGTTCCGGCGGAGCGACCGGCGGCGGTGGCAGCTGGGTCGGGCCCGCTGCGTCGAGCGGGACGGGAGCATCGGCATCACCGACCGCGACGGGGCGAGCCGCTCGGTGGCCCGGGCGCAGGTCGAGGTGCGCAAGGCGGGAGCCCGCGGCGGCACCGGCTGGGAGCCATTGCTCGACCGGGTCGCCCGGACCGAGCAACTGTCGTTCCTCTAGACGCTGCGGCCTACAGCCGTTCGGCGAGGAAGGCGATGTCGTCCTTGACGCCCTCGAGCGGCGTCTCGCAGATCACTGCCGGGGCGCCGGCGTTGCGAATGACCTCGACGAGGATGCTCGGGTCGATCTGACCCGAGCCCAGGTGCTCGTGGCGGTCACGACCGGAGCCAGCGCCATCCTTCGAGTCATTGGCATGGACGAGATCGATGCGACCGGTGATGGCCTTGATGCGCTCGGCCGCGCCGGCCATCGCCTCGCCCGCCGCATGCGCATGACACGTGTCGAGGCAGAAGCCGACACCCATGGGTCCGATGGCGTCCCACAACTGGGCGATGACGTCGAAGTGGCGGGCCATGGCGTGGTCGCCACCGGCGGTGTTCTCGAGATAGAGGGGGACGTCGGTCTCCAGCGCCTGCATCGCCTTGACCCACCGCTCGATGCCGTCGTCGACCGAGTCGTCGGTGCTCACGTGGCCGCCGTGCACGATCACGGCCGCGGCGCCGATCTCAGCAGCGGCGTCCATGGTCTGCTGCAGCACCTTGCGGCTGGGGATTCGTATCTTGTTGTCGGGCGAGGCCACGTTGACGATGTACGGCGCGTGCACGTAGATCGGAATGGGCGAGGCCCGAAGCTCGGCGACGTCGTCACGGGGCGGCGGCTTCTTCCATCCCTGGGGGTCGGAGAGGAACAGCTGGAGGCAGCCTGACCCGGTTGCCATGGCAGTGGCCAGGGGGTCCTCACGCTTGACGTGGGCACCGATGGGCGGGAGCTCGGGCATGACCCGATCATCCCACTGTTGGCTGGCGCCGGCCGCCGTCAGGACAGGCGGCCATGGCACAGCACGGCACCGCTGGGACCGACCATGCGGATCGATCTCACCCCGTCGGTGCCGCCACGCAGCCTGAGCACGCCGTTGTACACCCCGGCCACCATGACCACGCTCTGGCGCTCGCGCACCGATCCATCGTCGCCGAGCAGCTCGACGCTGACCGGGACGACGCTGGGGCCGTAGGCCGACGCGCTCCCCGTGCCTGCGCCACGACCTCGGTAGCTCATCTCGACCACCACCCGCCAGGGCGTGCCGGGGAGCAACCACGCCCAGCCCACCGAGGTCCGACCGCTGGCCAGCCGAGCGGTGGGCGGCGAGTCACCACCGCTCCCGCCGTCACGGTCGCCGAGGGCGATGCCGCCTCCGACCACCAGGAGCACGGCGGCCGCCGCCGCCGCCAACCACCGAGTGGCCACCCGTCGGCGACGGCCCGACGCCAGCCGGGCAAGCACCTCGGACTCGAAGCCGGTGGGCGGCTCGGCCCGCGGCCCGGCCGCCAGGAGGCCGTCGGTGGTGCGGATCAGCTCGTCGAGCTCTGCCCGGCACCGCTCGCACACATCGACGTGGTTGAGGGCGTGAGCGAGCGGGGGCCCGTCGAGCAGGCCGAGCGCCAGTTCGGGCAGATCGTCGGCCACGTGCTCGTCCTCGGTCATCCCACCTCCTCCCGCAACTCGTCCCGCAACCTCCGCAGCCCGGCCCTGATGCGGGTCTTGGCCGTGCCCAGGGGTATTCCCTCGTGGTCGTCGTCCTCCTGGCCGGTCATCCCGCCGATGCCTGCCAGGACCACGGCCCGGCGCTGGTCGACCGGCACGGTCTGGAGGGCGATCCGCAGCCGGTCGGACTCGTCGGCGCCGACCGCCCGGTCGTCCGGTGATGGGTCGGCTGCCGCCAGCGCCAGCGCGGCGAGCGCCCGGGGATCGGTGGGCGTCCCCCGCCGCACGCGGAGGGCGTCGACCGCCAGGTTGCGAGCGATCACCAGCAGCCAGGAGCTGGCCGAACCCCGGCGACTGTCGAAGGTGGCGGCCGCCCGCCAGGCCCGGACGAACGCCTCCTGGGCCACGTCGTTGGCCAGATGGCGGTCGCCGGTGACCGCCAGGGCGATCCCGTAGACGCGCTGCTGGTGGCGACGGACGAACGCGGTCGCGGCCGCGGGATCACCGGCCGCCATGGCCGCCAGCAGCAGGTCGTCAGGAACGGTCTCGATGTGCCTAGTACGTACAGAAGCGGCCGGTGGATGTCCAGGCCGCCGCCAACACCGGTCGTCGGCACCGTCACAGCCCCCTGGCAGGATGGCGGGATGGCGAGCCAGGCGCCGCTCTTCGATCCGACACCCGATCCGGCCGCCCAGGCGGGCGACCAGACACTGGGCGTCGGCGAGCTGGTTCGCCGCATCAGTCGGGCGGTGGCCTCCGCCTTCCCCACCGAGGTGTGGGTCAGGGGCGAGGTCCACGGGCTCAAGGCGCCCAACGCTGCCGGGCACGTCTACTTCGACCTGTGCGAGCGCAACAACCGCCGTGGACCGGCCACCACCGTGCCGGTGGCGATGTTCCGGGCCGAGCGGCTGCGGGTCGAGCGGGCCCTGGCCGAGTGGCCCGACTTCCGCCTGGCCGAGGGGCTCGAGGTGCGCGTCAGGGGCAGGGTGTCGTACGGCTACGGCCGGGTGTCGCTGGTGCTGTCGGCGATCGACCCGGTGCACACCCTCGGTCGGCTGGCCGCCGACCGGCAGCGGGTGCTGCGGGCCCTGGCCGCCGACGGCCTGCTCGAGGCCAACGGGCGCCTGTCGCTCCCCCTCCTGCCCCGCCGGATCGGCCTGGTCACCAGCGAGGGCAGCGCCGCCTACGAGGACGTGCTGGCCGAGCTCACCGCCAGTGGCCACGGCTTCAGCGTGCTGGTCGCCGACGCCCGGGTGCAGGGGGCCGGCGCCGAGCTCTCGCTGGTGCGGGCGCTGCACGCGCTGCGCAACCGGGCCTGCGACGTCGTGCTGGTGGTGCGCGGCGGCGGCTCCCGCACCGACCTGGTCGCCTTCGACGGCGAGCGGCTGGCCCGGGCAGTGGCCACGATGCCCATCCCCGTCTTTGCCGGCGTCGGCCACGAGATCGACACGTGCGTCATCGACGACGTCGCCCACAGCTCGTTCAAGACGCCGACGGCTACCGCCGCGGCCGTGGTCAACCTCACGCGCGAGGGCATCGAGCGCTCGGAGTCGACCTGGTCGTCGATCGCCGCCCGCGCCGCCAACTTCCTCCATCACGCCGAGCTGCGCCTGGGCGCCGCCGGGCGGCGGGTGTCGCCCGAGCGGATCGGCGCCGCCCTCGGCCGGGCCGACGCGTCGCTCGACCGTGCCACCCGTCGCCTGACCACCACCAGCACGGCCGTCCTCGAGCGACGCTCGGGCCGCCTCGACCTGCTCGAGGCCCAGATCGGCGCGTTCGACCCCAGCCGGGCCCTGGCCCGAGGCTGGTCGTTGGCCCGCACCGCCGACGGCCGGCTGGTGCGGTCGATCGCCGATGTCGCGCCCGGCGACGAGCTGGCGGTCACGGTCGTCGACGGCATGGTGCACACGACCGTGCGGGAGACACGATGACCAACGACAACGAACTGACCTACGGCGAGGCGGTGACCGAGCTCGAGGCCATCCTGGCTGGCCTCGAAGGCGACGACCTCGACGTCGATGCCCTCGCCGCACGCGTCGGTCGGGCCGCCGAGCTGATCAAGCTCTGCCGCGACCGCATCGCCGCCACCCGACTCGAGGTCGAGCGGGTGGTCATCGACCTCGGCCCTGAGTAGCCCGAAGGCCGGCGGTGGGGCCACCCCCCATACGATGCCCTCGTGAGCGCGCCGGCCAGCTTGGCGGAGATCGCCGCGCGCGTCGAGGCCCGGGTGGAGGAGTTCCTCCGAGGGGAAGAGGCGCGCTGGGCCAAGGTCGATGCCGACCTGGTCGAGCCCGTCCGGACCTTGCGCCTGTTCGTCCGGTCAGGTGGCAAGCGATTGCGGCCCGCCTTCGTCCACTGGGCCTTCGTGGGGGCGGGCGGCACTGATCTCGCCCTGTCGACGGGTGGCGGGGCGGCCTGCGAGCTCCTGCACGCCTTCGCCCTCTTGCACGACGACGTCATGGACGGCTCCGAGCGGCGGCGAGGTGAGCCGGCGATCCACCGCGTCTACCGCGAACGCCATGCCGACGCCGGCTGGCGGGGCGAGTCGAGGCGCTTCGGCGAGGGCGTCGCCATCCTCATCGGCGACCTTGCGTTCGTCTATGCCGACCGGATGCTGGCGGCAGCACCACGTGAGGCGCGGGCGGTGTGGGACGACCTACGCACCGAGATCAACATCGGGCAGTACCTCGATGTGATCGGCAGCGCCCGGGGCGACGTCGACATCGACGCCGCACGGCGGATCGCCACCTACAAGTCGGCCAAGTACACGGTCGAGCGCCCGCTGCACCTCGGCGCCGCGCTTGCCGGCCGCTTCGACGAGCTGGCCGGGCCGCTCTCGGCCTACGGGCTGCCGCTCGGCGAGGCCTTCCAGCTCCGCGACGATCTGCTCGGCGTCTTCGGCGACGCTGCTGCCACCGGCAAGCCGGTCGGCGACGATCTCCGCGAAGGCAAGCCCACGGTGCTGCTCGCCCTGGCCCACCAGCGTGCCGACCGGGCCCAGTTGCGGGTGCTCAACCAGGTCGGGCGCCCCGACCTCACCGACGCCGAGATCGCCGAGCTGCAAGACGTGGTGCGGGCGACCGGGGCGATCGGCGAGCTCGAGAACCGCATCACCGAGCTCACCGACGACGCCATCGCCGCCGTCGGCGAAGCCGATCTCACTGCCGAGGCCTCGGCGGCACTCGTCGAACTGGCCCGCCACGTGGCCTTCCGCGACCGATGACGCCCGTCTGGCGGCAGCGGCGGTGGGTGGTGGGCCACATCATCTGCCTGGCGCTGATCATCGCCTTCGTGAACCTCGGCCTCTGGCAGTTGCACCGCCTGAAGCAGCGTCGCGACCACAACGACCTGCTCCAAGGGCGCATGGCCGCCGCCGCCCAGCCACTCGACCGCGTCGTGCGGGGCCATGACGACGTCAAGGGCGTGTCGTACCGGCGGGTCTGGGTCGAGTGGACGTGGCTGCCCGGCAGCACGATGCTGGTTCGTTCCCGTGCGCTCGACGAGCGCCAGGGCTACCACGTGCTCGCGGTGCTGGTCACTGGCCCCCATCGGGGCGTGGTGGTCAACCGCGGGTTCGCGCCGCTGGGCGGTGGTGGTGAGGACACCATTCGAGAGGCCGTCGCGCCCCGCCACGCCAACGCACGGGTGGTCGGCATCCTGCGCCCGTCGGAGACGCGGGGCAGCATCGGCCCGCGCGATCCGTCGACTGGTCGGCTCACCGTGCTCAACCGAACCGACGTGGCCCGGATCCAGCAGCAGACCGACATCCAGCTCGCACCCACGTTCGTCCAGCTGGTCTCGGTGACCCCCAGCCAGGGCTCGCTCCCGACGATCCTCCCGCTGCCCGACGCCAGCAACGAGGGTCCCCACCTCAACTACGCCGGCCAGTGGTTCCTCTTCGCCACCATCGGCGCCATCGGCTGGCCCTTCGTGGTGCGCCGGGCGGGCCGGCCCAACGAGTACGAGATCGCCGACGACGTCGTGCCGGCCTGACGGTCAGCCGGACTCTTCCCACCGCCAGGGCTTGACCGTGGTCATGTAGAGCCGGCGGCGGCTACCGGGTCGGTCGAGGTCGACCGGCTCGGCGCGGCCGGCATCGCCCTCGAACAGGAACACGCGGCCTTCCTCGTGGGGGTGGATCTCGGCCATGAACATGGACGGCGCCCGCCCGCTGGCCTCCTCGATGACCTCGGCCGCCTTGTCGAACCGGGCCAGCGAGGTGAGGGTGACGAAGGTGGGCGGCATGAGGTCGAGCGCGCCGGCGGCGTGCTGCGCCAGCGCCTCCACCGGCCGCATCCAGACGTGGTCGACGATCTCGGCACCGTCGATGTCGACCACTGCGTCGGGCGCGTTGCCGACGAAGAACCACGTGAGGAACCGCTTGGGCGCGTTCATCGGCGGCTGCCAGTGCGAGTGGGGAACGAGGGCGTCGGGCTCGATCACCAGCCCCGCCTCCTCATGGGTCTCACGCGCGGCGGCAACTCGGGCGGCAGCCAGGTCGTCGCCAGGCGCCAGGCCATCCCAGTCCTCGTCGTCGACGCGCCCACCCGGGAACACCGCCATGCCGCCGGCGAAGTCGGCCTTGGTGTTGCGGTGCAGCAACAGCGTCTCGATCCCGTGCGGCGTGTCGCGCAGGAGGATGACGGTCGCCGCCGGTGAGCCGGGGTCGACCGGCTCAGGCACGGGCGGCCTCCAGGTTCTCCTCGCGCTGCATCCGGCGCAGCTCCTTGTCGAGCGGAGCCCGCAGCGAGACCAGCTCCCGCAGCATCGACCTCACCGCGGCCTCGTCGCCGAGGCCGAGGAGGTGCTCGCTGATCATGCGCTCGGCGTCGCGGATGGCGGCCTCACCAGCAGCGGTGAGGCGGAGCTGGATGCCCCGACCATCACCGGGCACGGCCTCCCGGAGGACGAGTCCCCGATCATCGAGGGCGCGGGCGGCGGCGGTGAGCGTCGGACGGCTCACGGCGAGGCGCTCGGCGAGCTTGCCGGCCCGCTGGGGCTCCTCGGCGATCACCTGCAGCAACCGGTACTGGACGAGGCTGATCCCGCTCTCGTCGCAGACCCGCGAGGTCGTCAGCGCCAGCCGGGCCAACACCCGCACGCCAGCCCTCAGGTCCTCGTCCACAGTGGCTCCCGGTAGTTAGGCGACTTGAACAATCTAGCCAGACAGGCTAGGAGAGGCCCATGTCACTTCGAGATGTCGCGATCGTCGGCGTTCACGCCACCCGCCAGGCGCGGGTGATCGACGACCTCACGCCCATGCAGCTGACCCTGGGAGCGATCAACGCTGCCCTGGATGACGCCGGCCTGACCAGGGACGATGTCGACGGGGCGGCGGTGGGCTGGCCCGGCCCCGGCGGGCTCATCGGCGACAGCACGTCGTGGGCCCGCTTCTTCGGCCATCCCCTGCACCTGGTCAGCGAGGGCGGCTTGGACAACTCGGGGGCCCGAGCCGTGCTGCGGGCCGCCTCGGCCATCGAGACCGGCCTGTGCGACGTCGTGGTCGTGGGCGGGGGCTCGGCGTCGGGCCCGTTCGTCCCCGGCGGTGGCTCGCCCAACTTCACGCCGCCCGCCCAGGCGGCCCGCGGCCCCATCGGGGCCGGCGGCCAGCTCGACCCCTGGGGTGGTTACGTCGCCAGCAACTTCGCCTTGGTGGCCCAGCGCCACATGCACGAGTACGGGACGACCCGTGAGCAGATGGCCGAGGTGGCCGCCACCATCCGCAACAACGGCCACGAGAACCCCGAGGCGGTCATGTACGACCGGGGCCCGTACACCATCGACGACGTGCTCCAGTCTCGACCAGTGGCCTCGCCGTTCAACCTCCTCGACGTCTGCCTCGTCGCCCAGGGCGGTGCCGCCCTGGTGCTGACATCGCTCGAGCGAGCCCGTGACCTCAAGCAGACGCCCGTGGTCGTCCTCGGCGGCGCCATGGAGTTCGTGCGGGGCGCGTGGACCGGCGGTTCGGCCCTGCGCGAGTGCCGCGACCTCGGCAAGGCAGGTGCGAAGCGAACCTTCGGCATGGCCGGGTTGAAGCCCGACGACGTCGACGTCATGTGCGTCTACGACCCAACGTCGTTCGAGGTCCTTCGTGCGTTCGAATGGATGGGCCTGTGCGGCGAGGGCGAGGGCGGCCCGTTCATCGAAGGCGGCACGATCGCCCGCGACGGGCGGTTCCCCGTCAACCCAGAGGGCGGGTGTCTCTCCCACGCGTGGAACGGAGTGCAGCAGATGACACTGAAGGTCGTCGAGGCGGTCAAGCAGCTACGGGGGCAAGCCGGCACACGGCAGATCCCCGACTGCGACGTGGCGTTCACGAGCATGGCCGGTTCTGGCGCCATGCACGTCGAGATGGCACTCCTGGGGAGGGCGTGATGACCAAGCCGCTGCCGACCGTCGACGCCATGACCGCGCCCTACTGGGAGGCCGCCCAACGGGGCGAGCTGCTGGTGCCCGAGTGCGACTCGTGCGGGCACAAGCACTTCCCGGCCGAAGCCGTGTGCCCGAAGTGCCTCTCGAACTGGCACTGGGCGACCAGTCCCGGCGTCGGCACGGTGTACTCGTTCTCGGTGGTGCGGCGCCCCGCCGGACCGGGCTTTCCCGACGTCTACGTGCTCGCGCTGGTCGAGCTCTCCGACGGCGGTTGGCTGATGACGACCAACATCGTCGACATCGATCCCGACGACGTCCGCGTCGGTCTCCCGGTGAAGGTCGACTTCCGCAAGGAATCGGAAGCGATCTCCCTCCCGTACTTCATCCCTGCCTGAGCAACGGAGCGGCCTCCCATGAGGGAGGGCCGGTGCCAGCGGCGACCGACTTGAGCGCGAGCAGGAGGAGCCGGTGGTACCGGCCCTCCTTCCCGCCGAGCACCGCTAGTGCGAGCCGACCTCGCCACCCATGTAGGAGGCGAACACGGCCTCGTCCTCGAGCTCGCTGGGCTCACCCTCGAACGTGATGCGCCCGTGGTTGAGCAGGTACACCTTGTCGGCGAGGGCAAGGGCCCGGGCGACGTACTGCTCCACGATGAGCAGCGCCACGCCCTTCTTGGCCAGCTCGCCGAGGAACTCGAAGATGCCGTCGACGATGACCGGCGCCAGGCCGAGCGATGCCTCGTCGACCAGCACGACCTTGGGGTTCTGGATGTAGGCACGGATGATGGCGAGCATCTGCTGCTGGCCGCCCGAGAGCGTGCCGGCCTGCTGGCTCAACCGCTCGCCGAGGATCGGGAAGACCTCGGCGGCCCGCTCGATGGCGTCCTTCTCCTCGCCCTTGAGCGAGTGCATGATCAGGTTCTCGCGGACCGAGAGCGACGGGAAGATGCCGCGACCCTCGGGGATGTGGCAGATGCCCATCTTCATCCGCTGGTTGGGGCGAAGGCCGGTGATGTCGTCGTCCTCGAGGAAGACCTGGCCGCGGCGCGGGGTCAGCAGGCCCGACGCCATGCGGAGCAGGGTGGTCTTGCCGGCGCCGTTGGGGCCCAGCAGGGCGACGACCGATGACGGCGGGACGAAGAGGTTGATGTCGCGGAGGACGATCGTGTCGTCATAGCCGCCGTCGAGATCCACGAGTTCCAGCACGGAGCGAGCTTGGCGGGCGCCGCCCCGTGCGTCAAGCAGCACCCGTCGCGGCCAGGGAGGACGCGCCCCGGGCGATGTTGTTAGCGTGCCCGCCCGTGAAGCCCGCACCCTTCGAGTACCACGCGCCAGAGCGCCTGGACGAAGCGGCTCAGCTCCTCGCTGAGCATGCCGACGAGGCGAAGATCCTCGCCGGCGGCCAGAGCCTGATCCCCATGCTGGCGCTGCGCCTGACCAGCTTCCCCCACCTCGTCGACCTCGGCCGGGTGGCCGACCTCCGAGGGGTCGAGCAGGCCAACGGCAGCGTGCGCATCAAGGCCATGACCACCCAGGCCGCCATCGAGAAGGACGCGTCGGTCGGTGCCGCGGTGCCGCTGCTGGCCAAGGCCATCCCGCTGATCGGCCACTTCCAGATTCGCAACCGCGGCACGGTGGGCGGCTCGATCGCCCACGCCGATCCGGCGTCCGAGCTGCCGGCCGTGGCGCTGGCGCTCGACGCCAGCATCGAGGTGACCGGCAAGGGCGGCACCCGAACGGTGGCGGCCGCCGACTTCTTCGAAGGGACGTGGACGACGGCCATGGCCGAGGACGAGATCCTCTCGGCCGTCTCGTTCCCCACGTGGTCGGGCACGACCGGCTTCGGGGTCGAGGAGCTCGCCCGGCGGCACGGCGACTTCGCCATCGCCGGCGTGGTCGCTGGCGTCGAGCTCGACGGCTCGTCGGTCAAGCGGGCAGCCATCGCCCTGTTCGGCATGGACAGCACGCCGGTACGGGCCTCGAGCGCCGAGGCCGCCGTCACCGGAACCTCGGGCGCCGCCGCCGATCTCGAGGCGGCCGGCCAGGCGGCGGTGGCCGAGCTCGACCCGCCGACCGACATCCACGGCTCGAGCGCATATCGCAAGAAGGTCGGCGCCGTGCTCGTTGCCCGCGCCCTCACCCAGGCTCTCGAGGAGGCCCGCCGTGGCTGAGTTCCCCGTGTCGGTCACCGTGAACGGTCAGGCCCGCCGGGGCACCGTCGAAGCGCGCAAGACGCTCGCCGACTGGCTGCGCGACGACTGCAACCTCACCGGTACCCATCTCGGGTGCGAGCACGGCGTCTGCGGCGCGTGCACCGTGATCATGGACGGCGTCGCCGTCCGCTCGTGCCTGGTGTTCGCCGTCCAGGCCGACGGCTCAGAGGTCACCACCATCGAAGGGCTGGCGGCCGAGGACGGCACCCTGCACCCGGTGCAGGACGCCTTCCAGAAGTGCCACGGCCTGCAGTGCGGCTTCTGCACGCCGGGCTTCATCGTGTCGGTCGCCTCGTTCCTCGAGGAGCACCCCAACCCCGACGACACCGAGATCCGCGAGGGCCTGTCGGGCAACATCTGCCGCTGCACCGGCTACCAGGGGATCCTCCAGGCCGTGAAGATGGCGGCCGAGACCATGCAATCGGCCTAGAGCGACCGGAACTGGCGACGAATCCTCGGCGTTCTTGCCGAGGATTCGTCGCTAGTTCGGAGTTGGGGCCTAGCGGCGGGGGTCGCCGGTGAGCAGGTCCTCGACGAGGACCACGCCGACGGTGGCGCCGGCCGCAGGGTCGAGCACGATGGCGTCGTCGGTGCGGCGGATGATGCTGACCCCGGCGGTGGCGAGCTGCTTGGCAGCGTCGTCGAGGCTGGGCACGCCGAGACCGAGCACGTGGAAGC
>JAEKLB010000174.1 GCA_019510095.1 Acidobacteriota bacterium | reverse complement strand
AACCAGACCAATGCCGCCGGCGGGATCAACGGCTACAAGGTCGCGGTGGAGTACCGCGACTCCCGCGGCGACTCCGCGCGCGGCCTTGCGGCACTGCGCGAGCTGGAGAAGGACGGTGTGCTGGTCATCGTCGGGCAGAACATCGCCAACTCCGCGCTGCCGGCCGGGGACGACATGTTCTCGGCGAAGAAGCTGCCGGTGGTCGGCGGCCAGCCGTACACGCCGGAGTTCGACACCCATCCGATGTACTTCCCGGTGAGCGCCGGCTACTACTCGGGTGTGTACGGGCAGGTGGCGTTGGCTCGTGACATGGGCTCGAAGTACTTCCGCAACCTGTTCTGCACCGAGGTGGCAGCGTGTGGCCAGTCGGTCCCGGTGACCAACGCGGCCGCCCAGCGTGAGGGCATGAAGGGCGATTCGCAGGGCGCATCGGCGGTGGCGTCCGATTACACCGCCAACTGCCTGGACGCCAAGCAGAAGGGCGTCGACTTCCTGCAGAGCAACGGCACCAACTTCGCCAACCTGATTCGTGACTGCGCGCGGCAGAACTACCACCCCAACTACTCCTCGGGCGGCTTCGCCAACCAGTCGGTGATCGATGCCGGCAAGGGCGAGAACGTCGGTGGCCAGCTCTACGACTTCGGCATCTTCTACGACGGTCCCGAAGTGGCGCGGTTCCGCAAGGCGCTGGCGACGACCGACCTCACCGTGGGCGGCTCGAATCCGGCAGGGCAGGAGTCGGTGTACGACTGGGTGAGCTGGGAGATGGCCGGCGCGGCCATCAAGAAGCTCACTCAGGCCAACCCCACCAGGGCTGACTTCCTCAACGCCCTCTACACCATCAAGGGCGAGACCCTCGGCGGCCAGGTCGCACCGGCGGACTACACGACGCAGAAGAACGGCACGCACGCCTACAACGACTGCTGGACCGAAGCCACCGTGAAGGACGGCAAGTGGTACCACATCGACAAGAACGGCCAGATCGTCAACAAGCTCACGTTCATCTGCGGCACCGGGCACTACCCCGTGCAGAACGTCGGCTGACCTAACTCCCTGTAAACGGAAGGGCCCCCGGCGCACGCCGGGGGCCCTTCCGATCTGGAGCGCTGTCATGCCCAGGCTCCCATGACCGAGAGCGCCTGCTGACGCGGCGAGCGTTCCTCAGTCAGCTCGACGCGCTCGGCGGCTACATTGCCGGCCGTGAATGACGTGCTTGCACTCCGGCGTGGCTCGGGTGGGTTGGTCGTCGTCGCGTACCGCGGCGATTGGTGACCGTACTGCTGCGGCCAGCTGGTTCGGCTGGCGAACGAAGAGCCTGACCTTCACGAGGCCGGGGCAGAGATCGTCGCGCTCGTCGTCGACCCGCCTGGCCGGAACGAAGCGCTTCGTCAGCGTTGGCGGCTGCCGTTCCCGGTCGTCTCGGACCCGGGTGGCGAGCGGTTCCTGCAGCCGCTCGACATGTGGAACCCGGATGAGCATGACGGCATCGCCTGGCCGACGCTCGCGGTCTTCGATCCGGATGGCGCCGAGATCTACCGCATGCGCAGTCGTGACTTCGCCGACCGGCCGAATGACACCGACCTGCTCGACGCCGTCCGGTCGCTGACCCTGCCGCCGATCAGCCTGGATCCGGCGGGGCCCACTGCCGAGCCGGTAGAGGACCGGGTGGCGTTCCGCCCCGACGCCTTCGGCGCGTTCTTCCGTGGCATGCGCTCGGGTCTCACCGGTCTGGCCCGGCGCCTCACGAACGAAGAGGATCGGGTCGAGGCCCAAGCACTCGCCGACATGGCAAGCAGCTTCCTCGACGCCTGGCGCGACCGCCGCGCCTAGTCGTGCCGGGGCCAGGCCCCTGATTCCCTCCGATGTCGTCGGATCTGGATCGGCTAGAACGAACCGATACCCACCGTCGACACGTGAGGGGATTCCGTCGTGAGCGACGCAGTCATCGTCGAGAGCAGGAACCGCAAGCTGTACATCACGCTCAACCGGCCGGAGGCGCTGAACGCCCAGAACGAGGCCATGCGAGACGGGCTGGTGGCGGCCATCGAGCGGTTGGACGGTGACGACGACGTGCTCGTTGCCATCGTCTATGGCGTCGGTGGCCGAGCCTTCTCCGCTGGCGCCGACCTCAAGGAGGTCGGCCAGGCCCCGCGGCCGGCGTGGCCGCAGTTCGAGGCACAGGTGCCGAGCTTTCGCCACTTCGAGGCCTTTCGCTGGGCATCGAAGCCGATCATCGCCGCCATTGACGGCTACTGCCTCGGTGGCGGGCTCGAGTTGGCCAACTACTGCGACATCCGCATCGCAACGGAGGCGTCGCGCTTCGGCCAGCCGGAGGCCCGTACCGTTGGAGGAGCGACCCGTCCCGGTCTCCACCAGCTTCCGCGTGCCATCCCGCTGGGTGAGGCGCTGCTCGTGCACCTCACCTCACAGCCGCTCACGGCACACCGCGCTCACGAGATCGGGCTCGTCCAGCGGCTGTGTGCCGACGCCGAGTCGCTGCTGGCGGAGGCCGATGCCATCGCTGACCAGATGATCGAGTGCAACCCGACCGCACTGCGTCTCATCAAGAGGATGGTGCGCTGGGGCGCGGACATGAGCGCCGAGCAGTCGGAGAAGCTCTCGCTCGTGGCCCAGGAAGCCGCAGCCTTGGCGCTCGCCGGCGACGCTGGATGGCAGCGACCGCAACAGTGGCAGCGCCCGCCCGGCTGAGCCCGTCGGGCGGTGGCGCTCAGCGGTGACATCGCCGTCGTCGTACTGTCGGCCGGATGAGCGACATCGTCGAGCGGTACGAGCGGATCACCGGGCAGTTCACCGCGCGGGTCCGTGGGGTGCCTGCGGGTGGGTGGGACAACCCATCGCCCTGTGACGACTGGACGGCCCGTGATGTCGTTGGCCATCTCACGGAGTGGATCCCCGGGTTCTTCACGGCACAGGGCGTGGAGTTCCCGCCCGTGCCTTCGGTCCAAGATGATCCCGTCGCCGCGTGGGAGACGGTGCAGACCACCATTGGCAAGGCACTCACCGATCCGGTGCTGGCGGCGAAGCCGATCGCGACTCCGTTCAGCACGCAGTCGATGGCCGAGACCATCGACATGATCGTGACGGGTGACGTGTTCACCCACACCTGGGATCTCGCCCGAGCCACCGGGCAGGACGACACGCTCGACCCGGGCCAGTTGCAACTTATGATCTTTGCGATGAGAACCATTCCTGAAGAAGCGCTGCGGTCGGGCGGCATGTTCGGCCCCGCGGTCGAGGTCCCAGCCGACGCCGACGAGCAGACCAAGTTCCTCGCTTACCTCGGCCGCCAGCAATGAGCCGGCTCGGTCCGTGGGACCCGAAGACTGCCGAGGAGCGGCTCGACCGCCTCGAGTCGCTCGCCATGATCCGCCAGCTCCCCTCCCGCTACGCCCTCGCCTTCGATTCCAAGAACATGGCCAGCATGGCCGCCCTGTTCGTGCCCGATGTCCGCGTCGGTCGTGAGC
>JAEKLB010000220.1 GCA_019510095.1 Acidobacteriota bacterium | reverse complement strand
GATGTGGGGTTCGGACTACCCCCACATCGAGGGCACCTACGGGCACAGCCAGAAGACGCTGCACGAGCTCTTCGACGACGTGCCCGCCGAGGTCAGCCACCGCATCCGGATCGGCGCCTTCAAGGAGCTCTTCCCCCACATCAGCGACCCGCCGGCGGCCTGAGCCGGCGGGTGTGACAGGTGACCGCGTGACCGGCGCGGGGGTAGGTAGTTAGACTGGGCGAACAATCCCTCGACCTCACCTCGCGGAGGTACACGTCAGTGTCCGAAAAGAAGCTCTGGTCCAACTCCGGCGACTCCCACTTCCTGGAGCCCGATGGCCTGTGGCACGAGATCATGCCGAAGGCGATCGCCGACCGCATGCCTCGCACGGTCCACGATCCCGAAGGTGGCTTCGAGACCGTCCATGTCGACGGCAAGAGCTTCCAGCGGCCGCTGCCGAAGCTGGCGCTGAAGCGCAACAAGGTCACCGGCGAGACCATCGGCGAGATGTCGAACCGGCCGCCGGGCTCGCGTGACATGAGCCTGCGGCTCAAGGACCTCGACGACGAGGGCGTGTGGGCCGAGGTCATGTATCCCTCGATCGGGATGTGGGAGAACCTCATCGACGATCGCGATCTCATTCGCGTCGCCACCCGCTACGAGAACGAGTACCGCAAGGAAGGGCTCCAGGACCTGGCACCCGACCGCATGATCCCGGCTGCTGCCATCCCGCTGCTCTCGGTTGAAGATGCGGTGGCCGAGCTCCAGCACGCCAAGGAGATCGGCCTCCATGTCGCGGGCATGCCGACCGGACTTCCCAAGGGCATGCCCGATTACAACCGTGACGACTGGGAGCCGCTGTGGGCGGCGGCCGAGGAGTGCGGGATGGTGCTGGGCTTCCACATCGGCTCCGACAACGACGGCGCCAACAACACCGGCTTTGCCGGCCCCGGCGGTGCCGTCCTCAACTACGTGAACACCACCTTCGGCGGCCAGTTCGTGGCGCTGAAGATGGTGACCTCAGGTGCCCTCGATCGCCATCCCAACTTGAAGATCCTGATCTCCGAGGGCGGCGCGACGTGGGTGCCGTTCATCGGCGATCGGATGAACGAGGGCTACCGCCAGCACAGCATGTTCGTGCGGCCTG
>JAEKLB010000097.1 GCA_019510095.1 Acidobacteriota bacterium | reverse complement strand
ACCAGGCGCAGCGCCAGGCTCGGCCGGCGCCACCGACGCCCGCTCCTCGGCGCCGACCTCCAGCAGCTGGATCCAGCGCCCTTCCTTCTGGCCCACCCGGCGCTCGACCTGGGCGACGAGCGGGGGGTCCCGCTCGCCAAGGGCCGACAACGACGACTCCACCTCGGCAGCCGACACGAAGCCATGGAGCCGCTCGGTGCGACTCCGCAGCTCGGCCACGGTCTGGGCGCCCCGCAGCAAGAGCACACACAGCAGCGCCTCGTCGGCAGCGGTGAGGCCCAACACCTCGTCGAGCACCTGCCGGTAGCGAGTGGCCCGCTCGCCCGCCCCCGGGTGCACCACCCGGGCCAGACCCTTGGCCTTCAGGGCCAAGACCGCGGTTTCGACAGCCTGAGGCTCGAACTGCACGACCGGGTCACGATTCGACGTCTGGTTGCATGCGGCCAGCAATGCGTTCAGCGTCAACGGATAGGCGTCGGGCGTCGCCAGCTTCTTCTCCAGGAGCGCGCCCAACACTCGGGCTTGTGTCGCCGTCAGGTCGAGGACGGATGACACTCAGTCGGTGACGTCAGGCGGAGCGAGTGGCTCCGGGTCGGACGCGTACCGGTTGGTCTCATGCCCGCCGTTGATGCCGAAAAACGTTGCGAACGTGCCACCCTGCAACGACGCCGGGCCGGCACCGGGCCGGTTGCGCCACCCACCGCTCAGCGCGTCGCGGAGGAGCCACGGCACGGCAAGGGCGAGGACCACGACACCGATGACGAAGGCAGTGTCCATCGACGGCGAGCGTACTCAGGCGGGCGCGACCAGGACACGCCGGCCATTCCAGCTCGCCCAACAGGGATTGCTGAGCCGTTGTCGAGGATCTGGCGGCGCCCCCATTGCTGATGTCACCCATTCCGCTGGTTTTTGTCGCTTGCCAATCTCGCGGCAAAAGTTAGACACTGCATGCACGAACAATCCTCAGATTGGAATTGCCTGTCGAGGGTTGACGCCTCCTCGACGGGCCGGCGGCGCTCTGGTGAGCTAGCAGCCGTGATGCGCATCGGGGAGCTCGCCAAGCAGAGCGGCGTGAGCGTGGCAACCCTGCGCGCGTGGGAGCGCCGGTACGGCCTGCCCCGGCCCACCCGGACCGCCTCCGGGCAGCGCCTCTACAGCGAAGACGATCTGCACCAGATCATCGCCCTACGCGCCCTGAGCGAGCGGGGCTGGAGCCTGGCGGCAGCCGCGGCCGCCGTCCAGAGCGGAACGACACCCGACCTCGCCCAGGAGCAGCCATCGGCGCGAGCGGTCACTCCCCTCCCCTCCCGCCTGCATGGCCAGCTGCTCGAGGTCGTCCGGGAGGCAGTGATCGTCACCGACCTGGAGGCGGTGATCACCTACTGGAACGCGGCCGCCGAACGCATCTACGGCTGGCGGGCCGAGGAGGTCGTCGGCCGGAACGTGGTCGACGTCGTCGTCGACCCCGCTGGCCGGGACGAGGCGACCGCGATCATGCGGGAGCTACGTGCCGGTCGCTTCACCAGCCGTGAGCTGGACCTCATGCGTCGCGACGGCACCGTCTTCCATGCCCACATCGTCAACGACGGCCTCTGGGATGGCAGCACCCTCGTCGGCTTCGTCGGCGCGTCCTGGGACCTCACCGAGCGGGATGAGAACGCCCGGGTCGGGCAACTCCGCACCGCCGAGCTGGAGTCGATCGCCGTGCTCGGCCTGCGCCGTTCCCGCGCCATCGGACCGGAGCGCATCATGGAGGAGGCGGTCCGGACCGTGCGCCGGGTGCTGGGGGCGGACTGCGTGGCCGTCTACATCCGCAAGGTCGACGGCCTCGGTCTGCGCGCCGTCGCCAGTGGCGGCCGGGGCCGGCGACCCGTCACTGAGAACCACGACGCGCTCGCACAGCACGCGGTAGCCATCGAACGGCCTGTCATCAGCAACTCGTTGCGCTCGGAGCGCCGTTTCGACACCACCGCACTCATCGAGCACGGGCTGGCAAGCGCCATCGCGGTCCCCATTCCGGCGCTGTCCGCCCCACGCGGCGCCCTGATGGTCGTCTCCGCCACCGAGCGCACGTTCTCGGCCGAGGACGCCAACTACCTCCAGGCCATTGCCAACATCATCTGCTCCGCCCATGACATGGAGGCCATGGCGGACTGACGACTCGGGCGGCGGCCAGCGCCGCCGATCCACCAGGGACATCGGCGGGGACCAGCGGATAGCCTTTGTCCGAACGCCGTTCGACAACTGGCGGGCAAGGGGGCACCATGATCGACGCCAACGAGCTCCAGCGGAAGCGATTCGAGCGCTTGCGGGCCTTCGACAGCGGGGAGCGCCACGAGGCGCGAACCAGCGCCGAACCGCAGGCGATGTACGTCGGCCTCGCCGAGACATCGCCGGTGTTCCGCTCAGCCGACGATGCCGTCACCCTCCTGCGGATGGACGACATCCTGTTCGTCAACAAGCACCGCGACGTGGAGACCACCGCCAAGTACCTCGGCAGCAATCGGGTGGCGATTCCCTTGGGCCTCGACGGTGCCGAGCACACCAAGTACCGCCGGCTGCTCGATCCCGTGTTCACCGCCAAGCGCATCGCGCCGCTCGCCGAGAACGTACGAGCGTTGGCGGACGAGCTCATCGACGACTTCGTCGATGGGGGCCAGGTCGACGCCTACAAGGCGTGGTGCGAGCCGCTCCCCTCCACGATCTTCCTGTCGATCATGGGCCTGCCGCTCGACGACCTCGACGACTTCCTTCGGTTCAAGAACCTCACGCTCAACAACACCGCGTCAGAGCAGCCTTCCGTCGAGGAGTACCTCGCCAAGCGGGCGGAAGCGGTCGAGTGGATCCAGGCGTACTTCAACCGGGAGCTGGACCGTCGCGAGGCCACCGGGAAAGCGGGCGACGACATGCTCGGCTGGCTGCTGACCTCCGAGGTCGAGGGCGAACGGCTCACACGAGAGAACATCCTCGACATCCTCGGCCTACTGATGATCGCCGGCCTCGACACGGTGGCCGCGTCCCTTGCCTGCTTCCTCAGCTACTTCGCTCGTCATCCCGATCATCGAGCCCAGGTACTGGCTGATCCGGGCCTGTGGCCGAGTGCCATCGAGGAGCTCATGCGCTTCGAGTCGCCGGTGACCGACGGCGGGCGCCGCGCGGTACGCGATCTCGACCTCCCGAGTGGCGAGCGGATCGCGGCCGGCACCTACATGCACATCTCGTGGTCGGCCGCCAACGTCGACCCAACGCACTTTCCCGATCCTCTCGCCGTCGACCTGCGACGCAACCCCAACAAGCACATCGGCTTCGCCAGCGGCTTCCACCGCTGCCTCGGCTCGCATCTCGCTCGCATGGAGATGCATGTGGCCATGGAGGCGTGGCACCGGCGCATCACCGACTACCGCATCGCGCCCGGCGTCGAGCTCGAGTACAGCGGCAACCCGCGAGCGCCACACCGTCTCCCTCTGGTGTGGGGTTAGTTCTCGAACGCAGTTCCGACAATCTGCGCCACGAACGTCCAAGCGACTCCTGGTACGAAGCGCGCGACCGGGGTACCGTCCGCCGGTCATCACCGTACGGCGGTAACTGACCCAGGGGGAGTCCACCAAACATGCGGATACAACGACTGAATGGCATCAGCCGGCTCGCGCTCGGCGTTGCAGCGTTCGCCATGCTCGCAGCGGCCTGTGGCGGCGACGATTCCGGGTCGAAGGCATCGAAGACGACCGCTCCGGCCGGCAACGCAGCGGACACAAGCATGTCGACGATACGAATCGGCACGCAGGGCGAGTTCAGCGGCTTCTCGGCGTCGTCGAACGCCGGCTCCGCCGACATGGCCAAGGCCTGGCAGAAGTGGGTGAACAAGACCCAGGGCGGCATCAAGGGCCATCCGGTCTCGGTGGATGTGGTCGACGACGCGGGCGACTCAGCGAAGGGTCTCGCCGCGTTCAAGGGCTTCGTCAACAACGACAAGATCATCGCCATGGTGTCGGGCGGCTCGACTGGCACCATCACCGCCATCAGCCCCTACGCCATCCAGAAGGGCGTGCCGATCATCACCGGCGACAACTACCTGCCGGTTCACATCGGCAGCCCGATGGTGTTCCCGCTCAACCTGACGATCCCGGCGCTCCTCGCGGCTCCGTTCCTGATCGCCAAGGAGCGCGGCCTCAAGAAGGTCGGCCAGTTTGCCTGTGCCGAGTCGCCGGCGTGCGACACCGACGCGCTTTCGAAGCTGATCTCCAGCCAGCTCGGTGTCGCCTACGGCGGCCTCCAGAAGGTCGCGTTCGACGCACCCAACTACACGGCCCAGTGTCTTGCGATGAAGAAGGCCGGGGTCGACTTCCTGGTGATGGGCACGTCGTCGCAGGGCGCCATCAAGATGATTGCCGACTGCCAGAAGCAGGGCTACGACCCGACGTTCGACGTCCAGATGACCACGTGGGACACGAACATCGCCAAGCTGAAGACGGCCAAGATCGTGGGCAACGTCCCCTCGGTGCCCTTCTACTCCGACGATCCGCTCGCGGCTCCGATGAAGGAGGCCTGGAACGACTTCGGGCCCGGTGGCGACATCCCCAGCCAGCAGGCGGCCATCACCTTCCAGGCCCTCGAGTTCTTCCGCAAGCAGGCCAGCACCATCACCAGCGCCAACCCGACCGCAGCCGACATGGTGGCTGCTCTCGGCAAGGTGACCGACGACAACCTCGGCGGCGTGCTGGCGAACAAGCTGACCTGGACGGCTGGCCAGAAGGCAGGCCCGCCGAACTTCTGCTACTTCATCGCGGAGAACCAGATGGGGACATTGAAGGAAGACCTGACGGCGCACTGCTCACCGCCGATCAAGCTCAGCTGATCATCGCAACATTCGACATGCGGATGGGGCGGGTGACACGACCCGCCCCATCCGCGTTGCGTTCTGGGGGAAGCGTTGTCTGACTTCATGCCGTACCTCGTGGTCGGGCTCGTGACTGGCGCGATCTACGGCCTGGCCGGCGTCGGCCTCGTCCTCACGTACAAGACCTCGGGCATCTTCAACTTCGCCCACGGTGCGCTCGCTGCTCTTGGCGCCTTCGTCTTCTACTGGCTGCACGTCGACCACGGCCTCCACTGGGCGGTCGCCGGCGCCATCACCGTGCTCGGCTTCGGGACCGTCGTCGGCTTGCTGATGGAGCGCCTGGCTCGCCACGTCGCCCGCATGACGACCGTCTACAAGATCACCTCCACGGTTGGCCTGGTGCTGATCGTTCAGGGGCTCACGTCCCTGAAGTACACGCCCGGCACCGCGACGGTGCCCAACTTCCTGCCCCAGCAGGCGGCCTTCCACCCAGCCGGCATCACGGTTTCGTGGAGCGACGTGATCGTCACCCTCACCGGGATCGCGATCGTCGTGATCCTCTACTCCTTCTTCCGCCTGTCGCGGATGGGCGTGACCATGCGGGCGGTGGTCGACGATCCCGAGCTGCTCGACCTGGCTGGCACCAACCCGGTCAGCGTGCGCCGGTGGGCGTGGATCATCGGGTCCACACTGGCCACCCTGTCGGGGATCCTCATCTCGATGGGCTCGAACCTCGACGCCGTCGCCCTGACCTTCCTCGTCGTGCAAGCCTTCGGGGCGGCCGCCATCGGCGCCTTCTCGAGCCTGCCCCTCACCTATGTGGGCGGAACCGCCGTGGGCATCCTCTCGGCGCTGTCGACCAAGCAGTGGGGCACCAGCAAGTACCTCGGTGGCCTGCCCGGCGCCATCCCCGTGGTCGTGCTCTTCCTCGTGCTCCTGGTGATCCCCAGGCGGAAGCTCGTCACACCCGGGTCCGCCGTCGTCCGGCCCCGGCCGCCGTGGCTGGCCCCGATACGCGTCCGGCTGGCCGCTGGCGTGGTCGCCATCGTCGTGTTGGCCCTCGTCCCCCAGTGGGCCGGCTCCAAGCTCGACAGCTACGGCGGGGCGCTCGCCTACGTCATCATCTTCCTCTCGCTCGGGCTGGTGGTGAAGACCTCGGGCCAGGTGTCGCTCTGCCACCTCGCGTTCGCGGCGGTCGGCGCGTCGTCGTTCTCGCAGTTCACGACCGATCACGGCCTGCCCTGGCTGGTCGCCCTCTTCCTCGCCGGCCTGGTGGCGGTGCCGGTGGGGGCGATCGTGTCGATCCCGGCGGTTCGACTGTCGGGCCTCTATCTCGCGCTGGCCACCCTCGGCTTCGGGATCGCCATGGAGCGGCTCTTCTATCCCTTGGGCATCATGTTCTCGACGAGCATCAACGGCCGCCCCATCCCGCGGCCGTCGTGGGGCGGTTCCGACCACGGCTACTACTACGTCGTCCTGGCCTTCGCGGTGCTCACCACGGCAGTGATGGTCGCGATCCACCAGGGTCGGCTCGGCCGCGTCCTGCGGGGCATGGCCGACTCGCCACTCGCCCTGTCGACGCTGGGCCTGAGCGTCAACACCACGCGGGTGATCGTGTTCTGCATCTCTGCCTTCTTCGCGGCGATCGCCGGCGCGCTCTACGGGGCCCAGTTCCACTTCACCGCCGCGCGCGACTTCGCCCCGTTCTCGTCATTGGTGGTGCTCGCCCTGCTGGCCATCAACCCGCTGGCCGAGCCGTGGTTCGCCATCGCCGGGGCGGCCGCCCTCAAGATCGTCCCCACCTTCTTCAACGACACCAACAACCACATCACGCTCTGGCTCAACGTGCTCTTCGGTGTGTTCGCCATCGTCGTGTCGGTACAAGGCGGCCCGCAGCCCGCACCCGCTGCCCTCCGGCGCCTCTTCACCCGGTTCGGGGACGAGGGCCGCCGGGGCACGACGGACGCGGCGGAGGTCACCGCTGCTGCCGAGACGCAGCCGCCAGTCATCCGACACGCCGGCGACGGGCTGGCGGTCACCGACCTGTCGGTTCGGTACGGCGGCCTGGTGGCGGTCAGTGACCTCGACATGAGTGCACCGCTCGGGCGCATCACCGGTCTGATCGGGCCCAACGGTGCCGGCAAGACGACCAGCCTCAACGTCTGCAGTGGGCTGCTGCGGCCCACGCACGGCACCGTCACCTTCGACGGGCACGACGTCACCCATCTGGACGCTGCCGGCCGGGGCCGTCGCGGCGTCGGCCGCACGTTCCAACGCATGGAGCTGTTCGACTCGTTGAGCGTGGCCGCCAACGTCGCCCTGGGCTGCGAGGCGGCCATGGCGGGAAGCCTCCCGCACCGCCAGCTGGCCGCCACCCGGGGCGAGCGCCGGCAGATCCTCGCCTCCGCCCATGCAGCAATCGACGTGTGCGGGCTCGGGCCCCTCGCTGGCAAGGAGGCCGGATCCCTCTCGACCGGCGAGCGACGCCTGGTCGAGGTGGCTCGTTGCCTGGCCGGCGACTTCAAGCTCCTGGTGCTCGACGAGCCGTCATCCGGCCTGGATCGGGCCGAGACGCAGCACCTCGGGGAGATCCTGACAACCGTCACCGAGGAGCGTGGGGTCGGCATCCTCCTGGTGGAGCACGACATGGCCCTGGTCATGGACGTGTGCGCCTACATCTACGTCCTCGACTTCGGGAAGCTCATCTTCGAGGGCCGGCCCACCGAGGTGGCGGCCAGCCCAACCGTCCAGGCCGCCTACCTCGGGTCGCAGGCGGTCGGGGCCGCCGCCGAGCAACCGGAGTAGCGGGCCGGCCGCCGGCTGGCGACCGGGAGGCAGAAACCCCCTAGGCTGGCGGTGCGAGCGAGTCATACGGACCCGCTGACACTGAGAAGAGATTGCAATGGCTACAGGTACGGTCAAGTTCTTCAATGCTGAGAAGGGTTTCGGCTTCATCTCCCGGGAGCAGGGCGACGACGTGTTCGTCCACTTCTCCAACATCCAGGGCGATGGCTACAAGACCCTCAACGACGGCGACAAGGTCGAGTTCGACGTTGCGCCGGGCAAGAAGGGGGAGGAAGCTCAGAACGTTCGAGTCATCTGACTCGTCCACTCCGCAACGAGCTTGACCGACGAGCCGCCGGCGCTGCCGGCGGCTCTTCGCATTTTCCCATCAGGATGGCGGCCTCGGATCGACCCTGGGCTTCGTGCCGGCAGGCAACTCGAGCCGCAGCGCATCGGCGATCACGACCAGCATCCGGGGTGGGTCCCTGACGACCACCGGCCCACGTCCCTCGGCCATCCGGACGAGGTGCACGAGCTCGACGACCGCGGCACCGTCACAGAAGGTGAGCCCGGCAAGGTCGAGCACGAGGGTGGCGCCGGCCGGCAGGGCGTCATGGACTGACGGCAGCGCATCGAGCAGCTGCGGACGAGTCCCGATGTCGAGCTCGCCCACCACCCGCACGGTCACCTCGGCAGCCTCCGGGTCGAGGTCGACACCGAGAACCGGGAGCCTCTCGTTCTCCCGCTGGCCAGCCCCTCCCTGGCCCGCCAGCGCGCCAGCGCCATGCATGCCCAGGGATTCGGGCTCACATGCCGTAACTCCTTCCTGACGGATCGTGTTCCCCGGTCGGCATTCCCCCAGCTGGATAGCCTCCGAGCATGTCCACCACGGCCGAGGAGCGAGCCCTCTCCCCGGCCGAGCTCATCCAGGTCGAGCCGTCGATCCCACCGACGAGGGGGCTGAAGCACGCCGGGCGAGCATTCCGTCATCGGGACTTCACCCTGTTCTGGTCGGGCGCGGCCATCTCCAACGTCGGCACGTGGATGCAGAACGCCGTGGTGCCGTACGTCCTCTTCCAACTGACCCACAGTGGCTTGTGGGTCGGGCTGTCGGCCTTCGCCCTCCTCGCCCCCGGCGTCATCCTCGGACCGGTCGCCGGCGTCCTTGCCGACCACTTCTCCCGCAAGCGCCTGCTGCTCGTGGTGCAGGTCGTCCTCGCGCTCCTCGCCCTCCTGCTGTGGGGCGCATGGGTGGCCGGCGTACGCAGTCCCGGAGCCATCCTGGGGATCATCGGCCTCACTGGCATGGCATCGGGCGTGACCATGCCGGCATGGCAGGGCTTCATCAACGACCTCGTCCCCCGCGAGGATCTCCTCAGCGCGGTCACGCTGAACTCGGCGCAGTTCAACGGGTCGCGCGCGTTCGGACCAGCACTCGCCGGGCTCGCGCTCACCGCCGGCCCGGCGTGGGCGTTCATGATCAACGCCATCTCGTACCTCGTCGTCATCGCCGCGGTGTCTGCAACCCGGGTACCGCCGACCCCGAAGCGCGGCGGCCGTATCCAGATCCTCGAGCCGGTGCGGGAGGGCTTCGCCTACATCCGCACCCAGCCGACGATCATGGCGGCGCTGTGCACCGTCGCCGCCATCGGCTTCTTGGCCCAGCCGATGAACCAGATGATCGCGGTCATGGCGCGGAGCGTCTACAACGTCGACTCGAGGCCGTACGGATTGCTGCTGGGCGCCAATGGGGCCGGCGCAGTGGCAGGGGCCGTCATCGTGGGCATCGCCGACGGTCGCTTTCGGCGGAGTCGAGCGGTGACGGTCGGTCTCAGCGCCATGGCCGGCGCGGTGCTCCTCCTCGGCGTCTCACCGGTATGGGGTGTTGGGCTCGTGGCGATGTTCCTGCTGGGGATGGCCTTCATGTCGATCACCGCCATGCTCATGACCACGGTGCAGCTCACCGTTTCCGAAGCCTTGCGCGGACGAGTCATGGGCGTGTGGGTCATGACCTTCACCGCCGCCTATCCCCTCGGCTCCCTTCTGCAGGGATCGCTCGCTGACTGGATCGGCGTCCGCCCGACCATCTTGCTGGCCGGTGCGAGCCTGATCGCCGTGGCAACGACCATTGGGACCGTGCCCCGGGCCCGGGCCGCGCTCGACCACGCCACCTGATCGGCATGAGCGCAGAGGACGAGCTGGCGATCCAACGCCTCGTCGCGATCTACAGCGACGGCGTGACGTGCGGGGACGCGGCAGCTGCCGCCGCCGTCTTCACCGAGGACGGCGTGCTCCATGCGTTCACCGGGCCAGAGGTCGTCGGCCGCGACGCCATACGAGAGGCGCTGGGGGGACGGCAACGCCGCAGCGACGCCACCGGCTCTGATGCCGGAGCAGCCACCGCCCCGAGCGAGCCCGGCTTCTCGATGCAGTTCACCCGGTTCGTCGCCGTCGACATCGACGGCGACACCGCGATCGGCCGCTCGTACTACTTGGAGCTCTCCCGCGGCCCAGACCGCGACGGCGTCGGCAGGTGCTCGACCGGGATCAACGAGGACCGGTACGTCCGCACCGGCGAGGGCTGGCGGATCGCCCATCGACGCCTCATGCGCACCTACGTCGGCGACATGGCCTTCCCCGGCAAGACGACGGGCTTGGAGATCGGCGCGTGGCCTGGCGGCCCGAGCCAACCCAGCGGCGACTGACGAAGGGGCCTGGGGTCAACAGCTAGCTGCTGGCAGCGTCGCTTCGATCGAGGTCACCGCTGCGGCGTGCTGGACGGGCCGACTCGCTGGTGTGCGCTCCAGCATCGGTGAGGAGGGCGAGCACCTCCCCGATCGTGCGTTGCCCGATCAGGGCGTCGGGCAGGGGGAGGTGGGCCTGGATGTGGTAGCGGTTGCGGCGGCCCTCCTTCTCCTTCACGACGTAGCCCGCTTCGGTGAGGTCGGCCACGATGCCGTACGCGGTGCGCTCGGTGACGTCGACGGCAACGGCGAGGTCGCGGAGCCGAGCATCGGGGTCATGGGCGATGAACAGCAGGGCTCGGGCGTGGTTGGTCAAGAAGCTCCAGTCACCCATCGCCGTCAGGGTAGCGCAATTACTTGTTTTCTAATACTAGAAATTTATTGCTAGTTATCTTCTACAGGTGTACGGTCGGAACAGGTAGTTGCTGCCGTCGTCGTGTCCGGGAATTCGACCCAGGCCAGGTTGCCGAGTGCCCCTTGAAAGGACCGAAGATGAAGTTCGTCTCGCGTATCGCATGGCCCGTCTCGCTCGCTGCTCTCGGTGTTGTCGCGTTGGTGCCGTTCGCAACCGGCGCCGCAGCCGCGGCTGCCACCGTCCCCCTAGGAACGGCGACGAGCTTCGCCGTCCTGGCAGGCGCCGGAATCACCAACACCGGGCCCACCACCGTCAAGGGTGACGTCGGCACCTTCCCCACCACCACCGTCACCGGTTCGGCGTCGATGACCATCACCGGCGTCAACCATGCGGGCGATGCCGTGACGCAGCAGGCCAAGACCGACCTGGTCACCGCCTACGGCAACGCTGCCGGCCAAGGGCCAACCAACCCCATCGCCGCTGACCTCGGTGGCCGGACCTTGACCGCCGGCGTGTACAACTCGGCCTCCACGATCGGGCTCACCGGGGCGCTGACACTCAACGGCGCCGGCGACCCGAACGCCGTGTTCGTCTTCCAGGCCGGGTCGGCACTGACCACGGCATCAGGCAGCCTGGTGAACCTGATCAACGGCGCCCAGTCCTGCAACGTGTTCTGGCAGGTCGGGAGCTCCGCCACGCTCGGCACCGGGTCGACCTTCCGGGGCACGGTCTTGGCCCTGACCAGCATCACCGTCACGACCGCCGTCACCGTTGACGGTCGGGTCCTGGCCCGCAACGGCGCGGTGACCCTCGACACCGACACCATCACCTCTCCGGTGTGCGCCGCACAGGTACCCGCGACCACCACGACAGCCGTCCCGGCGACGACCAGCACCACCACGACGGCCGTCCCAGCCACGACCACCTCGACCACCTCGACCACGGTCCGTCCCACGACCGCTAGCACCGTGCGGCCCCGGACATCGACGACCGTGCGCCCCAGGACGGGGGCCGTGCCCGCCAGCCCCGGATTCGCCCGACCTGTCATTCGGCACACCGGCTTCGCCGGTTGAGGCACTGGCTGCCCTCCGCGCTGGCTGCGCTCGTGCTGCTCCTTGTGTCGATGACAGCGACGGCACCAGCCCAGGCCCTCGCGGCGGGCGCCGCAGCGGTGGCACCAACCCAGCAGCTGGCGACCTTGATCAGAGCGCACCAGGCGTTCGCGCAACCAGATCGGCAGTCAGCCAAGCTCGTCGTCGTCCCCGCCCACCGTCCAATCACCGGGGCGCACACCACGCTGCCAGTGCTCGGCACGGCGACCGCGGCCGATGCGGTCACCTGGCTACGGGTGAGGCTCCCCGGCCGGCCGAACGGACGCACCGGTTGGATCACGCAGGCGAACACCGCCCGCTCCTCCACCGACTGGCATCTGGTCGTCGAGAACGCTCGCCGGCAGGTGGTCATCTACCGGGCCGGCAAACGGGTGCGCGCTGTTCCAGCCGTGGTGGGCAAGCCGTCCACGCCGACGCCGCTCGGCGAGTTCTTCGTCGAGGAGGACGTCCAGCTGCGCCCCTCCGACGCCGGCGCGCCGTACGCCATCGCCCTGAGCGCCCGGTCCACAGTCCTTCAGGAGTTCGACGGCGGTCCCGGCCAGATCGCCCTGCACGGTCGCTCGAACCTTGGTGGCGTTCTCGGCACCGCCGCATCCCACGGTTGCGTGCGCCTCACCGACGCGACCATGCGCTGGTTCGTGCTCCACATCGGCCCGGGCGCACCAGTGAGCATCAGACGCTGACCGCCGTGCTCACGCCGCTCCCGTTCCCCTTGCCTCCGGGCAGACCTGCCCCGCGTAGCCCCCGCCGACCCGCCCGCTACGATCAACACTCCCGGCACGAGAGGTTCGCGCCAGGTTTCGTGCACCACCCGCCCTCGTAGCTCAGCGGATAGAGCACCGCCCTCCGGAGGCGGTGGCGCAGGTTCGAGTCCTGCCGAGGGCGCTTTCGGTCGCGTTCAAGTCGACGACCTCCGTGCC
>JAEKLB010000216.1 GCA_019510095.1 Acidobacteriota bacterium | reverse complement strand
CAACTGGCGGCGTCGGAGGTGGACGCCCGGCTGGCGGGCGAGGCTGCGGCGCTGGCCACGTACAGATCGCGCCTCGCCCAGACCGGGCACGCCGTGCGCGACATCGCGGTGACCGAGTTCATGAAGGGGGGGCAGCGGTCGCATCCGGTGATCGCCGTGCTCGACCAGAACGATCCGCAGGGGGTCGTCCTCGCCCGGCTGCTCGCGGGCATCGCCGTTTCCCGGACCCAGGATGCGCTCGACGCCAGCAAAGCCGCCCAGCAGGATCTCCAGGCCCACATGCGCACGCTGCGGCTCGAGCACCGGCGGGCCCACGCGGCGACGGCGAGCTTGGAGGCCGCTCGCCGCTCCGCCCAGAGCGCTGTGGCCCAGCAGCAGGCGCACCTCGGCCAGGTTCGCGGCGCTCTGCTGGGGCTCGTGCGGGCCGAGCAGGCCCGCCGGCAGGCCGCGCTCGAGGCCAGGACCCGGGCGATGATGCGCCGGCACCTGCGATCGCCCCGCCCGAGGATCGCCGCCTCGCGGGCGAGGGGCCGGTCGTTCTCGACGTCGGCACACCCGGTCGACGCCAGCCGGGCCTCGAGGGCCGTCGCCGAGGCCCGGCGAATGCTGGGCAAGCGCTACCAGTGGGCGGCGGCTGGCCCCAACCGCTTCGACTGCTCCGGTCTGACCATGTGGGCCTGGCGGGCCGCGGGGGTGGCGCTCGCCCACTACAGCGGCGCCCAGTACGGGGCCACCGTTCACATCCCGCTCGACGAGCTGCGGCCGGGCGACCTCGTCTTCTTCCATCGCCGCATCAGCCACGTCGGCATCTACGTCGGCGGTGGCCGGATGATCCATGCGCCTCGCACCGGCGATGTCGTGCGCTACGCATCGATCTTCTCCGACGGCGCGCCGATCTACGCCGGTCGCGTCGTTCGCTAGCGCCGTCTTGGCGGCGCCGTCGTTGCCATAGCCCGAGTCGTAACGTCGCCTCGGCATGGCCACCGACTTGGCGCTGACGGTGGTGCTGGTCGCCGACACCGCCGTCGACGCGCATCTCGCCGCGGTCGTGGCTGCCAGCGCGCGTGGCGCCGGCCTGACGTGCGGCGCGACAGAGCCGATGACAGCGGTCGCCGCCGTCGCTGCGGCCGTCA
>JAEKLB010000096.1 GCA_019510095.1 Acidobacteriota bacterium | reverse complement strand
TGGTCTGCTCGACCGGGCTCATCGGCATCCCGTTGCCGATGGACGCCCTCACCTCTGGTGTCGCACCGGTCGCCGACGCGTTGCGGGGCGACGGGGGATCGGCCGCGGCGCGGGCGATCATGACAACCGACACCGTCGCCAAGGAGGTCGTCGTCGAGGGCGACGGCTTCCTCGTCGGTGGGATGGCCAAGGGGGCGGCGATGCTCGCCCCCAACATGGCCACCATGCTGGCGGTGCTGACGACCGACGCGGAAGCCAGCCCCGAGGTCTTGCTCGCCGCCCTGCGCGCTGGCATCCAGGACTCGTTCAACGCCCTGAGCGTCGACGGCTGCACCAGCACCAACGACACCGTGCTCCTCTTCGCGTCCGGCCTGGCCGGCCCGGTCGACCCGGAGGCGCTCAACGAGGCCGTGGCCGACGCCTGCGCCGATCTCGCCCGCCAGATGGCGGGTGACGCCGAAGGTGCCACCAAGGTCGTCGAGGTGCGGGTGGTCGGCGCGGCGTCCGACGACGACGGTGCCCGCGCCGCTCGCCGGGTTGCCGAGAGCAACCTCTGCAAGAGCTCGTGGTACGGCCAGGACCCGTACTGGGGTCGCATCGTCAGCGAGCTCGGCAGCAGTGGGGCCGACTTCGACCCCGACCGGGTCAGCGTCTCGTACGGCGGCATCACCGTGTGCCGCAAGGGCGTGGCGTGCATGCACGACGCCACCGCGCTGACCGAGGTCATGGCCGCCCCCTACATCGAGCTGGTGGCCGACCTCGGGCTCGGCACTGGCGTGGGCACCATCCTCACCAACGACCTCACCCACGCCTACATCGACGAGAACATGAGGACGTCGTAGTGAGCGTGGCCGAGGCTGGTCCCAAGGCCGACGTCCTCGTCGAGGCCATTCCCTACATCCGCCGCTTCTCGGGCAAGACGGTGGTGGTCAAGTACGGCGGCAACGCCATGGGCGACGACCTCTCGACCTTCGCCGAGGACATCGTGCTCCTGCACTCCGTCGGGATGCGCGTCGTCGTGGTGCACGGTGGTGGGCCCCAGATCGGTGATCTGCTCAGCCGGCTCGGCAAGGAGACGCGGTTCGTCGACGGCCTCCGGGTGACTGATGCGGAGACCCTCGACATCGCCCGCATGGTGCTGGTCGGCAAGGTCAACCGGGAGATCGTGTCGACGATCAACGTGCACGGCCCGCTCGCCGTCGGTGTCTCCGGGGAGGACTGTGGCTTCCTGCACGCCTCGGCCCGGTCGCCCGAGCTCGGCTTCGTCGGCGACATCGACCTGGTCGACCGGCGCTTCCTCGACCAGCTGCTCGAGTCGGGCTTCATCCCGGTGGTGGCGACCATTGCCATGGACGCCGCCGGGCAGGCCTACAACGTGAACGCCGACACCGCCGCGGGCGCCATTGCCTCCGCGATGGAGGCGGAGAAGCTCGTCTACCTCACCGACATCGAGGGCGTCCGCAAGGACGCAGCCGATCCGGCGTCGCTCCTGTCGACGGTGAGCGCCGACGAGCTCGACGGCATGATCCGGGACGGCAGCGTGACCGCCGGGATGATCCCGAAGGTCGCGTCGTGCACCGGGGCAGTGCGGGCCGGCGTCCGCCATGCCCACGTGCTCGACGGTCGCATCCCGCACGTGTTGCTGCTCGAGTTCTTCACAGATGCCGGCATCGGCACCATGGTCACCCCCTAGGAGACGAGCGATGACCGATACCAACGCCCCCCTCATGCCCACCTACCCGCAGCACACGGTGACCTTCGTCCGTGGCGCCGGTGCCGAGCTGTGGGACGACAAGGGCAATCGCTACCTCGACTTCCTGGCCGGCATCGCGGTGACCTCACTGGGCCACGCCAACCCTGAGATCGCTGACGCCATCAGCGCCCAGGCCCGGACGCTGTTGCACGTGTCGAACTTCTTCGGCACCGCAGTCGGCCCGGAGGTGGCCAGCACCCTTGATCGACTGATCGGTGGCGGCGGGCGAGTGTTCTTCGCCAACTCCGGCGCCGAGGCCAACGAGTGCGCCCTGAAGCTGGCCCGGAAGTGGGGCGGGCGGGGTCGCCATGTCGTGGTCAGCGCCTACGGGTCGTTCCATGGCCGCACGTTGGCCACGCTCCACGCCACCGGCCAGCCGGCGAAGCACGAGACCTTCCAGCCGCTGCCCGAGGGCTTCCGCCACGTGGCCTGGTGTGATCTCGAGGCCCTCGAGGCCGCCATCGATCCGTCGGTCGCCGCCGTGCTCCTCGAGCCGGTGCAGGGCGAGGGCGGGGTGCTCCCGGCCACCGCCGAGTACTTCCGGGGTGTGCGCGAGCTGTGCGACGAGCGCGGCCTGCTGTTCATGGTCGACGAGGTGCAGACCGGCCTGGGTCGCACCGGGAAGTGGTTCGGGCACCAGCACTTCGGTGTGCGGCCCGACGTGATCACCCTGGCGAAGGCGTTGGGCAACGGCGTCCCCATCGGCGCCTGCTGGGCCACTGAGGAGGCGGCCCGGGCGTTCGAGCCGGGCGACCACGCCACGACCTACGGCGGGCAGCCGCTGGCGGCGTCGGCGGCCCGGGCGGTGCTGGCGATCATGGAGCGCGACGACGTGCCTGCCCGGGCGGCCCGAGCTGGGGCACGGCTGTCCGACGGCTTGGCGGCGCTGCCCGGTGTCACCTCGGTGCGAGGCCTCGGCCTGCTGCTGGGCGCCGAGCTGGAAGAGGGCCGTGACGCCCGCATCGTCGCCAACGACTGCCTGGAGGCGGGCCTGGTGCTCAACGCGGTGACGCCCACCGCCTTGCGGCTCGAGCCGTCGCTCCTGCTCACCGACGACGAGATCGACGAGGGCCTCGCCATCCTGCGGAAGGTGTTGGAGCAGTGAGCGGGCACGACCACGATCACGGCCACGATCACGAGGTCCGCCGCCCGGAGCCGCCGCCCGGCGTGACCGGCATGCGCCACTTCCTCGAGGTCGACGATCTGTCGCTCGACGAGCTGCTGCACGTCCTCGACCTGGCCGAGCTGGTCTTCCCGCCCCAGGTGCTGCGGGGCAAGGGCGCCGCCCTGGTCTTCGAGAAGCCCTCGTTGCGCACCCGCAGCTCCATGGAGATGGCGGTCGTGCAACTGGGCGGCCACCCGGTGATGATCGGCCCGGCCGAGGTCGGTCTCGGCGTGCGGGAGACGCCGGAGGACGTGGCCCGGACCCTGGGCGGGTACCACGCGGTCCTGGCGGCGAGGGTGTTCGAGCACGAGAACCTCGAGCGCATGGCCGCGACCGACGTGGTGCCCGTGGTCAACCTGCTGTCCGACCTCAGCCATCCGCTCCAGGCATTGGCCGACCTCCTGACGCTCGGGCAGCACTTCGGCCGGCTCCGGGACCTCACCGTCGCCTACATCGGCGATCCCAACAACGTCTCCCGCTCGCTCGCCATCGCGTTGACCATGGTCGGCAGCCGGATCCGGATTGGCTCGCCGGCCGGGTACACGACCCCGGACGTCGACCTCGATCGGGTGGGGGCACACGGTGGTGACATCGAGCTGTTCGACCGTCCCGAGGAGGCGGTCGCCGGCGCCGACGCCGTCTACACCGACGTGTGGGCGTCGATGGGCAAGGAGGACGAAGCCGAGGCTCGTCGCCGGGCGTTCGAGGGCTTCACCGTTGATCGTCGCCTCATGGGCATGGCGGCCGACCACGCGGTGTTCCTGCACTGCCTGCCCGCCCATCGCGGCGAGGAGGTCGCAGCCGACGTCCTCGAGGCCCGCGGCAGCCTCGTCTGGCCGCAGGCCGCCAACCGGATGCACACGGCACGGGGGCTGCTCGGCTTCCTGCTGGGCGTGCTCAACAGCCCGCTGGCCGACCTGTGACGAGCGGAACATGACCACCAAGACCCAGCGCCAACACGCCATCGCCAAGCTGCTCGAGCAGACCGAGGTCACCAGCCAAGGCCAATTGGTCGAGCTGCTCGGTGGCGGCGGGATCCGGGCGACCCAGGCAACCGTCTCCCGCGACCTCGAGGAGCTCGGCGCGGTCAAGGTGCGCGTGCCTGGTGGCGACACCGTCTATGCCATCCCCGAGCTGCCGCACGAGCAGCGGGCACCCGAGGACCATCTGCGCCGCATGCTGTCCGACTGGGTCGTCGATGTCGTGTCGTCGGGCAACCTGATCGTCCTCCGCACACCACCGGGCTCCGCCCATGTGGTCGGCTCCGCCCTCGACCGGGCCGGGCTCGCCGACGTCATCGGTACCGTTGCCGGCGACGACACCCTCCTGGTCGTCGTGGCCGAGGGCTGCTCGGGCGCCACTGTCGCCAACCATCTGGCCGCCCTGGCCGGTCTCACCAAACCCCCCGAAGAGAAGAGAGCAGTGACGTGACGAAGCGGGCCGTGCTCGCCTACAGCGGTGGACTCGACACCTCGGTCGCCGTGACCTGGATGCAGGAGCGCTACGGCTGCGAGGTCGTCGCTTGCGCGGTGGACGTCGGCCAGGACGGCGCCGATGGCGACACCCTTCGCCAGCGGGCCCTGGCGGCCGGCGCCATCGACGTCGTGGTCATCGACGCCAAGGCCGAGCTGGCGCGCGACTACCTGGTGCCGGCGCTCAAGGCCAACGCCCTCTACGAAGGCCGTTATCCGCTGGTCTCGGCGCTGTCGCGACCGGTGATCGTGAAGCACATGGTCGCGGCCGCCCGCCAGTTCGGCGCCGATGCGGTGGCCCATGGCTGCACGGGCAAGGGCAACGACCAGGTGCGCTTCGAGGTGTCGACCCGGGCCCTGGCGCCCGATCTCGAGATCCTGGCGCCGGCCCGGGAGTGGGGGATGACCCGCGAGGACGCCATCCACTACGCCTACGACAAGGGCATCCCGATCACCGCGACCAAGGAGAAGGTGTACTCGATCGACGACAACCTCTGGGGTCGGGCCATCGAGTGCGGCGAGATGGAGGACCCCTGGGCGGTGCCGCCGCCTGGCGTGTGGTCGATGACCAAGCCGACGGCAACCGAGCCGCGCGACGTCGTGGTCCGGTTCGAGCAGGGCGTGCCCGTTGCCATCGACGATGTCGACCTCGAGCTGGTCGACTTGATCACGACCATCAACGAGGTCGTCGGCTCGTATGGCTGGGGCCGCATCGACATGGTCGAGAACCGGCGGGTGGGCATCAAGAGCCGCGAGACCTACGAGTGCCCGGGGTCGCTCGCCCTGATCATGGCCCACGCCGATCTCGAGTCGATCACCCTCGAGCGCGACCTCGCTCGCGAGAAGGCGCGGCTCGAGCCCCGCTACGCCGAGCTGATCTACGACGGCCTCTGGTTCTCGCCCCTCAAGGAGGCCCTCGACGCGTTCGTCGAGTCGAGCCAGCGCCACGTCAGCGGCGAGGTGCGGCTGCACCTCGAGCCCGGCTCGTGCCGGGTCACCGGCCGCCGGAGCCCGCACAGCCTCTACGACTACGGGCTCGCCACCTACGACTCGGCCGACGTGTTCCGCCACGAGGACTCGGCCGGGTTCGTCCGCCTGTGGGGCCTCGGCATCGAGACCTGGTCGCAGCGCCAGGGCCCCGGCTCCGAGCACCAGTGACGCACTCATTCCGTTCTTTGGCGAGCCAAGGGGCGCAGGGACCCACGAGTCGCCAAAGAACAGTGCCGGGAGCGCGGTCGTGACCTTGTGGTCGGGGCGGTTCGAGGGCGGGCCGTCAGAGGAGCTGCTCCAGTACACGGTCAGCCTGCCGTTCGACCGGCGGCTGGCGACCGAAGACCTGCTCGGCTCGCGTGCCCATGTGCGAGGGCTGCATCGGGGCGGCCTGCTCAGCGACGCTGAGCTCGACGTCGTGCTCCGGGCCCTCGACCGGGTCGAGTCCGAGCTGGCCGGTGGCACCTTCTCGTTCGCCCCCGGCGACGAGGACGTTCACACCGCGGTGGAGCGCCGGGTCACCGAGCTGGCTGGCCCCGCGGGGGCCAAGCTCCACACCGGGCGCAGCCGCAACGACCAGGTCGCGACCGACCTGCGCCTGTGGTGCAAGTCGGCGATCGACGCCATCGCCGGTGACGTCCTCAGCCTCCAGGAGGTGCTGCACCAGGAGGCGACGGCGGCCGGGGAGGCCTACCTCCCCGGCTACACCCACCTCCAACGGGCCCAGCCGGTGCTCCTCGCCCATCACCTGCTGGCCCACGGCTGGGCCCTCGGGCGCGACCTCGACCGGCTGGTCGACTGCCGCCGCCGCCTCGACGTGTCGCCCCTCGGCGCTGGTGCGCTCGCCGGCTCGTCACTGCCGCTCGATCCCGATGGCGTGGCTGCCGATCTCGGGTTCGCCAGCCGCTTCGAGAACAGCCTCGACGCAGTGAGCGACCGCGACTTCGTCGCCGAGTCGCTCTTCGTGCTGTCGCTGCTGGCCGTGCACCTGTCGCGCCTGGGCGAGGAGCTGGTGCTCTGGTCGAGCGAGGAGTTCGGCTTCCTCGCCCTCGACGATGCCCACTCGACCGGCTCGTCGATGCTCCCCCAGAAGAAGAACCCCGACATCGCCGAGCTGGCCCGGGGCAAGGCCGGGCGGGTCATCGGTGGCCTGGTGGCGGTGCTCACCACGCTCAAGGGCCTCCCGCTCGCCTACAACCGCGACCTCCAGGAGGACAAGGAGCCGCTGTTCGACGCGGTCGATCAGGTGCGCCTCGGCCTGCGGGCCCTCGCCGGGATGATCGCCTCGTCGACGTTCAAGCTCGACCGGATGCGGGCCGCCGCCGACGTGCCGGCCATGGCGGCGGTCGACCTGGCCGAGCTGCTGGTGGCCAAAGGCATGCCGTTCCGGGAGGCCCACGGTGTGGTCGGCGCGCTGGTACGACGCGCCATCGACGGCAACGAGGACCTGGCATCGGTGGTGTCAGCCGAGCTCGGTGCTGAGGCAGCCGCCTTGCTGGCGCCCGGCATCGCCGTCACCCGTCGCACCACGCCCGGCGGCGCCGGCCCCAAACCGGTGGCGGACCAGTTGGCCCGCTTCGAGGCGAAGCTGGCAGTCGACCGAGCCCGGGTGCTGTCCTAGGAGCCGCATGCTGATCCGCTTGATCCGGACCCATCTGAAGCCCTACAAGAAGATCCTCTATCTGGTCCTGGGGCTACAGGCGGTACAAGCGGCCGCCAACCTGACACTTCCGACGCTGAACGCGAACCTCATCAACAAGGGCGTCCTCCATCGGGTCGTCATCAACGGCGCGTCGACGATTCGGCCGGACCGGGGCTACATCTGGCACGCCGGGATGATCATGCTGATCATCACCGTGGTGCAGCTGGGCTTCGCGCTGTGCGCGATCTACTTCGGATCGAAGGCCGCCATGGGCTTCGGCCGCGACGTCCGTCACGCCTTGTTCCATCGTGTGACCGAGTTCTCGGCCCAAGAGGTCAACACCTTCGGGCCGCCGTCCCTGATCAACCGGATCACCAACGACGTACAGCAGGTCCAGCTGCTCGTGGTGATGACGTGCACGCTCGTGCTCTCCGCTCCGTTCACGGCGATCGGCGGTGTGATCATGGCTGTTCGCCAGGACGTGGGTCTGTCGTTGTTGCTCACGGTGAGCATGCCGGTACTCGTCGTCGCGGTCGGTTCGATCATCTGGAGGATGGTGCCGCTGTTCCGCCTCATGCAGGCGCAGATCGACGGCATCAACCGGGTGTTGCGCGAGCAGCTCACCGGGATCCGTGTCGTGCGCGCCTTCGTGCGGGAGCCGGAGGAGATCGCTCGGTTCGAGCGGGCCAACAGCGACCTCACGCAGACCGCGCTTGCTTCGGGTCGGCTGATGACGTTGCTCATGCCGACCGTCCTGCTCGTCATCAACGGATCAAGCGTCGCCCTCATCTGGTGGGGCGGTGCCCGCATCGCGCACGGGCAGAGCTCCATCGGGTCCCTCGTCGCCTTCCTCACCTACTTCACGCTGATCCTGACGGCGGTGATGATGGCGAGCTTCGTCGGCGTGATGGCTCCCCGCGCCTCGGTGTGCGCCGACCGCATCCAGGAGGTGCTCGACACCTACTCGTCGGTCGTGCCGCCGTCTGATCCGATCGTCACGATGCCAGCTCCGGGATCGGTCGAGTTCCGGGACGTCACCTTCGGCTACCCGCGAGCCGAGCTTCCCGTCCTGTCGAACATCAACGTCGCCACCGCGCCGGGCCAGACGACGGCGATCATCGGTTCGACCGGATCGGGCAAGACCAGCCTGCTCAACCTGGTGGCGCGGCTCTTCGACGTGAGCGACGGAGCCGTGCTGGTTGGCGACGTCGACGTGCGCGACCTCGACCCCGCCGTCCTGTGGGGCCGGATCGGCCTGGTGCCCCAGAAGCCCTACCTGTTCTCCGGGACGGTCCGGTCCAACCTCGAGTACGGCAAGCCCGACGCGAGCGAAGACGACCTGTGGACGGCGCTCGAGGTTGCCCAGGCGCGCGACTTCGTGGAGCTCATGCCCGGCGGCCTCGACGCATCGATCGAGCAAGGTGGCACCAACGTGTCTGGCGGCCAGCGCCAGCGGCTGGCCATCGCCCGCGCTCTCGTACGCCGGCCCGACATCTACCTGTTCGACGACTCGTTCTCGGCCCTCGACCTTGCGACCGACGCCCGGCTTCGCGCTGCGCTGGAGCCCTACACGCGGGCGTCCGCCGTCTTGATCGTCGCCCAGCGGGTCTCCACCATCCAGCAGGCCGACCAGATCCTGGTGCTCGAGGACGGTGTCGCCGTCGGGCTCGGGACGCACGACAGGCTCCTCGAGACGTGCCCGACCTACATCGAGATCGTCGACTCGCAGACGTCGACGAGGGAGGCGGCGTGAGCGCCGAGACCGAGCCGGCGGAGATCGAGGAGGCCGAGCGCGTCGCCGGCCTGGTGTCGCCGCCGCTTTCCGGAGCGGGCGCCGCCAGCGCCGGGGCCAAGGGTCGGAAGCCCCCGAAGGGAACGTTCCCGTCGGGCGGGTTCCGCATGGCCAACGTCGGCATGCCCTTGGAGCGCTCGGCCAACTTCAAGGAGTCGATGGCTCGCTTGATGCGGCTCGTGCAGCGCGACGGCTACGTGTACGCACTGGTCGCCGTTCTCGCCATCGCCAGCGTGTCGCTCTCGGTGATCGGGCCCAAGGTGCTCGGCCACGCCACGGACGTCATCGTCAAGGGCCTCCTCAACGGTGGTCCGCGGTTCATCGACTTCCGATCGCTCCACCACGTGCTCGAGCTCGTGGTGCTGCTGTACCTCACATCGGCCGCGCTTCAGTACACCAACGCCTACCTCCTGACGGGCGTGGTGCAACGGACGATGTACCGCCTGCGCAAGGACGTCGAGGTCAAGCTCCACCGCCTACCGCTGCGCTATGTCGACCACCAGCAGCGCGGTGACCTGCTGTCCCGGGTCACCAACGACATCGACAACCTTCAGCAGAGCCTCCAGCAGACGCTGTCGCAGATGCTCACCTCGGTTCTCACCATCATCGGGACCGTTGTGATGATGTTCGTCATCTGCGGCCCCTTGGCGCTCGTCGCGCTGGTGACCGTCCCGCTGTCGGTCTCCACCATCAGGTTCATCGCCAGCCGGGCGCGAGGGCGGTTCATCGCCCAGTGGGAGCACACGGGGAACCTCAACGGCATCGTCGAGGAGAGCTTCACCGGCCACAGCATCGTCAAGGCGTTCGGCCGCCAGGGGGAGGTCGAGGAGCGGTTCCGGCAGGAGAACGATCGGCTCTACGAGGCCAGCTTTGGCGCCCAGTTCATCTCCGGATCGATCCAGCCGTCGATGATGGTCATCGGCAACCTCAACTTCGTGATCGTCGCCGTCGTCGGCGGGCTGCGGGTCGCCTCTGGTGCGTTGTCCCTCGGCGGCGTCCAGGCCTTCATCCAGTACTCCCGCCAGTTCGCCCAGCCCCTCACCCAGGTGGCGTCGATGGCCAACGTCTTCCAGTCGGGTGTGGCGTCGGCCGAGCGCATCTTCGAGTTCCTCGATGCCGACGAGCTCTCACCGGAGCCGGCCGAGACGCGCCTCAGTGACGAGGTGCGGGGCGAGGTCGAGTTCGAGCATGTCTCGTTCTCGTACGACCCCGAGCGGCCACTCATCAGGGACCTGTCGCTGGTCGCCGCGCCCGGGCGCACGGTCGCCATCGTCGGCCCCACTGGTGCCGGCAAGACGACCTTGGTCAACCTCATCATGCGGTTCTACGAGATCGACTCGGGCCGGATCCTCCTCGACGGCGTCGACACGCGGACCATGTCCCGCGACGAGCTGCGCTCGAAGATCGGCATGGTGCTCCAGGACACCTGGATGTTCGGCGGCACGATCCGCGACAACATCGCCTATGGCAACCCCAGGGCGACCGAGGCGCAGATCCAGCAAGCGGCCGAAGCGACCTTCGTCGACCGCTACGTCCACTCGCTCCCCGATGGCTACGCCACCGTCGTCGACGACGAGGAGGGGTCGGTCTCCGCCGGGGAGAAGCAGCTCCTCACGATCGCCCGGGCATTCCTCGCCGACCCGTCGATCCTCATCCTCGACGAGGCGACCAGCTCGGTCGACACGCGGACCGAGGTCCTGATCCAGAAGGCGATGAATGCCCTCCGCTCCAACCGCACGAGCTTCGTGATCGCGCACCGGCTCTCGACGATCCGGGATGCCGACGTGATCCTCGTGATGGAGAACGGGGCCATCGTCGAGCAGGGCAACCACGACGAGCTGCTCGCGGCCGACGGGGCCTATGCCCGCCTCTACAACGCCCAGTTCGCTGGTCTCCAGACCTGACGGGGACTCACGCTGAGACGGTCCGACGCCGGGGCGGTCAGCTCGAGGTCGCGCCGTGCACGCGGTCGAGCCGCGGGACCTCGAACCAGATGGTCTTGCCGCCGTCGGGGCGGTCGAGGACGCCGTACTGCTCGGCCATGACGTCGAGGAGGGCCAGCCCCCGGCCCGAGGTGTCGTAGTCGTCGGCCTCGCGGGCGACGGGCATGGCGTCGCTGCGGTCGGCCACCTCGACCCGCAGGGTCTCGGCCGTGAGCACGATGGCCATCTCCGGGGCCGAGTCGGCATGGATCACGGCGTTGGTCACCAGCTCGCTGACGAGGAGGGTGATGCTGTCGAGCAGGTCGCCGCAGTCCCACCGGTCGAGGGTCTCGGTGACGAACCTTCGGGCGGTCGACGCGCTCCTGACGTCCTTGTCGAGGCTCATGCCCGTGGAGGCCACCGCCCCGATCGCCTGGAGGACGCCCGCCGTCATGATCACCTCGTCGACGGTCTGCTTCGGCGAGAGGCCCTTGGTGACGTAGGCGGTCGCCCCATGGGCCCGGGCCGCTGGCTCGAGCCGGTCGCCGGGGAAGCCGGTCACGGCGACGACGCTGGTCGAGGGAGCGACCCGCCGGATGTCGGGCAGGTGCTCGAGACCCCCGCCGCCGGGCATGGCGAGGTCGAGGATCAGGAGGTCCGGGGTGAGCCGGCCGCAGGCCTCGACGGCCGCCTGGCCGTCGGCCACCGCGGCGAGGACGTCGAAGCGGCCATCCCGCCGAAGCGTCGTGGCCATGATGGTTCGGGCGTCGTCGTCGTCGTCGGCCAGCACGACGGTGAACCGCGCCCTCACGCGCCGCATTCTTGCCTATTCGGGACACTGGCCCGGGTGACCGCGGCACCCTCGGTAACCTCCGTGTCAATAGCCCGGTCCGCGTGGCGCGGGGTGAGGAGACAGCACCATGGCACCGAAGAGCCCGTCCGCCGGGGCCCGCCCAGCGAGAAAGCGCCTCTCACCTGGCTCGGTCGGGGGTAACGGGGCCCGACAGAACGATCACGCCAATGGCACGAACGGTGCCGCCGCGTCGGCCGCCAGCACGGTCGTGGCGGTCGACGACGTGGCCCTCCACGATCTCCTCCGTGCCCTGCGGGCCGCCAACGACGGCGACTTCTCGGTCCGGATGCCGGGGCGTCACCGCAACCCCCTCATGGCCGACATCGCTCAGGCGTTCAACGCCATGGTCGACAAGAACGCCCGGGCCACCCGCGAGCTCGGCCGGGTCGGGCGCCTGGTCGGGCGAGAGGGCCGCATGGCCGAGCGGTTCACCATGGGCGATGCCCGGGGCGGCTGGGCCGAGCAGTCGGGATCGGTCAACGGGCTGATCGAGAACCTGTCCCGCCCCACGACCGAGATCGCCCGCGTCATCGAGGCGGTCGCCCAGGGCGACCTCGGCCAGCGCATGGCCCTCACCATCGAGGGCCAGCCGGTGAAGGGCGAGTTCCTCCGCATCGGCACCGCCGTGAACTCCATGGTCGACCAGCTGTCGAGCTTCGCCGACGAGGTGACCCGCGTGGCCCGCGAGGTCGGCACCGACGGTCAGCTCGGTGGGCAGGCCAAGGTCAAGGGCGTCTCCGGCACCTGGAAGGCACTCACCGACTCGGTGAACTTCCTCGCGTCCAACCTGACCTCGCAGGTGCGGAACATCGCCCAGGTCACCACCGCCGTCGCCCGCGGTGACCTCACCCAGAAGATCACCGTCGACGCCCGGGGCGAGATCCTCGAGCTGAAGAACACGATCAACACCATGGTCGACCAGCTCTCGACCTTCGCCGACGAGGTGACCCGCGTGGCCCGCGAGGTGGGCACCGAGGGGATCCTCGGCGGCCAGGCCGAGGTGCGGGGCGAACATCGCCCAGGTCACCACCGCGGTTGCCCGGGGCGATCTGACGCAGAAGATCACCGTCGACGTGAAGGGTGAGATCCTGGAGCTGAAGAACACGATCAACACCATGGTCGACCAGCTCTCGAGCTTCGCCGACGAGGTCACCCGGGTGGCCCGCGAGGTCGGTACGGAGGGCCAGCTCGGTGGTCAGGCCGAGGTGCGGGGCGTCAGTGGCACCTGGCGCGACCTGACCGAGAACGTGAACTTCCTGGCGTCGAACCTGACGTCGCAGGTACGGAACATCGCCCAGGTCACCACCGCCGTGGCGCGCGGTGACCTCACCCAGAAGATCACCGTCGATGCCCGGGGCGAGATCCTCGAGCTGAAGAGCACCATCAACACCATGGTCGACCAGCTGTCGAGCTTCGCCGACGAGGTGACCCGCGTCGCCCGCGAGGTGGGCACCGAGGGCCGTCTGGGTGGGCAGGCCGAGGTGCGCGGCGTGGCCGGCACCTGGAAGGACCTCACCGACTCGGTCAACTCCATGGCGTCGAACCTGACGTCGCAGGTGCGCGACATCGCCCAGGTCACCACCTCCGTCGCCCGGGGCGACCTGACCCAGAAGATCACCGTCGACGTGAAAGGCGAGATCCTCGAGCTGAAGAACACGATCAACACCATGGTCGACCAGCTGTCGAGCTTCGCCGACGAGGTGACCCGGGTGGCCCGCGA
>JAEKLB010000215.1 GCA_019510095.1 Acidobacteriota bacterium | reverse complement strand
GGTCGACCCGAGCAGACCCACGAGCTCGTCCTCACGGGCACCGTGGAAGACGGGCGTCGCGACCTTGGAGCCCGGCTCAGCGGACTGCGCGTGGATCTCGAGGATCTGGCCGATGTTCATCCGGCCCGGCACACCGAGCGGGTTGAGCACGACGTCGACCGGGGTGCCGTCCTCGAGGAACGGCATGTCCTCGACCGGCAGGATCTTCGAGATGACGCCCTTGTTGCCGTGACGGCCGGCGAGCTTGTCACCCACGGAGATCTTGCGCTTCTGGGCGACGTACACCCGGACCAGCTGGTTCACGCCCGGGGGCAGCTCGTCGCCGTCCTCGCGGTTGAACTCGCGGACGCCGATGACCGTGCCGGACTCACCGTGCGGGACCTTCATCGAGGTGTCGCGCACCTCGCGCGCCTTCTCGCCGAAGATCGCGCGGAGCAGGCGCTCCTCGGGGGTCAGCTCGGTCTCGCCCTTCGGGGTCACCTTGCCGACGAGGATGTCACCGGTGGTGACCTCCGCGCCGACCCGGATGATGCCGCGCTCGTCGAGGTCGGCGAGCAGCTCGTCGCCGACGTTGGGGATGTCGCGGGTGATCTCCTCGGGGCCCAGCTTGGTGTCGCGGGCGTCGACCTCGTGCTCCTCGATGTGGATCGAGGTGAGGACGTCCTCCTGCACCAGGCGCTGGCTGAGGATGATCGCGTCCTCGTAGTTGTGCCCCTGCCACGGCATGAAGGCGACGAGCAGGTTGGTGCCCAGCGCCATCTCGCCCTGGTCGGTGCACGGCCCGTCGGCGATCGGCGAGCCGACCTCGACCCGGTCACCCTCGGCGACCAGCGGACGCTGGTTGATGCAGGTGCCCTGGTTGGAGCGGGTGAACTTCTGCAGCCGGACGGACTTGTTGCCGCCCTCGTCGGTCATGATCACGATCTCGTCGGCCGAGACCTCCTTGACCACACCGGCCACGTCGGAGGTGACCACGTCGCCGGCGTCGACGGCGGCACGGAACTCCATGCCGGTACCGACCAGCGGGGCGTCGCTCTTGATCAGCGGCACCGCCTGACGCTGCATGTTGGCGCCCATGAGCGCGCGGTTGGCGTCGTCGTGCTCGAGGAACGGGATGAGCGCGGTCGCCACCGACA
>JAEKLB010000214.1 GCA_019510095.1 Acidobacteriota bacterium | reverse complement strand
GGCGCCGAGGACATCGCCGCTCACGCCGCCGATCCGCCGGTTGGCGAGGGCGAGCACGCCGATGCCGCCGAGCGCCCCCGCCAGGGGTGCAACCGAGCCCGGCCCCCCGGCCAGGCAGCCGACGGCGACGCCGAGGGCCAGCACGCTCGACCACATGACCCGGTGTCGCTCGGCCCCGGCCACGAGCGCGCCCATGCCGGCGGCCCGAGCCGGGGCCATGAACACCACGGCGAGGGTCATCACCAGCCGGCCGAGCACCCACAGGCCGATGACGCTGGCCGGCCGCGGATCCATCGAGGCGAGGGCGGCCCACCGCAGGAGGAGGGCGGTGAAGGCCACCCCGGCGCCGAAGGCGCCGATCCCGGGTTCGGCCATCACGGCAAGGCGGCGTTCGCGATCGAGGTGGGGGAGCAGCCCGTCTCCGGTGTCGGTGAGGCCGTCGAGGTGGAGCATGCCCGTCGCCGCCAGATCGATCACGACGACGAGGGCAGCAGCCACCGCCGGGGGCCACAGCTGGCCGGCGACCCACCACGACCCGCCGACGAGCACACCGACCAGGGCGCCGACCCAGGGGAACCACGGCACGGCCCGGGGCGAGAGTGCACGAGCGCCCCCGAAGGGGGTGAGGAGGGCGAGCGCCTCGCGCACGGCTACTGCAGCCTCAGCTGGCGGCCGGCGACCACGAGCACGACCTCGTCGGCGATGTCGGCAACCGACCGGTTGAGGGAGCCGATCGCGTCGCGGAACTGGCGGCCGACGGCCGATTCGGGATGCACGCCCATCCCGACCTCCTCGGACACGATCACGATGTCGCCCGCCGCCGCGGCGAGGGCGCTGCACAGGTCGGCGCCGTCGACGTGGAAGTCCTGCGTCGAGGCGACCCAGGTGCCGAGGGAGTCGATGAGCACCGTGCCGTCGCCGTGCTCACGAACGGCAGCGACCAGGTCGATGGTCTCGATCGTCCGCCACGTGGGCGGGCGACGAGCCTGGTGGAGTGCGATGCGGGCGGCCATGTCGGCGTCGGTGGCCACACCGGTGGCGACGTACACGACGTCGCCACTGCCCGCTCGCTCCTCGGCCACCGCCGACTTGCCGGAACGGGCGCCGCCCAGCACGAGGGTGATCACCGGATCCCG
>JAEKLB010000095.1 GCA_019510095.1 Acidobacteriota bacterium | reverse complement strand
GCGGCCTCGGCCGCCGCCTACGAGGTGGCCTACGAGCTGGCACCCACCGCAGCCGAGCGCGCCTTCCTCGGCCGGCGTCTGACCGAGGCCCGCGCGGTGGCCTCACCCCCCGGTTTGTAACGACTTCTCCGTTCTGGAGACGCACCATCTCGTGCAAACCCGGGTCCGGGCGGAGGCCCCGTCTTCAGTCGACCTGCCACTCGAGGACTCGGAAGGCGCCGAGGCCGGCCGGGTCGAGAAGGGCGGCGGCCTCGTTGACCCGACTGCGAGCCCTCATGGCCTCGAGATCGCCGATGCCGGCGCGCTCGTCCCAGGTTGCCCGGGCCGACGCGACCAGCTCGTCGATGCCCCGGTCCCGCAACCAGACGGCCTGAGCCACGTCGGTCGCCGGGGCCCGCACCCTCGCCAGCTGGTCGAGGGCGACCTCGCAGGTGACGTCCTGCTCGCCGGGATGCTCGAGCGGGTGACCGCCCCGCTCGTGGCCGCGGTAGGTCCGGAGCCACTCCGGCCACGGGCGACGGGCCAGCGAGGGCGTGGCGTCGGCGTAGTCGACCACGATGACCCGGCCGGCGCTCAGCAGGTCGACGGCCCGCCGCAGCCAGCTCGCCGCCTCGTGCTGCAGCGGGATGCGGGCACCGGGCGTCGCCGCCGGTGCCAGTCGATCGGCCTCGGCAGCAGCATCATCAGGCGCAGTGACCAGGAGCTCGCCCTCGAGCGACACGAAGACCTCCGACCAACCGTCGTCGGTCCGATCCAGCAACCGGACCGGCAGGTTGTCGAGGAGCTCGTTGGCCAGGACCACCCCCGTCACCGGCAAGAGCGGGAGGTCGTCGAGCACCGTCACGATGGGGCCGACGACGTCGATGCGATGGGGCTCCACGTCGTCGAGGCCGTCGGTCGCCGGACCCAGCACGTTGCGGGGGAGCTCAACCGGCAGCGCCTGGGACGCGCTGTCACGAAGGGCGGCTGAGCGCTCGACGCACACGTATCGCAGTGCCGCGGCGTAGCGAGGAGCAGCGTCGAGCACGGCCTTCGCCAGCGCGCCCCGCCCGGCGCCGGCCTCGACCACCACGAAGGGGTCGGGCCGGCCCAGCCGCTCCCACTCGTCGTCGAGGGCCCGAGCGATGACCGCGCCGAAGAGCGGCCCTACCTCGGGGCTGGTGATGAAGTCGGCCCGCCGGCCTGCTCCCCCACCAGTGGTGAAGAAGCCGTCGTCGCCGTAGAGCAGGAGCTCCATGGCCAGGTCGAACCGGACCGACCCGTCGCGCGCGATCCGGTCGGCCAGCGAGGCCATCAGCGCAGCTAGCTGACGAAGTGGGCGAGATCGCTGAAGCGGGCGATGAGGTTCGGCGCCACGCCGATGGCGATGGTGCTGACGGCGCACAGCCCGATGGACGCGGCGAGCGAGGCCGGGATGGTGACCGGCGTGCGGTCGCCATCGGCAACCGGGCGCATCAGCATCTCGCGTGCGACCGACGCGTAGTAGAAGAGCGCGATCACCGAGTTCACGGCGACGACCACGGCGAGCACCGTCGCCCACGGGGTCGAGGCGTCGATCAGCACGTTGAGGATGGCCAGCTTGGCGTACCAACCGCCGAGCGGCGGGATGCCGGCCAGGGCGAACACGAACGCCGCCAGCAGCACGGCGAGGCCCGGCGCGTACTCGAACAGGCCGCCGAAGGAGGAGAGCTCGGCAGAGCGCGTCTTCCGGGCGACGGCGATGACCACGGCGAAGGCCCCGAGGTTCATGGCGGCGTAGATGATCAGGTAGGTCACGACCGCCTTGATGGCGCCGACATTGCCCCCGGAGAGATCACCGGCAATGGCGAAGGGCGCCAGCATGTAGCCGGCCTGGGCGACCGACGAATAGGCGAGCATCCGGACCACGTTGGTCTGGCGCAGGGCGATGAGGTTGCCGACGGTCATGGTGATGGCCGCCAAGATCCAGAAGAGCGGCTTCCAGACCTCCTCGTGCCCCTCGAAGGCGATGAAGACCAGCTCGAGCAGGGCGACGAAGCCGGCGGCCTTCGATGCCACCGAGAGGAAGGCGGTGATGGGCGTGGGCGCGCCCTCATAGGTGTCGGGCGCCCACGTGTGGAACGGGACGGCGGAGACCTTGAACGCGAACCCGATCACCACGAAGAGGATGCCGACGGTGATGATCGGCACCGACTCGCCGGAGCCCAGCCCGTCGCGGATGTCGGTGAGCACGGTCGACCCGGTCACGCCGAAGATCAGCGACATGCCGTAGAGCATCACCGCCGAGGCAAACACGCCGAGGAGGTAGTACTTCAGCGACGCTTCGTTGCCCTTGAGATCACGCTTGCGCCAGCCGGCGAGGAGATAGGCGGGGATCGACAGCGTCTCGAGGGCGATGAAGATCGAGATCAGGTCGCGCGCCGACGCCATGATGAGCATGCCGAACAGCGACGAGAGGAGCATGAAGTAGTACTCGCCCTCGTAGTAGTCGCCCTCACCGATGTAGTCGGTGCTCATCAGCACGACGACGTAGCCGGCCAGCAAGAAGACCGCCTTCATCACCAGGGCGAAGTTGTCGACGACGTAGGCGCCGCCGAACATCGAGCGATCGTGCCCGTTCACGGCCAAGGTGATGATCGGGATCAGGGCGGCGAGCAGGCCAAGGCCAGCGAGTGACGAGGTGGCCCACCGGGCCCGGTCCTCGAAGACGAGGTCGACCAGCAGGATCAACAGCAGCGCGCCGACGAGCACCAGCTCGGGGGCCAGTGCGTGGTAGTCGATGTTGGGCTGGACGAACGAGAGCACGGGCTAGATCCTGGAGAACGCGGCCATGACGGCGGGGTTCGTGATGTTGAGGAGCAGTCCGGGCAGCACCCCGAGAACGACGATGCCGGCGAGCATCGGCGTCCATGCCAGCCACTCGGGACCATGCACGTCGTGGATGTGGTGGTCGGCGAACTCCTCCGGCGGGTTGCCGAAGGCCGTGCGCTGGAACATCCACAGCAGGTAGCCGGCGGCCAGCACGGTGCCGACCGAGGCAATCACCATGTACGTGCGGAACAGCGCCTCCGACATGCCAGCCGCCGGCGAGTAGGCCGACAGGATGGCCGGGAACTCGCCCCAGAACCCGGCAAGGCCCGGGAGCCCGAGTGAAGCCATCGCGCAGAACCCGAGGATCCAGCCCAGCCGAGGCGCCTGCACGAGGAGCCCGCCCAAGCGGCGGATCTCGAGGGTGTGGAACCGGTCCTTCACCGAGCCGGCGATGAAGAAGAGCATGCCGGTGATGAGGCCGTGGGCAACCATCCCGAAGATGGCGGCGTTGATGCCGACCGGCGTCAGCGTGGCGATGCCGAGCATCACGAAGCCCATGTGGGCCACCGAGGAGAAGGCGATCAGCCGCTTCAGGTCGGTCTGGGCCAGACAGCCCAGCGCGCCGTAGATGATGCCGACGACCGCCAGACCGCCGATCCACGGCGCCCAGGTGTGGGCGGCTTCCGGAAGGATCGGGATGGCGATCCGTATGAAGCCGTACGTGCCGAGCTTCAGGAGGATGGCGGCCAGGATCACCGAGCCCTGGGTCGGCGCCTGGGTGTGGGCGTCGGGCAGCCAGGTGTGGAACGGGAACATCGGCACCTTGATGGCGAAGCCCATGAACAGGCCGCCGAAGATCCAGAGAGCGGTGTTGTGGCTGATGTTGGCCTGGGCGACCTGGATCAGCTGCGGCATGTCGAAGGTCTGGCCGCCCTTGAAGTAGAGCGCCAGGAACGAGAGGATCATCAGCGCCGAGCCGAAGAGGGTGAAGAGGAAGAACTTGATGGCGGCGTACTGCCGCTGCTCGCCACCCCAGACGCCGATCATGAAGTACATCGGCAGCAGGACGAGCTCGAAGAACACGAAGAACAGGATCAGGTCCTGGGCGACGAACGTGCCGTTCATGCCCACCTCGAGCACGAGGGTGAGCGCCAGGAACGCCTTCGGGTTGTGCGGCTCGGGGAAGTGGTTCCACGAGTAGATGACCACCAGGATGGTGATGAACATCGACAGCACCAGCAGCGGCAGCGAGATCCCGTCGATGCCGATGTGGTAGCGGCTGTTGATGACCTCGATCCACGAGTCGCTCCGGGCGAACTGCAGCTTGTGCGAGTGGTCGTAGTCGAAGTTGAAGAGCAGCCAGACGCCGACGGCCCCGCTGAGGAGCGTGGACACCAGGGCGACGATCTTGTGCGTGTCCTCCTCGCCCCGCGGGATGACCATCATCACCACCGCGCCGAGGAGCGGGAGGAAGACCGCGAGGGTGAGTCCCCAGTCGTTGAGAAAGTCGTTCACCGCGTGCGCTCCCGTTAAACGGTCAGGACGAGGGCGAGGGCCAGCAGAGCGGTCGCGCCGAAGAGCAACGCGCCGTACTGCTGGACTCGCCCGGTCTGGATGGTGCGGAAGAAGCCGCCGAGGCCTTCGGCCCCGTGGCCGCTGCCGTTGACGGTGCCGTCGATCGCACCTTGGTCGATGTACTTGTACTGCCAGTCGGCGAACTTCTTGGCCACGATGGCCACGCCGTTGACGATGCCGTCGAGCACGTTCTGGTTGAACCAGTACGCCGCCCGGGCGATGGGCCCGCTGATGCCGCCGACGACCCCGCCCGTGTAGATGTGGTCGAGGTAGTAGCGGTTGGCGAGGAACGTGTAGCCGACCCGGGCAAGGGGCTGACGGGCGGTGACGCCCCTCGGCAGCTTGCCCTGGAAGAACAGCAGATAGCCGATCCCGATGGCGGCCAGCACGACCACCGTCGAGATGAGGGCGTCGGGCACCGAGAAGTCATGGGTGGCGACCCCGGCATGGAAGAACGTCTCGTTCTCGATGAGCTTGCCGAACCATTCGTGGGTGAACGGCGCGTTGAGCAGCCCGGCGCCGACCGAGAACACGGTGAGCACGTAGAGCGGTCCGAGGATCGGCAACGGGGACTCGTGGGGATGCCCGTGACCGCGGTACTCGCCGAAGAACGTGAGGTACACGCACCGGGTCATGTACATGGCCGTCATGAAGGCGCCGACCAAGCCGACGATCATGAAGACCTTGTAGCCGTTCTCGCCGGCGCCCAGCAGGATCTCGTCCTTCGACCAGAAGCCGGCCAGCGGGAAGAGCCCGGCCAGGGCGAGCGAGCCGACCATGAAGGTGGCGAACGTCTTCGGCATGGGCTTCCGGAGACCACCCATGTCGTCGACCATGTCGAAGCTGTGCACCGAGTGGCTGACCGAGCCCGAGCCGAGGAACAGCAGCGCCTTGAACATGGCGTGGGTGAAGAGGTGGAAGATCGCCGCCGTCCACGCCCCGACTCCGAGCGCCATGACCATGTACCCGAGCTGGCTGATGGTCGAGTAGGCGAGCACCTTCTTGATGTCCCGCTGGACGAAGGCGAGCACAGCGGCGATGACGATCGTGGTCGCACCCACCGCAGCCACGAAGTTGAAGCCGCCGTCGGGGATGTGGAAGCCGACCCAGAAGACGCCGTACACCCGAGCCAGCAGGTAGACGCCGGCCACGACCATGGTGGCCGCGTGGATGAGCGCCGAGACCGGCGTCGGGCCGGCCATGGCGTCGGGAAGCCAGGTGTGGAGCGGGAACTGCGCCGACTTGCCGATCACCGCCGCGAGCAGGGCACAGGCGGCAACCACCAGCACCGTGTGGCTGATCTGGCCGGAGAGGGCGGCCTGGTTGATCTTGGCGATGTCGAAGGTGCCGCCCGCCGCCCAGAACAAGATCGAGATGCCGACGAGCAGCCCGATGTCGCCGGTGCGGGTGGTGAAGAACGCCTTGAGGGCAGCGTTCGAGTTGGGCTTCTCCTCCCACCAGTGGCCGATCAACATGAACGAGCACAGGCCCATCAGCTCCCAGCCGAAGAGAGCCGCCAGGGTCGTGCTCGCGGTGACCAGCACGTACATGCCCGTCGTGAACAGCGAGAGCGACGCGAAGTAGTGGGTGAACCGGCGGTCACCTTCCATGTAGTTCGTGGAGAAGACGTGCACCAGGAACGAGATCAGGGCGACGGTGAAGAGCATCACCACCGTGAGCCCGTCGACGTGGGTGCCCACCCGCACCCGGAACTGGCCGCTCGTGAACCAGCGCACCGTGTTGTCGACCGGCCCTCGGATGTGCTCGATCTCTTCGCCGTGCCCGACGGCCAACGTCTTGGCCCGGCCAACCCATTGGGCGACCATGACGCACGAGAGCACCAGGGTGCTGCCAACCGCCAGGATCCCGATCTCGGAGCCACCCTTGGGAAGGCGGCGGCCGAAGAACAGGATCAACCAGAACGAGGTGAAGGTGATGGCGGGGATGACCCACGCGTGCTCGAGCATGCGGTTGTCCGCCTAGCCCTTCATGAGGTCGACCTCGGAGAGGTCCACCGAGGTTCGGTTCCGATAGATCAGCAGCACGATGGCGAGCCCGACGCCGACCTCGGCAGCGGCCACCGTGATGATGAAGAGCGCGAACACCTGACCGGTGATCGCCGCGGGGCCCTGATGCATGGCGCCGAAGGCGAGCAGGTTGATGTTGACCGCGTTGAGGATCAGCTCGATCGACATCAGCACCAGCACGCCGTTCTTGCGGGCCAGCACGCCATAGACCCCGATGCAGAACAGCGCGGCGCCGAGCAAGAGGAACTGGTTGATGAGCATCAGTCGCGCCTCGCCAGGACGATGGCGCCGACGAGGGCGGCAAGCAGGAGCACCGACACCACCTCGAAGGGCACGAGGTAGGTGGAGAAGATGGCGTCGCCGACCGCCCCCGTGCCTCGGGTCGCCTGGAGGGTCGCCTTGCTCACGCCCGTGAGCTCAGGGAGCTTGTCGTCCTGGAAGAAGTCGATGAGGACGTAGCTCAGGATCCCGAGCAGGAAGAGCGCCGTCACCAGCGCGATGCCCCGCTGGTCGTTGTCGAGCTCGCTCTCGTGGCCGATCTGGGCCCGAGTGAGCATGACGCCGAAGAGGAAGATGACGACGATGGCGCCGACGTAGACCAGGAGCTGCACGACCGCCACGAACTCAGCGGCCAGCAGGATGTAGTTGGCGCCCACACTCGCCAGCACCACGACCAGGTAGAGCGCGGCGTGGACGACGTTCTTCGTGGTGACGAGCCGCAGCGCGGCCAGGACCGCCGAGGCAGCCAGGACGCCGAAGGCGATGTTCTCGGCGATCATCGCGGCACCTTCTTGACCTTGGCCTGCGATCCGACCTCGTAGGGCTCGTAGTCGGGCACCGTCTCGAACCATTCGCCGAGCTTGTCCTTGTCGTGGAGCAGATCGGCGATGCGAGGCTCGGAGTACTCGAACTCCGGGCTCCAGAACAGTGCGTCGAACGGGCACACCTCGACACAGATGCCGCAGTACATGCACAGGCTGTAGTCGATGTCGAAGCGGTCGAGCAGCTGGACGGTGCGGGGCTTTCCACCCTCACGCCGCGGCGGCGCCTTGGTCTTGTGGCCCTCGATGTAGATGCACCAGTCGGGGCACTGCCGGGCGCACAGCATGCAGACCGTGCAGTTCTCCTCCTTGAGGGCGATCACCCCGCGCGCCCGCGTCGCCGGCTGCTCCTTGACCCTCGGGTACTGGACGGTCACGGCCGGCTTGAGCATCGTCCGGAAGGTGACGCCGAGGCCCTTGAGGACGCCGGGGATCTCGGGCATCAGAACACCACCTTCAGCACGGCCGTGGCCATGATGTTCACGAGCGACAACGGGATGAGGTACTTCCACGCCAGCGTCTGCAGCTGGTCCTCGCGGAACCGTGGATAGGTGAAGCGGAACCAGAAGATCAGGAAGGCGACGAACATCATCTTCCCGACCATCACCAGCGGGCCCACGATGTTCATCGCGTTGTTGTCGAAGCCGAACCCCGGCAGCCACCAGCCGCCGAGGAACAAGGTGGCGGCGACGGCCGCGAAGGCTCCGGCCGACGCGAACTCGCCGATGAAGAACAGCAGGAACCGCATGCCCGAGTACTCGGTCATGTAGCCGGCGACCAGCTCCGACTCGGCGATCGGCATGTCGAACGGGGTCTGGGTGAGCTCGGCCTGGGTGGCCAGCAGGAAGATCCCGAAGCCGACGATCTGGGTGAGGATGAACGGGTTGCCGATGCCGCCCCATCCGAAGATCTCGCCGTGCGCCTGCACCGAGACGATGTGCTGCAGGTTCAACGAGCCGGCCTGGATGACGACGCCGACCACGGCGAGCACCATCGGCAGCTCGTAGGCGATGAGCTGGCCGGCAGCTCGCAGGCCACCCATCAACGAGTACTTGTTGGCCGACGCCCAACCGGCGACGAGCACCCCGATCACGGAGACGGACGACACCGCCAAGAGGTAGAAGACGCCGGTGTCGAGATCGGCGAAGTAGGCGTCGGGCCCGAACGGCACCGCCAGGTACACGAGCAGCACGGTGCCGACGACCAGGTACGGCGCCAGCGTGAACAGCGTCCGGTCGGCCTTCGTCGGGACGATGTCCTCCTTCTGGAGGAACTTGCCCACCTCGGCCATGAGCTGCAGCGACCCGTGCGGCCCGGCCTCCATCGGCCCCAGCCGGCTCTGCATGTGGCTCATCATCTTGAACAGGAAGACGTAGACCAGCGTGCCCGCCGGGATCAGCACCGCCACGAGGACGCCGACGATCCGCAGGATCGTGCTCTGCCAGTACGACAGCTCCAACGCGAAGGTCATCGGTCGATGTCCCCGAGGATGAAGTAGAGGCTGGCGAGGATGGTGATGACGTCGGGGACGTAGACGCCGCGCATGACCCAGGGGACGATGGAGATGTTGTTGAAGGAGGCGGTGCGGATCTTGACCCGGAAGGGGCCGAGGTCGCCCTTGCTCACGACGTAGTACCCCATCTCGCCGAGGGGGTTCTCGGTGGAGACCCAGGCCTCGCCCGCTGGCACCTTGATGATGCGGGGGACCTTGGCCATGATCGGCCCGGCCGGGATGTTCTCGATCAGCTGGTCGACGATCTTGGTCGACTCGCGGACCTCTTGGAGGCGTACCCAGTAGCGGGCGAAGCTGTCGCCATCGGGATGGGTCCAGACCTTGAAGTCGGCGTCCTTCCAGGCGAGCGGGTAGTCGTTGTCGCGACGGAGGTCCCAGTCGACGCCCGATGCCCGGAGGTTGGCGCCCGACAGGCCGTAGCCGAGGGCAACTTCGGCGGGGATGACGCCGATGCCACGGGTGCGCGTCTCGAAGATCTCGTTGCCCATGAGGAGCTCTTCGATCTCGTCGCAGAAGCGCCGCACCTTCACCATGGCGCCCTTGCACTCCTCGACCCAGCCCTTGGGCAGATCGTCCTTCAGGCCGCCGATGCGGTCGAAGTTGGGGTGGAAGCGGCCGCCGGTGACCGACTCCATGAGGTTGAGCACGTGCTCGCGATCACGGAAGGCGTAGAAGACGGCGGTGATGGCGCCGAGCTGCACGCCCATGTCGCCGAGGAAGAGCATGAGGTTCGCCTGGCGGGACAGCTCGAAGAAGATGGTCCGGATGTACTGCGCCCGTGCCGGGGCCTCGATCTCCATCAGCTGCTCGGCAGCGAGGATGAACGGAACCTCGTTGGCGAAGTTGCCGAGCCAGTCGATCCGGTTGATGAGCGTGGTCACCTGCGGGAAGGTGCGGACCTCGACCAGCTTCTCGTAGCCCCGGTGCATGTAGCCCATGACCGGCTCCGCCGAGACGACCTGCTCGCCGTCGAGCTTGGCGATGATGCGCAGGGTGCCGTGGGTGGCCGGGTGCTGCGGGCCGATGTTGAGGGTCATGCCCTCGGTCTCGAGCTCGACGTTGACGCGCGCCTCGGCCGCGATCGCACCGATGTAGCCGCGCTGCTGCCGCTCGGAGATCGCTGTCATTCCTCGTCACCTGCCTCGGTGGCCTCTTCGTCCTCGTCGGGCTCGCCGGGCATGGGCTCGACGTCGACCAGCCCGGGCCACGGCTTCACCATCCGGGACAGCAGCGGGAAGTCCTTGCGCAACGGATGGCCCTCGAAGTCGCCTGGGAGGTAGATGTTGACCAGGTGGGGATGGCCGGCGAAGGTGATCCCGAACATCTCGCAGATCTCGCGCTCGTTCCAGTCGGCGCCAGGGAAGATGCGCGACCACGTCGGGGCGGTGAGCCCGTCGTCGGGGAGGTCGCACTTCAAGTTGATGCCGAGGTGGGTGGTCGGCGACACCAGGCGGGCCAACAGCTGGAACCGGGTGGCGCCACCGGCGACCCCGTGGTCGAGCTGGTCGGTCGACGGGGCGACTGTCGGGGCGCTGTCGTCCTCGCTCCTGCCGAACGGCGAGGGGAGCCAGTCGATGGCCGAGAGGTAGCAGAAGTAGGTGAGCCCGAGCTGCTCCCGGCACACCCGGGCGGCGGTGTCCCAGGCACTGAGGTCGACCCGGACCCAGGCGTCCCGGCCCGGCGCCACGTGTGACTCGACGACGGCGTCGCCGAGCTGGGTCGCCAGCGCGGCGACCATCTCGTCGCGCGCGGCGTCGACCAGCGGGGCCGGCTGCTCCTCGGTTGTGGTCTCAGCCGATGACAACCGGCTCACCCTTCCAGCGCTCCGCCATGTCCTCGTGCTGGATCCGCTGCTGGAGCAGGACGATGCCCTCGAGGAGGGCCTCGGGACGGGGCGGGCACCCGGGGACGTAGACGTCGACCGGGACGATCTGGTCGACGCCCTTGGTGACCGAGTAGGAGTCCCAGTAGGGGCCGCCGCAGTTGGCGCAGCTGCCCATGGAGATGACGTACTTGGGCTCGGCCATCTGCTCGTACAGCCGCCGGATGGCCGGCGCCATCTTGTCGGTGACGGTGCCCGACACCACCACCAGGTCGGCTTGGCGGGGGCTGGCCGGCAGCGGGATCACGCCGAGGCGCATGACGTCGTAGCGGGGCGACCCGAAGGCCGCACCCATCTCGATGGCGCAGCAGGCGAGGCCCCACTGGTACACCCAGAGGCTGTACTTCCGGCTGAGGTTGAGCAGGGCGGTGAGCGGCTTGGGCACCTTGCCCCGCTCGACCAGGCCGAGCTTGTGGGGCCGCTCGGCGGGCTGCGCGTCTAGACCCACCGCAGCACGCCCTTTCGCCAGGCATAGACGAGGCCGAAGACGAGGATGACGATGAAGACCGCCATCTCGACCAGGCCGAAGACTTGGTAGAGCTCGAGCCGCATGGCCCAGGGGAAGATGAACACCGCTTCCACGTCGAACATCACGAAGAGCAGGGCGAAGATGTAGTACCGCACCTGGCTCTGGCTGAAGCCGGAACCGACCGGGTCGACGCCGCTCTCATAGGTGAGCAGCTTCTGCGGCGTGGGCCGATTTGGGCGGATCAGACGGCTGAGGCCGAGCACGCCGGCGATCAGAAGTCCGGCAAAAGCTGCGAAAACAGCGACCGTGAGGTACGCGCGCAGGAACTCGGACACGGGGGCCGAGCCTAGTGATCGGTTTCACAGGGGGCCAAGATGCTCCGCTGACAGCCACGCTCCGTCGTCCGTGGAAATACGCTCACTGCCGTGACGGGGGACCGGGTGGCCGGCGAGGTGACGCGCCCGTCGCCGGAGGCCGCGGCACGGGCGAAGGACGACTTGCTCCGGACCACGGTCGACCTGCAGCGGGAGCTGAGCAGCGCCGACTTCGACGACGCCGAGATCGTGGAGAAGATCATCGACCGGGCCCGGCTGGCGATGGGCGCCGAGCAGATGACCATCGGGATCGTCGACGGGGACGAGATCGTCTTCCGCTACCTGAGCCGCTCGAGCACCTGGCAGCTGGCCCTGCCGCCGGGGAGCGCCCCGGTGAGGATCCCGGTCGACGGGAGCATGAGCGGCCTGTGCGTCCGAACCGGCCAGGTCCTGCTGGTTCGCGACTCCGAGACCGACACCCGGGTGAACCGGGTGGCCTTCCGCACCGGCGGCCTCCGCTCCCGGGTCTGCGCACCCCTCTTCCACGAAGGGGCCGTCGTCGGGATCCTCTCGATCGCCTCGCCCGAGCCCGACGCCTTCGACGGTGAGGACGCCACCCGTCTGGAGCTGATCGCCGGGGCGGTGAGCGCCGCCTACGGGCATGCGATCGACCTGGCCGAGAAGCGGGCGGCGCTCGACGACCTGGCGACCGCCGTCGCCGAGCTCGAGCGGCAGGGCGCGGAGCTGGCCTTCCAGGCCCTGCACGACGGCCTCACAGGTCTCCCCAACCGGACCCTGATCCTCGACCGGGCCGAGAACATGCTGGCCCGGGCCCGGCGGGGGAAGCTGTCGACGGCCGTGCTCTTCGTCGACATCGACCAGTTCAAGAACATCAACGACAACTTCGGGCACCAGGTCGGCGACGAGCTGCTGCAGGCGCTCGCCGTCCGGTTCCGGAACGAGCTGCGGGCCGGCGAGACCATCGGTCGCCTCGGGGGCGACGAGTTCGTCGTGCTCCTCGAGTCGGAGGCCGACGCCACCACCCTGGCGACCGCCGTCGCCGACCGGCTCCTCGATGCGGTACGAGGCCCGTTCACACCACACGTCGAGAACAGTCGACCGCTGTTCCTCACCGCCAGCGTGGGCATCGCCCTGGGCCCTCGCGACGATGCCGGCGCCCTGCTGCGTGATGCTGACATCGCCCTGTACGCGGCAAAGGCCGCCGGGCGGGACATGAGGATCACCTTCTCGCCGGAGATGGGCGATGCTGCCGTGCATCGCCTCGCCGGCGACAACTACAGGTAGTGAGGCGTCAGCCGGCCTTGTCGGTGAGGACGGGCACAGCCCGGTCGGCCCAGTGGGCGACACGGTCGGGAACCACGCCGACCACCAGCGTGAAGGCGACCGCCAGGGCGAGGGCAATGCCAGCGCCGGCGGGGATCTGGAGGCGACCGTCGGCGTCAGCGGCGGCGCCCGGCTCGTTCATGTACATCGCCACGACCACACGCAGGTAGAGGAACGCTGACACCACGGCAGAGAGCATGGCCACGATGGCCAGCCAGTACGACCGGGCCTCGACGGCGGCGTTGATCACGTAGAACTTGGCCAGGA
>JAEKLB010000219.1 GCA_019510095.1 Acidobacteriota bacterium | reverse complement strand
CTGACCCGTCCGCCGCACGCCGACGAGCTCCTCGAGCAACGGGCCCGGACCGCGAGGTGGGGGTCGCGAGGATGAGTTGGACCGGCGGCTCGTTCGGCGAGCGGGCCACCTGCGTGCTCGCGCCCAACGCCAACATCATGACCCTCGACGGCACCAACACCTGGTTGCTGCGCGAGCCCGGCGCCCGGCGCTCAGTGGTCATCGACCCGGGTCCGCCGGACGCGGCCCATCTGGCCGCCGTCGAGGCAGTGTCTGATCAGATGGGCGCCGGTCAGGTCGGCGTCGTGCTGCTCACCCATCACCACATCGACCACTCCGAGTCCGCGAAGGAGTTCGCGTCGCGACTCGGCTGCGGCGTGCGGGCCCTCGACCCGGCGTACCGGTTGGGGGAGGAGGGTCTCGGCGACGGTGACGTCGTCGAGATCGACGGCCTGGAGATCCGGGTGGTCGGCACACCCGGGCACAGCAGCGACTCGCTGTCGTTCCACGTCCCGGCCGACAACGCGATCCTCACCGGCGACACCGTGCTCGGTCGCGGCACCACCGTGGTCGCCCATCCCGACGGCGAGTTGGGTGCCTACCTCGACTCGCTCGACCGGCTGCATGCCCTCGCGGACACACACGCAGTCGAGCGGATCTGGCCCGGCCACGGCCCGGTGATCGACAACGCCCTGGGTGCGCTCGACTACTACATCGCCCACCGCCACGAGCGCCTCGACCAGGTCCGGGCGGCGCTCGAGCAGCTCGCCAACGAGCCCCACCCGGAGGGCGTCTCCGTCGACGAGCTCCCCCGCCGGGTCGTCGAGATCGTCTACACCGACGTCGACCCGGTGCTCTGGGGCGCCGCCGAGCTGTCCGTCCGGGCGCAGCTGGCCTACCTGCGGGGTGCTGACTAGCCCACCTGGGCCATTTTCCGGAGGCGGCCATGTCCGAGGCTCCGGAGTCTCGTTAGGGGTGCAGCCAGGTGCTCACCCCCGTCTCGCCTGGCAGTTGGGGTACGTCATGCCTGCTGTCCACCGGTCCTCCTCCGTCCCGGCCCACCGGGGTCGTCCGCGTGAGCGTCGGCCGCTCCGCCGGGCGTTGACAGCGGGGGTGCTCGCCCTGACCTCCGGGGTCGGCTTTTTGGTTGGCGCAGGTCCCGCGCACGCGGCAACGACCTG
>JAEKLB010000173.1 GCA_019510095.1 Acidobacteriota bacterium | reverse complement strand
GGGCCCCGCGACCTCGCCGCTCGCTCCGGTGTGCCGGTGCTCGGCGTGATCCCGTGGATCGACGACGTTCGCATCGACGCCGAGGACTCGCTCGCCCTCGACCGCCCCTCGCCGGGCACCGGCGCATTCGACGTCGCCGTGGTGCGGTTCCCACGCATCTCCAACTTCACCGATCTCGATCCGCTGGTGGCAGAGCCGGATGTGTCGGTGCGCTACGTCTCGTCAGCGTCCCGACTCGGTCGGCCTGACCTCGTCGTGCTGCCGGGCACCAAGGGGACGGTGGGCGACCTGGCGTGGCTGCGGGCGGCGGGGCTCGACCGGGCCATCGAGGCAAGTGGTGCGCCGGTCCTGGGCATCTGCGGCGGCGAGCAGATGATGGGGACGCGCATCGTCGATCAGGTGGAGTCGGCTGCGGGGGTCGTCGCCGGGCTGGGCTGGGTCGAGACCGAGACCGTCTTCGAGGCCGACAAGGTCCTGTGCCGCCGCCGCGGGTCGGCGCTCGGCGTCCCCGTCGACGGCTACGAGATCCACCACGGGCGCACCGCTCCGTCAGCGCCCTGGCTGCGCCTCGATGGGGGCGACCACGGCTCGTCCTCCCCGGACGGTCGCTTCCGCGGCACGGCCCTGCACGGGCTGTTCGAGTCCGACCAGTTCCGCCACGCCTTTCTGGCCTCGGTCGGGGGGCCGGCCAGCGCAGTGTCGTTTGCCGTCCTGCGAGAGGCCATGCTCGACCGCCTCGCCGATCACCTCGCCACTCACCTCGACATCGACGCCATCACCGCGCTCATCGAGGCCGCAACCTGAACCCGCGATGGATCCTCGGCACATCTGCCGAGCATCCATCGCGAGTTCGGGCGCCGATAGCGTCGACAACGGTGGGGTCGGCTGACGAGGAGATCACCGCCTTCGCCCGCCGGCTCGCGGCGTCGGGCGCTGGTGAGCGCTCGAAGGTGTTCGAGCTGTCGTGGTGGAGCGAGCGCGTCATGTCGTGGGCGATGTCGCACCCATCGTTTCGCACCCAGCTGTTCCGCTTCGTCGACGTGTTCCCGGCGACGACCGGCGACGACCACGAGGTGCTCCGGCACATGGAGGAGTACTTCGACGGGCCCGACGTGCCGAGGCTGATGGAGGTGGGGCTCGACGTCGCCGAGCACGTGCCGCTGGGCAGCGCGGTGTCGGCGACGATCGCCCGCCGGAACATCCGCCGGATGGCCGAGCAGTTCATCCTCGGCGAGACCGCCGGGGCCGCGGTCGACGGCGCTGCGCGCCTCTGGTCGAGGGGCGTGGCCACCACCGTCGACCTGCTCGGCGAGAAGACGACCACGGACGAGCAAGCCGACCGCTACGCGGCACGGGTGAGCGAGATGCTCGATGCACTGCTGGCGGCCGCGCCGCACTGGCCCGACCAGCCGCATCTCGATGCCGATGACAAGGGTCGGCTGGCGCGGGTCAACATCAGCGTGAAGCCGACCGCCCTCGCGCCGCACTACGGCGCGCTGACCCGGGAGCAGGGCATCGAGGAGGCCGTCGGCCGTTTGGAGCCGATCCTCGCGCGGGCGGATGCAGGTGGCGCCCACATCCACTTCGACATGGAGCACCTCGAGGTCAAGGACCTCACCCTCGAGCTGTTCGAGCGAACGTGCCGGAGCCACCCGGCGTTGTCGACCGGCATCGTGATCCAGGCCTACCTGCGGGACGCGTACGACGACCTGGCCTCGGTCATCGCCCACGCCGGCCGCCGGCCGACACCGGTCACCGTCCGCCTGGTCAAGGGCGCCTACTGGGACACCGAGACGATCGTGGCCGAGGCCGAGGGGTGGCCGGTGCCGGTGTTCGAGGCGAAGGACGACACCGACGCCAACTACGAGCGCTGCGCCGACCTGCTGCACGACAACCATCGGACGGTCAGGTCGGCCTTCGGCACCCACAACCTCCGGTCGATGGCCGCTGCCGTCGTCGGCGCCCGCCGCCGTGGCATCCCCGAGTCGGCCGTGGAGATCCAGATGCTCCACGGGATGGCGGAGCCGCTGCAGGCGGCAGTGACCGGCGCCGGGCTGCGGCTGCGGCTGTACGCACCGGTGGGCGAGTTGGTGCCGGGGATGGCGTACCTCGTGCGCCGGCTGCTGGAGAACACCTCGAACGAGGGCTTCGTACGGGCGAGGTTCGCCGAGGAGCGCGACCTCGACGACCTGTTGGTGCCGCCGGATGGGCATGACCTGCCCGGCGCGCCGGTGCCCGTCATCGCACCCGATACCGATGTCGAAGACCCGCAGCCGTACCACCATGAGCCGCACGCCGAATGGCGGCGGGCGCCGGTGCGGCACGACTTCCAGGTGGCCATCAGCGGCAGCTCCTCCGGTCGCGAGGTGCCGGCCCTGATCGGCGGTCGCCGGTCGATGACCGCTGACCGGATCGACTCGCCCGACCCGGCGTCGCCGTCGACCACGGTGGTCTGGTCGGCGTCGTGCGGCGTCGACCATGCCGATGCTGCCGTCGATGCCGGACTGGCAGCCCAACCGGCATGGGGCAGGCGACCGGCACGGGAGCGGGCGGCGGTGCTGTTCCGGGCGGCGGCATGGCTCCGGGCCCGCCGCAACCAGGTGGCGGCGCTGGAGGTGTTCGAGTGCGGCAAGCCGTGGAAGGAGGCCGACGCCGACGTGTGCGAGGCGATCGACTTCTTCGAGTACTACGGGCGGGAGGCCATCCGGCTCGCCGATGGCGGCCCGGTCGAATCCCCGCCGGGGGAGCGGAACACGCTCTCCTATGAAGCGCTGGGTGTCGGTGTGGTGATCGCGCCCTGGAACTTCCCCCTCGCCATCCCCGCGGGCATGACGGTGGCTGCGCTGGCGGCCGGCAACGCGGTGATCCTCAAGCCGGCCGAGCAAGCGCCTGGCGTTGCGTGGAAGATCGCCGAGGCGCTGGAGGCGGCCGGGCTGCCCGAGGGCGTCCTCGGCTTCCTCCCTGGGCAGGGCGAGGTGATCGGCGCGCATCTGGTTGCCCATCCGCAGGTGGCGTTCGTCGCCTTCACCGGCTCGTCGGCCGTCGGCCTCGAGATCATCCGCGAGGCGGCGGTGCACCGCCCTGGTCAACGTCAGGTGAAGCGGGTGGTCGCCGAGATGGGCGGCAAGAACGCCATCGTCGTCGACGCTGACGCCGACCTCGACGCGGCCGTGCCCGACATCATCACCTCGGCGTTCGGCTACGCGGGCCAGAAGTGCTCGGCGGCCAGTCGGGTGGTGGTGCTCGACGAGGTCCACGACGAGCTGGTGACGCGACTCGTCGGCGCTGCTCGCATCCTCCAGCTCGGCCACCCGTCGGCAATGGCCACGCAGCTCGGCCCGCTCATCGACGCCGATGCGCTGGCGAAGGTGCGGGCCTACGCGGCGATGGCGCCGGAGGAGGGGACGGTGGTGCTCCACCAGCGGGCGGTGCCGGCCGAGGGGTGGTTCCACGGCCCGGTGATCGTCGACGGCGTGCAACCCGGATCGCGCCTCGCCACCGAGGAGATCTTCGGCCCGGTGCTGTCGGTGCAGCGGGCTGCTGACATCGACGAGGCACTCGCCGTCGCCAACGCCTCCGACTTCGCCCTCACCGCCGGGATCATGTC
>JAEKLB010000218.1 GCA_019510095.1 Acidobacteriota bacterium | reverse complement strand
CTGCCCCAGCGTCAGCGCACGTTCGTCGGCGCCTGGTGCTTCGTCGACCACTACGGGCCCGACGCTGTGCCGGTTCTGGGGGGCGACCCGCAGGGCGGCATGGTCGTGCCGCCGCACCCGCACACCGGGCTGCAGACCGCGAGCTGGTTGTTCACCGGCGAGGTCGAGCACCGCGACTCCGCGGGTCATCACGCGGTCGTGCGGCCCGGCGAGCTCAACCTGATGACGGCCGGACGCGGGATCAGCCACTCCGAGTACTCCACGCCCGACACGACCGTGCTCCACGGCGCCCAGCTCTGGCTGGCGCTGCCCGACGCGGACCGGCAGACTGCTCCCGCCTTCGAGCACTTCGTGCCCGAGCCGGTCACCGGCGACGGGTGGGAGGCCCGGGTGTTCCTCGGCTCGGTGCTCGGCTCGATCTCCCCGGTGCGCACCTACAGCCCGCTGCTCGGGGCCGAGCTCCGCCTCCGGGCCGGCACGTCGCTGCGGCTCGACGTCGACCCGTCCTACGAGCACGGACTGCTGCTCGACTCCGGCAGCCTGACCGTCGGCGACGAGGCGCTCAAGGCGACCGAGCTGGGCTACCTGGAGCCGGGTCGCGACGCCATCGAGGTCACCGCGGCCGAGGACGCGCTGGTGCTCCTCCTCGGCGGGCCGCCCTTCGGCGAGCAGATCGTGATGTGGTGGAACTTCATCGGCCGTGACCACGACGAGGTCGCCGCCTACCGCGAGGAGTGGCAGCGGCTGGTCGAGAGCGGCACCGCCGGTGACGGCGCCCGGTTCGGGCTCCCGCAGGACGACCCGATGGCCGCGTTGCCGGCGCCTGCTCTGCCCACCGCTCGCATGCTCAAGCGCGGATGACCGGCCCCGTCACCGGCGACGACGGCCTGGCCCGCTGCCCCTGGGGCACGCTGCCGGCACTGCGCGACTACCACGACACCGAATGGGGCCTGCCCGTCGCCGGCGAGAGCGCGCTGTTCGAGCGGCTCTGCCTCGAGGGCTTCCAGGCCGGGCTGTCCTGGCTGACGATCCTCAACAAGCGGGAGCGCTACCGCCAGGTCTTCCACGGCTTCGACGTCGACCGGGTCGCCGCGCTCACCGACGACGACGTGGAGCGGCTCATGGCCGACCCGGGCATCGTCCGCAACCGGGCCAAGATCCTG
>JAEKLB010000094.1 GCA_019510095.1 Acidobacteriota bacterium | reverse complement strand
GCCGCGGCGGCAGGTGGCGTTGCCGGTCGCCGGGTGCCGCCGCGCTTGCGGACCGGCGGTGGCGTCTTCGGGCTCGGCATGGGCCCGAGCTCGACGCCGCTGCTCGTGGGCGACGAGTGGGCCGCCTTCTTGGCCGACGCGCCAGCGGCGCCCCGCGTGCGCTTCTTGGTCGCGGCCCTGGTGGCCTGCCGGCTCTTGGGCCCGCGAACCGGCGTGCGCTCGACGAAGACCCAGCCGACACCGGGCACCGGCTTGCCACCGACCAGCCGGCCCTGGTCGAACAGCCACTCGTACTCGCCGTGGAACTCCTGGAACGAGTCGTTCGAGAACACGGTGGCGCCGACCCGGTCGGCGATCTCGAGGATGAACTTGTCGCCACGGCCGATGCTGCCGGCCGGCGGCGTGAGGAGCTCGTTGGCCTCGAGCGCCTCGTCGTACATCGCCTTCTCCGAGCTGTCGATGCGATGCTCGAAGGTCGCGTCGACGACGACGGTGCACACATCGTGGGGGCGCTCGATGAGAAAAGCGCGCACTGCCTCATCGAGCTGTCGGAGGCTCGGCAGCGAGCGACCTTCGGTCGCGATGTTGGATCCGTCTACGACGACGTGCGTGCGCGTCATGTCGACGAGACAGTCAAGCAGGTCTTTTGCACAAAGCTGTGGATACGCGGATCCACGCGCACGTCGAGCCGGCTCTGTCGCTCGACGTCACTCGCCGATGCAAGGCGTCGGCATCACGCTCGTGCGGGAACCTGGTGGTTCCTGCACGAAGACCTACGCGCCTTCGAAGGCGCGCTCGACGAGCTCGTCCTGCTCCTGCTGATGCACCTTCGCGCTACCGGTCGCGGGCGAGCCCGACTCCGATCGCGATGAGTGACCGAGCTTCATGTGGTCGGGCAGGAGCGAGTGCAGCCGACCGTGCACGAACGGCCACGGGCCCATGTTCTCCGGCTCCTCCTGCACCCAGAAGAGCGAGTCGGCGTTCTCGTAGCGGTTCAGCAGTGCGGTGATCTGCTCGGCCGGCCACGGGTAGAGCTGCTCGACCCGGACGACCGCGACCGGTGCCTGGGTCTCGTCGCGGCGCCGGGCGAGGTCGTAGGCGACCTTGCCGCTGGCGAGGACCACCCGGCGCACCGACGACGGGTCGGTGATGCTCTCGTCGTCGAGGACCTCCTCGAACGAGCCGCTCGTGAGCAGGTCGACGGACGACCGGGACTCCTTGGCACGGAGCAGGTACTTGGGGGTGAAGATGATCAGCGGCTTGCGCTGGGGCAGCAGGGCCTGGCGCCGGAGCAGGTGGAAGTACTGGGCGGCCGTCGTGCAGTTGGCCACCTGCAGGTTGTCCTCCGCACAGAGGGTGAGGAAGCGTTCGATGCGACCCGACGAGTGCTCGGGGCCCTGGCCGTCGTAACCATGGGGCAGCAGGAGGACGAGGCCCGAGGTCTGCGTCCACTTGTCCTCTGAGGCAGCCAGGTACTGATCGATCACGATCTGGGCGCCGTTCACGAAGTCACCGAACTGCGCTTCCCAGATCACCAGCGCCCCGACGTGGATGATGGAGTAGCCGTACTCGAACCCCATCGCCGCGTACTCCGACAGGGACGAGTCGTAGATCCAGAACTTGCCCTGGTCGCGGTCGATCGTCGTCAGCGGGATGTGCTCCGCGCCGGTGCGGTAGTCGACGAGCACGGCGTGGCGCTGGGAGAAGGTGCCCCGCCGCGAGTCCTGGCCGGCGAAGCGGATGTCGTGGCCCTCGAGGACGATGCTCCCCAGCGACAGGGCTTCACCGAGCGCCCAGTCGACCTCGCCGCCCTCCCACAGCTCCCGCCGGGCGTCGAACTGGCGGGCCAGCTTCGGATGGACGGAGAAGTCCTCCGGGACGGCGTCGAGCGTCGCGAAGACCCGCTCGAGGTCGTCGGTTGCCACGCCGGTCTCGATGTGGGGCAGCGGCCCATGCGACCCGACCGACGGCTGGGCCAGCACACCCTTCGGAGGCGCCGCCGCCCGTGTCTCCTCGAAGGATGCCTGCAGCTTCTGGGAGAAGTCGGCGAGCGCCTGCTCGGCTTCCTCGGCCGTGATGTCGGCCCGCCGGACGAGCGACTCGACGTAGCGCTTGCGCACCGACGGGTGCTGCTCGATCCGCTGGTACATGAGGGGCTGCGTGTAGCTCGGGTCGTCACCCTCGTTGTGGCCGTGGCGCCGGTAGCACCACATGTCGATCACCACGTCCTTGTTGAACGCCTGCCGGAACTCGAAGGCGAGCCGGGCGACCCGCACGCACGCCTCGGGATCGTCGCCGTTGACATGGAAGATCGGGGCCTGGACCGCCTTGGCCACGTCGGTGGCGTACACGGTCGACCGGCTGTACTCCGGCGCGGTGGTGAAGCCGAGCTGGTTGTTGATGATCAGGTGGACGGTGCCACCGGTGCGGTAGCCCTTCAGGTCGGAGAGGTTCAGGACCTCCGACACGACGCCCTGGCCGGCGAAGGCAGCGTCGCCGTGGATCAGCACCGGGAGCACGGTGTAGGAGCCCGGCGGCCGGTCGATCACGTCCTGCATGGCGCGCACCATGCCCTCGACCACCGGGTCGACCGCCTCGAGATGCGAGGGGTTGGCGGCCAGCTGGACCGGCATCACCCGGCCGCGGCGGCTGGCGTAGGTGCCACTGGCGCCGAGGTGGTACTTCACGTCGCCCGAGCCCTGGACCATGTCGGGGTCGACGTTGCCCTCGAACTCGTTGAAGATCTGCGAGAGCGACTTGCCGACGATGTTGGCCAGCACGTTGAGGCGCCCCCGGTGGGCCATGCCCATCACTGCCGCGTCGAGGCCGGCGTCGGCCGCCGCCTCGAGGACCGCGTCGAGCAACGGGATGGCCGACTCCGCACCCTCGAGGCCGAAGCGCTTGGCGCCGACGTACTTGGTGGCCAGGAAGCGCTCGAAGGCCTCGGCGGCGTTGAGCTTCTCGAGGATGTGGCGCTGGTCGCCCGGGTGGCTGGTGGCCGGCACGCCTTCGACGTGCTGCTGGATCCACTGCTTCTGGTCGGGCTCCTGGATGTGCATGTACTCGACGCCCACCGTCCGGCAGTAGGCGTCGCGCAGCAGGCGGAGCATCTCCGAGAGGGCGAGCTGCTCGTGGCCGGCGAGCCCCTCGGTCTGGAACTCGCGGTCGAGGTCCCAGATCGTGAGCCCGTAGGTGGCGGGGTCGAGCTCGGCGAACATCGCCGGCTCCTTGACCCGTAGCGGGTCGAGGTCGGCGATCAGGTGGCCGCGGACCCGGTACATGTTGATGAGCGTGTGCACCGACAGGTGCTTGCGGAGATCGGCGTCGTCGCCGTGGTCGAGCGGGTTGACGTCGCGCCGCCACTTCACCGCCTCGTAGGGCACCCCGAGCGAGCGGAAGATGTCGCCGTAGAAGTCGTCCTCACCGGTCAACAGCTCGTGGATCCGCTTGAGGAAGAGGCCCGACTCGGCACCCTGGATGATCCGGTGGTCGTAGGTCGAGGTGATGGTGACGGTCTTCGACACCCCCAGCTCGGCGAGCGCCCGGGGATCAGCGGCCTGGTACTCGGCCGGGTAGTCGATGGTGCCGACGCCGACGATGACGGCTTGCCCGGGCATCAGCCGGGGCACCGACTGGACGGTCCCGATGGTGCCGGGGTTGGTGAGGGTGGCGGTGGCCCCGGCGAAGTCGTCCGGCGAGAGCTTGTTGGAGCGGACCTTGCGAATCAGGTCCTCGTAGGCGGCGTGGAAGCCGGCGAAGTCGAGGCCGCCGGCGTCCTTGATGACCGGCACGAAGAGGGTGCGCGTGCCGTCGTCACGCTCGACGTCGACCGCCAGCCCGAGACCGACGTGGTCGTGGTGCACGACACCAGGCTTGCCGTCGAGCTCGGCGTAGGACCGTTGCATGGCCGGCATCTCGGCCATGGCCCTGGCAACGGCGAACCCGATGACGTGGGTGAAGCTGATCTTCCCGCCGAGCGTGCGGCCGAGGTAGCCGTTGACGACGGTGCGGTTGACCTCGAGCAGCTTGGCCGGCACCACCCGGAACGACGTGGCCGTCGGCACGCCGAGGCTGGCCTCCATGTTCTGCACGATCCGGGCCGCCGCGCCCCGGAGCTGCTGCGGCTGCTCGGTCGAGCTCGGGAGGCTCGGTGCCGGCTTCCGGGACTCAGACTCCACAACTCGGGCTGCAGGCGCAGGCGCCGGCTCGGCAACCGCGGCCGAAGCCGGAGCCGTCGGCGGCGGCGGGCTCGGGGGCGCCGCCGGGGCACCTCCCGCGAACACGCGCTGCCAGTCGGGGGCGACGGATGAGGGATCGGACTGCCACCGCTCCCGCATCTCGTCGACCAGCCAGGCGTTGGGACCGTCGACTTCCTCGGGCGTTGAGCCGTCCATCGATGCCGATCGTACCGGCGACCCTTGTACGGTCCGGGATTGCCATGGCCCACGAGTTCATATTCACGATGCGGCGAGTCGGCCGGTTCCACCCACCTGACCGGCAGGTGCTCGAGGACATCAGCCTCTCCTTCTATCCCGGCGCCAAGATCGGCGTCATCGGCGGCAACGGCGCCGGCAAGTCGTCGTTGCTGCGGGTGATGGCCGGCGAGGACGACGGCTACAGCGGGGAGGCGCGCCTGACCCCTGGCTTCACCGTTGGCCACCTCCACCAAGAGCCGCATCTCGACGAGTCGAAGGACGTGCTCGGCAACGTCATGGACGGTGTGGGCGCCACCGCCCAGCTGCTCCAGCGCTACGAGGCAGTGTGCGCGGCGTTCGCGGAGCCCGACGCCGACTTCGACAAGCTGCTCGCCGAGCAGGCCGACCTCCAGGAAAAGATCGACGCCAGCAACGCCTGGGACGTGGAGCGCCAGGTCGAGATCGCCATGGACGCGCTCCGGGTTCCCCCGGGCGACGCCGACGTCAGCGTTCTGTCAGGCGGTGAGCGCCGCCGGGTCGCCTTGTGCCGGCTGCTGCTCTCCCACCCTGATCTCCTGCTGCTCGACGAGCCGACCAACCATCTCGACGCTGAGTCGGTCGCCTGGCTCGAGCGCTTCTTGCAGGACTACAACGGCACCGTCGTGGCGATCACCCACGATCGCTACTTCCTCGACAACGTCGCCGGCTGGATCCTCGAGCTCGACCGCGGGCGCGGCTATCCCTTCGAGGGCAACTACTCGGGATGGCTCGAGCAGAAGGCGGCCCGCCTCGCCATCGAGGAGAAGGCGGGCTCCGCCCGGCGCCGCACCCTCGAACGAGAGCTCGAGTGGGTGCGGCTCTCACCGCGTGCCCGCCAGGCCAAGGGCAAGGCCCGACTGTCGGCCTACGAGTCACTCCTCGCCGAGTCGCAGGCAGCCGACCGCGGTCCCGACAAGCTCGAGATCACCATCCCGCCGGGCCCCCGCCTCGGGGACGTGGTCATCGAGGCCGACGGGCTCACCAAGGGCTACGCCGACCGCCTCCTCTTCGAGAACCTGACCTTCTCGTTGCCCCCAGCCGGCATCGTCGGGGTCATCGGGCCGAACGGCGCGGGCAAGACCACGCTCTTCCGGCTCATCACGGGTCAGGAGATGCCCGACGCCGGCCGGCTCGATGTCGGCGCGACGGTCGAGCTGTCGTACGTCGACCAGTCACGCGACGCCCTCGATCCCGACAAGACGGTGTTCGAGGAGATCACCGGCCTGGCCAACTCCGACAGCGCCGGGGAGCTCAAGGTCGGCAACCGGGTCATGAACGGGCGGGCCTACGTGGCGTCGTTCAACTTCAAGGGTTCCGACCAGCAGAAGAAGGTCGGCGTCCTCTCCGGTGGCGAGCGCAACCGGCTGCATCTGGCCAAGCAACTGCTCACCGCCGGCAACGTGCTGCTGCTCGACGAGCCCACCAACGACCTCGACGTCGACACCCTCCGCGCCCTCGAGGACGCCCTGCTGGCCTTCGCCGGGTGCGCGGTGGTCATCAGCCACGACCGCTGGTTCCTCGACCGGGTCGCCACTCACGTCCTCGCCTTCGAGGGCGACTCCGAGGTCACCTGGTACGAGGGCAACTTCAGTGACTACGAGGCCGACCGGCACAAGCGGCTGGGGTCCGAGGCCGACCAGCCCCACCGCATCAAGTACAAGCGGCTGCGGTAACGGTGTCCGCTCGCCTGGTGCGCCGCCTGCTGGTGGCGGCATGCGTGACGGGCATCGCCGGGATGATCATCACGTCGATCGCCGACTCCACGGGTGGGGCGCTGGCCTTCGGGCTGCTCACCGGCGGCGCCGCCCTCACCCTGATGACGCTCACCGCGGCGGCGCGGGACGGGGCGGCGACCGACGACGAGGTCCTGGCCCGGTCGGTCGAGCAGCGAATGGCCGACCTGGTCGCCTCGGGCGCCGACGAGCACCGGCTCCGGCTGCTCGTCAGCGACGCCGTGCGGCTGGGCCGGTCGAAGACGACGGGCACCTGATCGGTCTCACCATCGTTGGCCGCAGTTGTGCTCCCATTGCTTCACCACGAAGCGTCATGAGCCGATGAGGCTGCATGACCTGGTGGGCGATGGCGGCGCTGGCCTTCCTCACGGCGAGCGTGACCGGCTGGCTGACGGTCACCATGACCCGGGCGGTGCGAGCCGCCCGCCACCACCGGGCCGTCGCCACCGCCGCGCTGGCCGACGTCGACGCCCTGCTCATGGCGGCCATCGACCTTCGTGGGGTCGACGAGGTCGCTGATGCCGGCAACAAGATCTGCCGCATCGCCACCGAGCTGCTCCGGGGCGACGGCGCCGTGCTCGACCGCATCGGCGCAGTCGACTCCCTGTTCGACGCCGCCACCAGGGATCCGGTCTCCGGCGTGGCCAACCGCCTCCATGCCTCGACGCTCATCGCGTCGCTCCGGCCCGGCGACGGCTTGCTGCTGATCGAGATCGACGGCCTCGACGAGGCGCGCCGCACCGGGGGTGTCGACGCGGCCAACGTGCTGCTCGGGCAGGCCGGGCTCCACCTTCGGCACGGCATTCGAGCCGGCGACGCCGTGGCCCGCTTCGCCGACAACCAGTTCGTGGTGGTGCTCCGGAGCCTCAAGATCCCGATCGAGCGGGTGGGCACCCGCCTGCTCGACACCTGGCGGCACGGGCAGGCCGGCCGCACGATCAGCGTCGGTGCCGCCCTGCACCTCGATGGTGACATGCCCCTCGACACCCTCGACCGCGCCGACTCGGCGGTGATCTCGGCTCGCTCCCGGGGCGACGAGGTCCACGTGGCTTCGGTCTGGGCCCGCCCGGCGCCCAGCCCGGCCGGGCTGCGGACACCGGCGGCGTAACGCCCACCGCGCCATCGGGCTCGCGCATGTGGGTGCCGGGCAGGGGTGCACGGCGGAAGCACCCCGGCCCGGCGTGTCAACAGTCGTTGAGATGGACCATCTCGTCAAGGTTCCCCCGCGGTGATCTGTCGCATTTACTCAACTTTCAGGGCTCATGGGCCGATATCTCTGGCATGAGCCAGTCGTCCCTCGCAACGAAGTCGCTTGGCAGCCAGTCGCTCGGCAGCCGCGCCGTCACCCGCCGGATCGAAGCCGGCTCGATGGTGCTGTGCACCCACTGCCAGGAGCAGGTGAAGTTCGCCGCCAAGCAGACCAAGTTCCAGGTGATCGCCAACGTCTACGTCGACGGCCGGTGGGACCGGGTCGAGCACTTCCACCAGGAGTGCTACGAGCTTGCCGCGGAGCCCTGGGGATCCTCGAGCGACTGAAGCGCCGGCCCGGGTTCCCGCCAATGACGCCGGGGGCCCGGAGCCAGCTGTCCGGCACGACGTCCTGACTCGATCGGTAGGGTCGCCCGCCGTGCCCATGGACGACCACCGCCTCGCCCGCCTCGTCGCCGCCCAGGCCGGCCAGCTGCTGCTCGAGCTCCGGGCCGACCGGTCGGTGCCGCCAGCATCACTCAAGGCCGAGGGCGACCGCCGGGCCCATGTGCGCATCATGGATCTCCTGTCGGCCGCCCGGCCCGGCGATCCCATCCTCTCCGAGGAGGGCAAGGACGACACCGCCCGCCTGGGTGCGCCCCGCGTGTGGATCGTCGACCCCCTCGACGGCACCCGCGAGTACGGCGAGCCGGGCCGCTCCGACTGGGCGGTACACGTCGCCCTGGTCACCGCCGGCCAACCGGTCGCCGGCGCGGTCGCCCTCCCCGCCGACGACATCGTCTTCGCCACCGACGAGCCGCCCGTCGTGCCACCTCGGGGGTCCGGCCCCCTGCGAGTCGTCACCAGCCGCACCCGCAGCCCGGAGGAGACCGACCGGATCGCGGCGGCGCTCGGCGCCGACCTGCTGCTGCTCGGGTCGGCCGGGGCCAAGACCATGGCCGTGGTGAAGGGGGAGGCCGACGTGTACGCACACGCGGGTGGCCAGTACCAGTGGGACTCGTGCGCGCCGGTGGCCGTGGCCATCGCCGCCGGCCTGCACGTCTCCCGACTCGACGGGTCGCCGCTCGTCTACAACGAGCCCGACGTCTATCTGCCGGATCTGCTCGTGTGCCGCCCGGAGCTGGCAAGCGACTGCCTCGCCGCGGTCTGTCAGTAGGTTCGACGACATGCCGACGACCGACGACCACCGGATCGCCCGGGAGGTCGCCGTCGCCGCGTCCGAGCTCTTGCTCGCCCTGCGCGAGGAGGGCAAGGGCATGTGGCCCGACCAGCTACGGGCCGAGGGCGACCGCCAGAGCCACGAGCTGATCATGGAGCTGCTCACCGAGGCCCGTCCTGACGACGGGATCCTCTCCGAGGAGGGCTATGACGACGGTCGGCGGCTGTCGGTCGAACGGGTCTGGGTGGTCGACCCGCTCGACGGCACTCGCGAGTACGGCGAGGCCGGTCGGCCCGACTGGGCCGTCCACATCGCGCTGGCCGAGGGCGGGCTGGTCACCGCGGGCGCCGTCACCCTGCCGGCCATGGGCATGGTGTTCGACACCGGCGAGCCGCCGGAGATGCCGGAGGTCGAGGGACGCCCGGCGCGGGTGGTCACGTCGCGCTTCCACCACCCGATGGTGACCGAGTTCATCGCTGACGCGCTGGGCGCCGAGATGGTGGGGATGGGCTCGGCCGGCGCCAAGGCCATGGCTGTCGTGACCGGGATGGTCGACGCCTATGCCCACGCCGGCGGCATGTACGAGTGGGACTCCGCCGCGCCCGTCGCGGTGGCCCAGGCCGCCGGGTTCCATGCCTCGAGGCTCGACGGCAACCCGCTCGTCTACAACCGGTCCGACCCGTGGCTACCCGATCTCCTGATCTGCCGGCCGGAGCTGGCAAGCACCTGCCTGGAAGCCATCGAGGAGTCGGGCTGGCGCCAGCACGCCCACCTCCAGTGGGGCCCGTGGCGCGGTTGACGCGCTAGTCGGCGGCCTCGATGAGGTGGCTGACGACCGGATAGATCTGGCCCTCCCAGCGCGAACCGCTGAACACGCCGTAGTGGCCGACACCGGGCTGCAGGTGGTGCCGGCGCCGAAAGGCCGGGACCCGCGGGGCAAGGTCGTGGGCGGCCATTGTCTGGCCGACCGAGCAGATGTCGTCGCGCTCCCCCTCGACGGTCAGCAGCGACGTGGTGCGGATGGCGCCAGGGTCGACCGCCCGACCCTCGTACTCGAGCACGCCCCGGGCAAGGTCGAACTCCTGGAACACCTTGGCCACCGTCTCGAGGTAGAACTCGGCGGGCATGTCGAGGACCGAGAAGTACTCGTCGTAGAACGACTTGGCGGCGTCGGCCTTCTCGACCGCCCCGTTCACGAGGTCGCCGTAGAGGTCGCGGTGCGCCTGCAGATGGCGCGACATGTTCATGCTCACGAAGGCCCCGAGCTGCAGGAAGCCCGGATACACCTGGCGCTGCCAGCCCGCATACCGGCGGGGGACGGTGGCGATCACGTTGCGCTCGAACCACGCCATCGACTTGCTCGTGGCCAGCTCGTTCACCTTGGTGGGGTTGACCCGGGCGTCGATCGGCCCGGCCATCAGGGTGAGGCTCCGCGGCGTCACCACGTCGTTGCCCTCGGCGAGGACGGCGGTCGCGGCGAGGGCGGCGACACAGGGCTGGCACACCGCGACCATGTGGGCGCCCGGCCCGATGACTCGGAGGAAGCGGATCAGGTAGTCGATGTAGTCGTCGAAGCCGAACGCGCCGTGGGCGATGTTGACGTCCCGGGCATTGCGCCAATCCGTGAGGTACACGTCGTGATCACGCGACATGGTCTTCACGGTGCTGCGCAGCAGCGTGGCGAAATGCCCTGACAGCGGCGCGACGAGCAGCACGCGGGGTTGCTCGACGTCGGTGTCCTTGGCGAACCGCACGAGGGTGCCGAACGGCAGGTCGAGCGCAACCTCCTCCCGCACGGGCACCTCGTCGCCGGCGACGACGACCCGGTCGATCCCGAAGGCGGGCCGCTCGTGGGACAGCCCCGCGCGCGACAGCATCTCGTAGGAACCAGACAAGTTCCGCGCAAGAAACGAGTGCGACAGGCGGTCGGGCATGCAGTCGACCGCGCGTGATGCGATGCCCGCGAACGATCGAACGGGAGCGATGGAATCCGAGTACGCCTGATACGCACGGTAGAGCATCAGGTGTGGCACCCTACTGGGCGATGGCAACGGCACGGCTGACCATCAACAGCCGGAACTACGGCGCATGGTCGTTGCGCGGCTGGCTGCTGTGCACGTTCGCCGGCATCGACTTCGACGTCGAGCTGCTGCGTCCCGATGACCCGGCCAGCCGGGCCGAGCTCCTCCTGTTGGCGCCGTCGTTCCGCGTCCCTTCCCTGCGCGACGGCGACATCGAGAGCTGGGACAGCATGGCCATCTCGGAGTACCTCAACGAGACCCGCCCAGAGGCCGGCCTGCTGCCTGCCGACCCGACGGCCCGAGCGCACTGCCGGTCGATCTGCGGTGAGATGCACAGCGGGTTCGTCAACCTGCGAGCGGCGCTGCCGATGAACCTCAAGGCCCATCACGACGACTTCAAGGTGTGGTCGGGCGCCCAGACCGACATCGACCGGGTTTGCTCGATCTGGCGCGACTGCCTCTCCCGGTACGGCGGCCCCTATCTCTTCGGGGCGACCCTCACCACCGCCGACGCCATGTACGCCCCGGTGTGCACCCGCTTCGCGACGTACGACGTCGAGCTCGACTCGCAGTGCCGCACCTACCGCGACACCATCCTGGGCCTGCCGGCCATGCAGGCATGGCGGGCGGCCGCCCTGGCCGAGCCGGAGGAGCTCGCCGAGCTCGACGCCGAGTTCTGACCGGCTGCACCCGTGCGGCTCGTCATCGCCACCTGCTCGGTCGACTACCAGGGCCGGCTGAGCGCGCACCTCCCGATGGCCACCCGGTTGCTCCTGCTCAAGGCCGACGGCTCGATCTCGATCCATGCCGACGACCGGGCCTACAAGCCGCTCAACTGGATGAACCCGCCGTGCCGGATCGTCGAGGAGCCCGGTCGCTGGGTGGTCACCAGCCCCAAGGGTGAGACGCTCACCATCACCATCGACGAGGTCCACACCGACGTCAGCCATCATCTCGGCGTCGATCCCGGGCTCCAGAAGGACGGCGTCGAGGCCCATCTCCAGGAGCTCCTGGCTGCCGACGTGACCTATCTCGCCGACGGCATGGTGCTGGTCCGCCGCGAGTACCCCACTGACATCGGACCGGTCGATCTGCTCTGCCGCGACGGCGAGGGCGCGGCCGTGGCCGTCGAGATCAAGCGCGTCGGCGAGATCGCCGGCGTCGAACAGCTGGTCCGCTACATCGAGCGGCTCGACCTCGACGGTCGGCTGCGCCCGGTGCGGGGCATCTTCGCCGCCCAATCGGTCAAGCCCCAGGCGCGCGTGCTCGCCGAGTCGCGCGGCATCGCCTGCATCGAGCTCGACTACGACCTGCTCCGCAAGGTGGAGCGGGCCGAGATGCGGTTGTTCTAAGCGGTGAAGGTGGCGCGACCTTCGGAGATCACGATCTCGCCGTCGTTGTTCTCGGTCGTGTAGAGCGCCTCACCGGCACCGACGGTCCACACCTTCACGGTCAGCGACTGGCCGGGGAACACCGGCCTGGCGAAGCGGGCCTCCATGCTCGTGAACCTTGCGTCATCGCTGCCAGCCAGGGTGTGCAGCAGGGCGCGGCCGGTGAAGCCGAACGTGCACAGGCCGTGCAAGATCGGGCGCGGGAACCCGGCGAGGGTGGCGAACGCAGGATCGGAGTGGAGCGGGTTGCGATCGCCCGACAGTCGGTACACCAGTGGTTGGTCCTCGCGGGTCACGTACGTCACCGTGTGATCGGGGGCCCGGTCGGGCGGCACGTTCTTCGGACCGCTCGGGCCGCGATCGCCACCCCAACCCCCTTCGCCGCGGATGAACGCCGACATGGTGGTGGTCAGTAGCGGCTCGCCCGTGTCCTTGAGCTTGGCGTTGGCCTCCATGGCGATGACCATGCCCGAGCCCTTGTCGTACACACCCGTGACCTTTCCGGTCGAGACGAGCGTGCCCTCCACCGGGATGGGCCGGTGCAGGGTGAACGACTGCTCGCCGTGCACGAGGTTGGCCCAGTTGATCTCGCCGACCGCGCCCATGTTGGCGCCGCCACCGCCGATGATCACCGCAAAGCTCGGCAGCACCCGCTGCTCGACGCCCGTGCTGTTCTCGGTCGTGTACTTCAGCTCGTCGGGCGCCAACGGGTCGACCGACCCGGCACCGACGCCGACCGCATAGAGCAGGGCATCCTTCGAGATCCACGACCGCTCGACCGGATCGCTCTCCTGGCCGACCACCTCAACGTTCGGTGTCATCTCTCCCCCATGGGTCACGTCTGCTTGCCGAGACTCTTCCAGAATCTGCGATCCTCGTCGGAATGCCCCGTCGACTCCCGTGGGTTCTCGCCACCCTGGTTGCCGCGGCGGCAGCGGCCGTCGGTGCCAGTCTCCTGCTCGCGCGGCCGCAGTCGCGCGCCGCCGCCATCGGCCACGTCGAGCAGGCCGCCCACGAGCTGGCCGGCGCGTCGATCTTCCTGCACACCCCCGACGGCGTCGTCCGGACCGACGCCGAGGCCGTCGGCCTCCGCGTCGACCGCGCCGCCAGCCTGGCCGCGGCGCGACAGGAGTCGTGGTGGAACCGCATGGTGCCGGGACCACCGCCCATCGTGGCCAGGGTCAGCACGACCAAGGTCAGCCACATCGTCGCCGTTCACGACCCGAGCACTCGCCGCGCGCCGATCGAGCCGACGATCGCGGTCGCCCACGGCAAGCTGGTCGTGCGACCAGGCCGAGCCGGTCACGGGCTCGACGCCACGGCAGTGGCTGCTGCCGTCGTGTCGGCCGCTCGCCACGCGACGACGGTCATCAACACCGACGTCGAAGCAGTGCGGCTTCCGCCTCACTTCTC
>JAEKLB010000093.1 GCA_019510095.1 Acidobacteriota bacterium | reverse complement strand
CCGCCGCCCTGGGCCGAGGCAGCGGCGAGGGCGTCGTTGTGGCGACGCCAGGCCCAGGCGGCCGACTCGTGGGCCAGCAGGGGATGGAAGCGCCACCGCAGGAGGTGGCGCTCGGCCGACTCGAGATCCTCGCCGAGCTCCAAGAGCGACAGGGCCAGCTTGCGGGAGCGGTGGCGGAGCAGCTCGGCCTCGGGCGTGCGCAGGGCGTCGGCGGTCCACTGGTCGTGCTCCCGTTGCACCGATTCCGGCAGGCGGGCCAGGTGGCGGCGGCTGAGCGGCGGCAGCTTGCGGCGGACGGCGAGGGTGCCGGGCCCGTCGCCCCGGGCCATGTCGAACTGGCAGCACCGCCGCAGGGCTCGCAGGAACGGTGAGTGGGCGCCGGCGGCGCCGAGCCCCAGGGCCCGGGCGGTGTCGGCCAGCGGGAGCACGAAGCCGGCCGGTGCCGCCTCCAGCTCAGCGGCCGTCCGCCGCAGGAACCAGACGGTCGACGGACCGAGCACCCCGAGCCAGAACCGCTCGACGTAGGGCGTCCGGGGATCGAACCCCATCTGGTCGACGACGTCGTCGGGCCAGGGCCGCACGTAGATGGAGTCGCCGTCGAGCGGGGGCAGGGTGGTGGGCATCGAACCTCCGAAAGGGGATCAAAGGACTTTCATGGACTTTCATCCCTTTTCGTCCCTGCTGTCAAGCCGGCCCTAGCTGGCATGCTGCGCCGATGGCGGACGACGTCGTGTCCCAGGTCGCCGGCTGGGTGGCTGAGGCCCAGCGGATCGTGGCGCTCACCGGCGCCGGGATCTCCACCGAATCGGGCATCCCCGACTTCCGGGGCCCGAACGGGATCTGGACCAAGAACCCCGGGGCCGAGCTGCGGGCCACCATCGAGACCTGGCTGTCCGACCGTGACTTCCGGGTCGAGTCGTGGCGGCGCCGGATCGACGACCCGCCCTACCGGGGCGACCCCAACGCCGGCCATCTCGCCCTCGGCGAGCTCGACCGCCAGGGCCGCATCCTGCTGGTCGTCACCCAGAACGTCGACGGCCTGCACCAGCGGGGCGGGGTCGATCCGACGCGGGTGGTCGAGGTCCACGGCAGCGTGCGGGAGTTCATGTGCATGGGCTGCGGCGCCCGGGGCCCGATGGGCGATGTGCTCGACCGGGTCCGGGCCGGTGACGACGACCCGGCCTGCCTGAGCTGCGGCGGCATCCTGAAGTCGGCGACCGTCTCGTTCGGCCAGTCGCTGTTCCCCGGCGACATGGACCGGGCCGAGCTGGCGTCGGTCCAAGCCGACCTCTTCCTCGCCATCGGCTCGACCCTGCAGGTCTACCCGGCGGCGGGGATCGTGCCGATCGCCAAGCGGGCGGGCGCCCGGCTGGTGATCGTCAACGACTCGGAGACACCGTTCGATCCCATCGCCGACGCCGTGCTCCGTGGCCGGATCGGCGAGCTGTTGCCGGCGCTGGTGCCCGACCCCATTTCCGAATCCTGACCTGACCGGTAGGCTTTCGCTCGTGGCCACTTTCCGCGATCTCCTGAACGAGACCAAGGCGCGCATCCGCGAGGTCGAGACCGCCGAGGCCGAGGCGGCCATCGCGCAGCCCGGCACGATCGTCCTCGACGTGCGGGAGCCCGACGAGTACGAGCAGGGCGCCCTGCCGAACGCGATCCACATCCCCCGGGGCCAGCTCGAGACCTCCATCGAGAACAAGGTCGTCGACCACGACGCCCCGATCGTCGCCTACTGCGCCGGCGGCACCCGCTCGGCGTTCGCCGCCGACACCCTCCAGCAGCTGGGCTACACCAACGTCGTCTCCATGATCGGCGGGTTCAACCGCTGGAAGGACGAGGGCCGAGACTGGCGGACGCCGCGCCGGCTCACCGCCGAGCAGCGCAACCGCTACCAGCGCCACCTGCTCGTGAACGAGGTCGGCGAGGAGGGCCAGCTGAAGCTGCTCGACTCCAAGGTGCTGCTGCTCGGGGCCGGCGGCCTCGGTTCACCGGCCGGCCTCTACCTCGGCGCCGCCGGCGTCGGCACCATCGGCATCATCGACATGGACGTGGTCGACGAGTCGAACCTCCAGCGCCAGATCCTCCACAACATGGACCGCATCGGCGACCGCAAGGTCGACTCGGCCAAGAAGACGCTCACCGCCCTCAACCCCGACACCAACGTCGTCACCTACGACACCCGGCTGGGCGCCGACAACATCCTCGACATCATCGACGGCTACGACGTCATCGTCGACGGCACCGACAACTTCCCGACCCGCTACCTGGTGAACGACGCGTCGTTGCTCAAGCGCATCCCCGTGGTCCACGGCTCGATCTTCCGGTTCGAGGGCCAGGCCACCGTCTTCCACCCCTACGTCGGGCCGTGCTACCGCTGCATGATCCCCGAGCCCCCGCCGGCCGAGCTGGCCCCGTCGTGCGCCGAGGCCGGCGTGCTCGGCGTGCTCCCCGGCATCATCGGCTCGATCCAGGCCATGGAGACGATCAAGCTCCTGCTCGGCGTCGGCGACACGTTGGCCGGTCGGCTGCTCGCCTACGACGCCCTCGAGGAGTCGTTCCGCACCTTCAAGGTCAACCGCGACCCTGACTGCCCGGCCTGCGGCCCCAACGCCGGCGAGATCGTCATCGCCGAGTACGACCAGTTCTGCATGCCCCACGCCAAGCACTGAGCACTTCCTGTTCTGTGTCGTCGGCGGGCCCGTCAGGGGCCCGCCGACGACACAGAACGAGTTCGGGAGGCGGCGGCCCGATCAGTGGGCGGCTGCGACTCCTTCGTCGCCGGTGACGTGCGACGACCAGCTGGCGTACATCTCGGCATAGCGACCGCCCAGCGCCACCAGCTCGGCATGGGAGCCCATCTCGACGATGCGCCCGTGATCGACCACGGCGATGCGGTCGGCCCGCATGGCAGTGGACAGGCGGTGGGCCACCAGCACCGCGGTGCGGCCCTCGAGCAGCACGTCGAGGGCCTTCTCGACCTTGGTCTCCGACTGGAGGTCGAGGTTCGACGTGGCCTCGTCGAGCACGAGGACGCGGGGCCGGGCGAGGAAGGCGCGGCCGAGGGCGAGCAGCTGGCGCTCGCCCGACGACAACGAGACGCCCCGCTCGTGCACCGGCGTGTCGAGGCCGTCGGGCAGCCGTTCGACCAGCTCGGTGAGGCCGACCTGCTCGACCGCCTCGACCAGGTCCTCCTCGGTCGAATCGGGGTTGGCGAACATGAGGTTGTCGCGGATCGAGCCGGCGAACAGGAACGGCTCCTGGGGCACGACGCCCAGCTGGCGCCGCAGGGACTCGATGGTCACGTGGCGGATGTCGTGGCCGTCGATCAGCACCCGCCCGGCGGTCGGGTCGTAGAAGCGGGTGATGAGCTTGGCGACGGTCGACTTGCCGGCGCCGGTGGGGCCCACGAAGCAGATCGTCTCGCCCGCGGCGATGTGGAGGTCGACGTCGCGGAGGACGGGGACGGCCGGGTCGTAGCCGAACATCACGCCTTCGAGGTCGATCTCGCCGCTGATCGGGGGGAGGTCGATGGCATCGCTGTCCTCGGGCACCGAAGGCGTCGTCGCGAGCAGCTGGCGGAGCTTGGCCATCGACGACTGACCCTGCTGGTACACGTTGTACAGCTGCACCAGCTGCTGGATGGGCTGGAAGAACGAGTTGAGGTAGAGGATGAAGGCGGTCAGCTCGCCAACGGTGAGCGAGCCCTTGCGCACCATGTTCCCGCCAACGAGGAGCACGAGGGCCTGGCCGAGCACGCCGATGATCTCGCTGCTGGGGCCGTAGACGGCGGTGAGCTTGGCGGTGTAGTCGTTGGCATCTCGGTACACGCCGGTGACGTTGCGGTGGCTGACGATGTTGCGGACCTGGCGGTTGAAGCCGGTCACCACTCGCACACCAGCGAGGCTCTCGGCCAGGTCTGACAGCACGCCGGCGATGCCGTCGCGCACCCGCTCGAAGCCGCGGTCGGACGCGGCCCGGAACCACAGCGAGAGCACGGTGAGCACGGGCACCACCGCGAAGATGGTGATGGCCGCGAGGCGGGCGTTGTAGTGGAAGAGCATGACCGTGACGAAGGTCATCGTCAGGCCCTGGACGGCGAACTGCACGAGCCCGTCCTGCAGCAGCTGCTGCAGGTTCTCGATGTCGCTCGACATCCGGGTCATGATCACGCCGGCCTTCTCGTCGGTGTAGTAGTCGAGCGAGAGGCGCTGCAGCTGGGCGAAGACCTGCAGGCGCAGGTCGTACATCATGTTGGCGGCGATCTTCCCGGTGCTGCGGATGCGCCCGGCGCCGGCGAGGCCGGTGGCGATCACCGCGAAGAAGAAGAGGATGCCGACCACGCGGATCTCGCCCCAGTCCTTGTGGAAGATGCCCCGGTCGATGCCCCGCCGGGTGAGCTCGGGGCCGAGCTGGAGGGTGATCGCCTCGATGGCGACGAGGACCGCCGTCGCCGACAGCAGGCTCTTGTGGCGGGCCATGAGGCGGCGCAGGTTCAGCGGCCGCCGGTCGGGCATGGTGTGGGAGAACGTCGCCGTGCTCGCCGGATGCTCCGGCTCGGTGGCGAGCAGCCGTTCGACGCCGTCTTGGAGCTCCTGGGGGATCCCCGCGAACGGCAGCCCGGCGGCCGCGTTGGCCTGATGCGAGTTGGCGCCGCCGCCGAACATCCCGCCGCCGCCGCCACCCATCATCCCGCCGCCGCCGCCCATCATCCCGCCGCCGCCCCACGCCATCAGGCCTTCTCCTCTTCGACGTCGTCCAGCTCGAGGTCGTGCTCGATCCCTTGGGCCAGGATCGCCGAGTAGCGAGGCTCGTTGGCCAGCAGCTCGGTGTGGGTGCCCTTGGCGACGATGGCGCCGCCTTCGAGCAGCGCTACCCGGTCGGCGAGGCTGATCGTCGACAGTCGGTGGGCGATGATCAACGTGGTGCGGCCCTGCATCAGGGTGCGCAGGGCGTCGTGGATCTCCTGCTCGATCTGCACGTCGATCGCCGACGTCGCATCGTCGAGGATGAGGATCGGCGGGTTCACGAGCAGCGTGCGGGCGATCGAGACCCGCTGGCGCTGGCCGCCGGACAGCGTGTAGCCCCGCTCGCCGACGACGGTCTCGTAGCCCTCGGGCAGCTCCATGATGAAGTCGTGGGCGTTGGCCGCCTTGGCGGCGTCGATGATCTCGGCCATCGGTGCGTTCGGCTTGCCGAAGGCGATGTTGTCGCGGATCGACACCGAGAAGAGGAACGGCTCGTCGAGGACGATGCCGACGTTGTGGCGCAGGCTCAGCTGGGTGACGTCGCGGACGTCGTGGCCGTCGACCGTGAGCGCGCCGCCGGTCACGTCGTAGAAGCGAGCCAGGAGCCGAGCCACGGTGGACTTGCCGCTGCCGGTGCGCCCGACGAGGGCGATCGTGTCTCCCGGATCGAGCGTGAGGTTGAAGTCACGCAGCACCGGCGTGCCGTTCGGGTAGTCGAAGTCGACGTGGTCGAAGCGAACGTCACCCAGGCAGTCGACGAGGTCGATGGCGCCGGGCTTGTCGTTGACGGTGGGCTGCTCGTCGAGGATCTCGTAGATGCGGCCGGCTGACGCCGCCGCCCGCCGCCCCATCATCAGCAGCATGCCGAGCTGGCGGAACGGCGGCTGCATCATCAGCACGTAGGCGTTGAACGCCACGATGGTGCCGACGCTGGCCTGATCGTGGATCACCAGCCAGCCGCCGTACACGAGCACGAGCGCTGACCCGAACCGCGACAGGTTCTCGATGAGCGGCGACCACAGCGAGCGAATGCTGGCGTCCTTGAGGATCGCCCACCGGACGCGCATCGCCGCCCCGTCGAGCACCCGCAGCTGCCGCTCCTCGGCGGCGAACGACTTGATCACCCGCACGCCTTCGGTGTTCTCGGCGACGATGCCGGCGACGTCGGCCAAGCGGGCCTGGTTCAGCCACGACACGGGGAAGATCGACTGGCGCATCTTCACCCCTGCGATCAGCACGAAGGGCATGGGCACCATGGCGACCACCGCCAGCCCGGGGCTGATGGTCCACATCTTCCAGAAGGCGAAGAAGGCGATGCAGCACTGCAGGATGATGTTCGGGGCGAACGCCAGGTACATCTGCACCGAGCGGATGTCGGAGTTGGCGCGGGAGATGATGTAGCCCGACTGGACGCGGTCGTAGAACGAGAACGACATGCGGGCCAGGTGCGTGTAGACGATGTTCCGCAGGTCGTACTCCATGCGGTAGGCCGTCTTGTAGAGGTAGAGGCGGCCGACGAAGGTGACCGCCCAGCGGATGACCGCGAGGATGGCGATCAGCAACACGAAGTGGCCGATGCTGCGGGTCGGCGGGACGATGGCGCCGGTCTTGTCGAGGTTCGGCAGGGACTGGTCGATGGCGTGCCTGATGACGTCGGGGATCTGGACCTGGATCATCAGCCCGATGAACGAGCCGAGCAGCGAGGCGCCCAGCATGAACTTGTGGGCCATGACGATCGGCATGGCCCGCTTCAGCCAGGTGTCGTCCCGCTTCGACGTGATCCACGCCCGTGGCGTCTCGTAGTGGGCTTCCGGCGGCGGTGGGACGAACGGCGACTCGTGCCATTCGGGCGGCAACAGCTTCATTTGACGGTCACCGCTTCCTTCTCCTTGAGACGGGCATCCCGGTAGCCGTCGAGGGCGTCCTGCCAGTCGGCCAGACCGTCGACGCTGGCGCCCAAGGCGGTGGGGTGGTGGCCGGCGATCTCCGAGAGCCGCTCGCCGACGGCGATGTTGGCCCGCTTCAGGAGCTCGGTGCCGGCCGGGGTCAGCGACAGCGGGAGCCGCCGGCGATCGGTCGGGTCGGCCTGGCGGACGATGAGGCCACGAGCGACCAGGCCGTCGGACAGTGACGTGACCGTGGGTGGGGTCACTGCCATCCGCTCGGCCAGCGCCCCCGACCCGGTCGAGCCGTCGGCCAGGAAGCCGAGCACCCGGTATTGAGGAAGGGAGAGCTCGAGCGGCGCCAGCACCTGCTCGAGCTGCTTGGCCAACCGGGCGATGACCCGCCCCCCCATCTGGCCCAACTGTTCGGGATCCATGAGCCGGCAATGCTACCGGCGAACCATTCGACTGCCGAACCATGTGGTGACCGTCACATCTCCGTTCTGTTCTTTGGCGACTCGTGGGCAGTGGCGAGCCACGAGTCGCCAAAGAACAGGGTCAATGGGCGGGTGAGTACCGTCCCGCGGTGCGCGTCCTGCACCTGACCTCGTCGTTCCCGCGGTGGGAGGGCGACGGCTCGGGGCGGTTCGTCCTCGACCTGGCAGCCACCTCGGGGCTCGACGCCCACGTGCTGGCGCCCCACTTCCCGGGCAGCCCGAGCGACGAGACGGTCGACGGCGTCGGCGTCCGCCGCTTCCGTTACGCCCCCGATGGGCTCGAGCGGTTGGCCTACGGCGGGGGGCTGCCGGCCAACCTGCGCCGCCTCGACCGGGCGCCGCTGCTCCCGCTGTTCCTGCTCGCGTTCCGGCGGGCCGCCGCCGCCGAGGTGCGTCGCCTGCGGCCCGACGTCGTCCATGCCCACTGGTGGGCACCGGCAGGGTGGGTGGCGGCGGGCCTCGGCGTGCCGTTCGTGGTCACCATGCACGGCAGCGACGCCCACTTGGCTCGCAGTGGTCCGGCCCGGTCGCTGGCCCGCCGGGTGCTGGCGAGCGCGGGCACGGTCGGGGTGGTGTCGCAGTCGCTGACGGCGGCGTGGCCGGGCGCCGAGGTGTTGCCGATGCCGGTGTGCTTGCCCGTCGCCGGGCCGTGGTCGCCCCCGCCGGCGCCACCCATCCGCCTGGTCGCAGTGGGCCGGAACGCGCCGGAGAAGGGCTTCGATGTCCTCCTTGCCGCCCTCGCCCACATCCGGTCGACGGGCACCGACTTCCACCTCGACCTGTTCGGCGAGGGGACCCAGGCCATCGGCGGCCACGGCCCGGTCGACCGGTCGACCATTGCCGCCGCCCTCGCCCAGGCCCACGCCCTGGTGGTGCCCAGCCGGCGGGAGGGCCTGGGGTTGGTGGCGGCCGAGGCGGTGCTGGCCGGCTGCCCGGTCATCGCCAGCGACGTCGGCGGGCTGCCCGAGGTGGTCGAGGCCGGTGTCGACGGGCTGCTCGTCGCACCCGGTGACCCGGTGGCGCTCGCCGCCGCCATCGAGCGGCTCCCCCTCCCGGCACCGATCGGCCGGCTGGTGGCCCACCACGACCCGGCCGCCGTGGCGGCGCGACACCGGGCGGTCTACGAGCGGGTCAGCGAACGACGACGGTGATGGTGGTGCTGGCGCCGAAGGTCTGCACGCCCTCTTGCAGGAGCCGCAGCTCCACCTGGTAGGTGCCCGGCGGCGACGGCGCGTGGAGGAACAGCGGGACGTCGGCGTGCTGGCCGGGCAGGAGCGCATAGGGCAGGTCGCCGAGGCCGGATGCACCGGTGGCCGACGCGGCCGGCGCCCATGTTCCCTGCACGCGCACCGAGCCGATGCGGCTCCCGGCGAAGTCCTGGTTGGCCCACGGCGAGCCGCCGCCGGTGTGGGTCACCCGCACGGTCAGGATCTTGCGGCTGCCCGCCTTCATCGTCACCCGCGCCGGCGCGTCGATGCGGCCCTGGGTGGCGTCGAGCGGCAGCTTCGCCAGCGGGTCGCTGGCGAACAGGTAGCCGCCGGCGGCGAGCTGCTCGCGCAGGGGGCCGGGCACCGACCAGAGCGCGGCGTTGTAGTGATCCTCTGGATAGACCAAGCGGAGCCCGTAGCGCGCCGCCCCCTCCCAGTCGCGGGGGGCGATGAGGAGCTCGGCTGGCGCGGTGCCATCGGTCCAGCGCCGGAGGTGCCGGTCGAACAGCTGGAACTGGTAGAAGTCGGCGGCCTCCGGCTCGACGAGATCACCGCCGAGCATCGACACCGGCTGGCCCCGGGCGGGGAGCGCCCGCACCGCGTCGGGGATGCGGTGGACGCTCGACCAGTACCTCGACCACGAGCCCAGGTCGTCGTGGCGGACGATGGCGGCGCTGGCGATGAAGAACCCGGCGAGGACCACCAAGGACGTGCGGGCCGAGTGGCGCCGAGCGGCGAGGGCGAGGGCCGCCACGATCGACGCCGAGATGGTGATGCGCAGGATGTCGACGCGCTCGTGGTCGCCGCTCCACACCAGGATCCCGAGCACGTTCACCGGGGCGATCGATCCGGTGAAGCGGTGGTTGCTGTTGAGGGCGACCGTCGCCACGCCCAGCACCGCGCCGCAGCCGATGACGGCGGCCAGGGCGGTGGCCAGGCTGCGAGTGGTCCGCAGGCGCAGCACGCCGACCGCGCCGAAGACGATGAGGGTTGGCAGGAAGCCCTCGTTGTACCGCCCGTAGACGAGATGGTCGACCCGGGTGGCGTCGGCCATCATCAGTGACGACGCGCCGAGGATTGCCAGCATGGTGGCCAGGATGAGGCCGGTGAAGGCGGTGACCCGCGGCCCGCGGCCACCGCGAGCACGGTCGCCGAGCATCCAGAGCCCGGCCATGGCCAGCCCGCACGACGCCACGACCAGGTACCAGAGCTGCCCGATGGCCCGCACCACCGCGTTCCACACGAGATGGGCATCGGTGAGCCGGCTCAGCACGTCGCCCTCGCTGAGGGGCCGGTTGGCCGGCCACATGGCGTCGAGCAGCGTGCCGTTGAGGACGCGCACGGCGACGAAGCCGGCGAGCGTCACGGCCACCCCGACGAATGCGGCCCGCCGGCTCAGGACGCGCAACCGCACGAGCACGAGCAGGCCGACGGCCACGACCGGTACCGCGCCGAGGCCCCGGGGGTGGGTGGCGTACAGCGCCGGTGCCAGCACGCCGGTGATCACCGCGCTCGTCGTCGACGGTCGCGTCACCAGGCGGTGGAACGACAGCACCAGCAGCACGATGAGCAGTTGGAACAGGCTCTCGCTCCACTCGATCGTCGACTGCAGCAGCACCGCGGGATAGACCGCGGCGGTGATGGCGGCGAAGAGCGCGAACACCGGCCGCAACCCGAGCGCCCGGCCGAGGGCGTTGTAGGCGAGCAGCGAGAGGCTGGCGAGGGCGGCGTTCAGCAGCAGGGCACCCTGGTAGATCGTCTGCGGGTCGTTGCTGAGCCGGAACAGCGGCGCCACGGTCAGCGGCCAGCCCGGGTGGTAGAAGCTGGCCTGGCCCATGAAGGTCGTGCCCTTGCCGGCCAGCCAGCGGGCGTCGGCCAGGTAGCCGGTGCCGTCGAAGATGAGCGGCCCGTCGACACGGAGGCCGAGGGCGACGTGCACGGCGAAGAGGGCGACGACCGCGAGCGGCAGGACGTAGCGGGGCAGGTGGGTCCGGCCGGCCTCGGCGCCTGGCGCAGGAGGGTCGGCCGGCCGCGCCGAGGTCGCGGCCGTCACGTCACTGACTGGCCGGCTCGACCTCGTCGGTCGGCTTGGCCAGCCGCACCACGAGATCGGCGAGCAGGCCGATGGCCAACAGCTGGAAGGCGGCGAACAGCACGATGAGGGTGTTGGGGGTGACGTGGAAGTCCTGGCGCCACCAGTCGACGCCGAGCTTGCCGAAGCCGAGCAGGCCGAGGGCGCCGCCCACCGGCAGGAAGATCTTGAGCGGGTTGTACGACAGGCACAGGCGGACGACCTGGCTGGCGTAGCGCTTGGTGTCGCGCCACCAGTGGAACTTCGACTTCCCGGCTCGGGTCGCGTAGTCGACCGGTATGTACTTCACCGAGTAGCCGTTGGCGAGGAAGGCCATGGTGATGGTGGTGACGTGAGAGAAGCCGCTGGGGAACAGGTGCAGGAACTGGGCGGCCACGTCGCGCCGGAACGCACGCAGGCCCGAGTTGAGGTCGGGGATCTGCTGCTCGCTCAGGTATTCGGCCAGCTTGCGGATGACCCACTTGGCCGGTCGGCGGCCGGGCCGGAAGGTGCCCTGTGACGTGCGGGCGCCGACCACCTGGTCGTAGCCGTCGAGCTCCTTCACCAGCTCGGGGATGCGCTCGTTGGGATAGGTCATGTCGCAGTCGGTCCAGACCACGATGGGACCGCGCGCCGCCTTCGTGCCGGCCTTGCGCGCCGCTCCCGACCCCCGGTTGCGGTTGAACCGGATGAGCCGGATCGACTCGAGCCCGGCCAGCTGCTCGGTGCTGCCGTCGGTGGAGCCGTCGTCGACGACGATCAGCTCGTAGCGGTAGGGGCTGGCGTCGAGGGCCGCCGAGATCCGGTCGATCTCCTGCAGCAGGTGCCCCGCCTCGTTGTAGACGGGCAGCACGACGCTGACGTCGACCTCTGCCATCACCCGGAGGCTACTTCCGGCGCTCTCCCGCCCCGTGTCACTCCTCATCACCGGTTCTGGCAGGGAAAACCGGATCCCTACGTCCGAATTTCCCTGCCAGAACGAGCTCTAGGGGCGGCGGGCGCCCGGTTCGGGGCCGGTCCAGCCGTCGGGGAGGGGCTCGCCGTGGCCGGCGTTGGCCCGGGTGCGGTCCCAGTAGGCCTTGGGCGACTGGTGGTCGCGGTCGAGGCCGCGGCCCTCGAGGAGCGTGCGCAGTCGCTTGACGGTCGCCTTCTCGCCGGCCAGGTAGGCATGGCCCTCGCCCGGTGGCAGCTCGAGCGTCGTGAGCGCCCGCTCGAGCAGGTCGTTGTCGCCGGCCGGTGCGCCGTTGCGGTGGAGCCACTGCACCGCAACGGTTGCCTCGACCTCGTCGTCGGGACCCTCGACCTCGGCGACCACGACGGCCGTCGCCGGCGGCGGCACGGCTTCGGCCATGGCCAGCAGGGCGGCGATCCCGGAGTCGTCACCGGCGAGCAGGTGCCAGTCGCGCCCGGGCACCACCGTGACCTTGCCTCTCGGCCCGATCACATCGATGCGATCGCCCGGCGCCGCGGCCGACGCCCACTGCGCCGCGGGACCGTGGCCGTGGAGCACGAACCAGATCTCGATGCGGCCGCGGTCGTCGACGCGGCGGATGGTGTAGCGGCGGCGGATGTGCTCGTCCCCGGCGGGGATGTGCAGCATCAGGTCCTGCCCCGGCTCGTAACTGAAGTCGTCGACCTCGGTGGTGAGCCAGACGGCCCGCAGCCGGGGCGTGATGTCGGCGACCTCGTCGACGGTGAGGGCAAGAGCGACCGCCCCGGCGAGCTTGTCGGTCATCTCCTTGGCCATCACGCGACGCTATCGACCGGTCGTCCCGACTGGTTCTGGCAGGGGAATCCGGACGCATGCGTCCGGATTCCCCTGCCAGAAGCACGTGTAGGTTCCGCCCGATGCGGCTGCCCCGACCGGTGATGCGGGCGGCGGCTCGGGTGCGGCCGCTGGTGCCAGCCTCGGCCTTGCCGGTGCTGGCGACACTGCGGTCGATGGTCGGTGATGGCCCGCTCATCGGCACGCCCTCGTTCCGGCGGGTGCTCGTGCTCGGTGCCCATCCCGACGACGAGACCGCCGGCTGCGGCGGGCTCATGGCCCTCCTCGCTCGCGATGGTGCCGAGGTCCATGTCGTGACGGCGACGGCGGGGGAGGCCACCATCGGCGCCGCCTCGTCGCCCGAGGAGACGGCACGGCGGCGCACCGACGAGCTCGCCCGGGCGTGCACCACGCTCGGCGCCCGCCCACCTCGCGTGCTTCGCCATCCCGACGGCCAGCTCGCCGATGTCGTCGACGACCTCGCCGCTGACCTCCGCATGATCGTCGCCGACCTCGCGCCCGAGGCCATCCTGCTGCCGTGGTTCCTCGACGGCCACCGCGACCATCAGGCGGTGGTGAACGCCGTGCAGCGGGCAGCCGTGCCACCGACCACCGAGCTCTGGGGCTACGAGACGTGGACCCCGTTGCCGCCCAACCGACTGGTCGACATCAGCGAGGTGCTCGACGAGAAGGAGGCGGCGCTGGCCGCCCACGCAACCGCCCACGAGACCTTCGACGTCAGCAGCATCCTCGGGCTCAACCGCTACCGCGCCGGCTACGGCGGCGTGCCTCGCGCCGCGGCCGAGGCCTTCCTGGCGGCGCCGGCCGCCGAGTGGTTCGCCCTCATGGCCCGATGAGCGGGCCGGTCCTGCGCGAGGCGGGTGCCGACGACGACGTGGCCATCGCCGCGTGCATCGCCGCGTCGTTCCCCGACAATCCCAAGGCCAATGTCGACGTGCTGCGATGGCAGTACCGCGCCAACCCGTTCGGCACGACGTCGTCGTGGGTGTGGGACGACGACGGCACCATCGTGAGTCACTACAGCGGCTACCCGATGCCGTGCCTCATCGACGGGAGCGCCGGGCTCGCTGCCAATGCCGTCGACGCGGCAACGGTGCCGACGCATGCCGGTCGTGGCCTGTTCGGCCAGCTCGCCCACGCCCTCTACGCCGACTGCGCGACCAAGGGCATGGCCATCAGCTACTGCTTCGGTTCC
>JAEKLB010000172.1 GCA_019510095.1 Acidobacteriota bacterium | reverse complement strand
GACCGGTCGTCGGTCACGGTGAGGGCGACGGCCGCGGTGACGGCGCCGAGCACCGCCACCGCCACGACGATGGCGAGGGGCCGGCGCCACCGCGGCCGCTGTGGCGGGACGGGCGGCTCGATGGTCACGTCGATGTCGGTCACGTTTCGCTCCGTAGCCTCGGGACGTGCCTGAGGGCGACACCATATGGCGAACCGCCCGGGCCCTCGACCAGGCACTGGGCGGTCGCGTGCTGGTGCGGTTCGAGGCGCCCCGGCTCACCTTCCGTGCCTTCCCAGCAGGGACCGTTGTCGAAGGCGCCGCGGCCACCGGCAAGCACTGCCTCGTGCACTTCGACGACGGGCGCACCTTGCGCACCCACATGCGCATGACCGGTTCATGGCACCTCTACCGGCCGGGCGAGCGCTGGCGTCACCGGGCCTCGGCCATGCGGGCGCTGGTCGAGGTCGACGAGTGGGCGGCGGTGTGCTTTGCCGCGCCCGACGTCGAGCTGTCGGGCCGGGCCGCCATCGCTGCCGCCACTGACCACCTCGGCCCCGACCTGTGCCGGCCCGACGCCGACATCGACGACGCGGTCCGTCGCCTCGCTGCGCTGTCGCCGCCCGGCCGGCCCATCGGCGAGGCGCTGCTCGACCAGCGGGTGGCGGCCGGCATCGGGAACCTGTTCAAGTCGGAGGCCTGCTTCGCGTGCGGCATCGATCCGTTCACGCCGATCGATCGGCTCGACGTCGAAACCCGGCACCGGTTGCTCACCGTTGCCGCCGAGCAGCTCCGAACGGCGCTCGCCGGCGGCGCTCGACCGGCGTTCGTCTACGGCCGCCGCGACCGACCGTGCCGGCGGTGCGGCACCAGCATCGAGTGGGCTGCCCAGGGCGAGCACCGCCGCGGCACCTATTGGTGCCCCACATGTCAACCCGGATTGCCCAGCTAGCGGCGCCGGGTACCGTCCCCCAATGGTCGTGTCTCGAGTCGCGCTCTGGCCCGGCCAGCCCTATCCGCTCGGCGCCACCTACGACGGCGCCGGCACCAACTTCGCGCTGTTCTCCGAGGTGGCCGAGAAGGTCGAGCTGTGCCTGTTCGACGAGCACGGCGCCGAGACCCGCATCGTGCTCCCGGAGACGACGGCCTTCGTGTGGCACGGCTACCTGCCGAACGTCGGCCCCGGCCAGCGCTACGGCTTCCGGGTCACGGGGCCCTACGACCCGCCGACCGGCCTGCGCTGCAACCCGGCCAAGCTCCTCCTCGATCCCTATGCCAAGGCGGTCGACAGCCAGGTCGACTGGGACGAAGCCTGCTTCGGCCATCGCTTCGCCGATCCCAACGTCCGCAACGACGACGACAGCGCGCCGCACGTGCCCAAGTCGGTGGTCATCAGCCCCTTCTTCGACTGGGCCAACGACCGCCATCCCCGCACGCCGTGGCACGAGACCGTCGTCTACGAGGTCCACGTGAAGGGCTTCACCCAGCGCCATCCCCGGGTGCCGGCCGACGTGCGGGGCACCTACGCCGGCCTGGCCACGCCCGAGGCCATCGAGCACTTCACCCGCCTGGGCGTCACCGCGGTCGAGCTGCTGCCCGTGCACCAGTTCATCCACGACAAGGCCCTCCTCGACCGGGGCCTGCGCAACTACTGGGGCTACAACTCGATCTGCTTCCTCGCGCCCCACAACGCGTACTCGGCCTCCGGCACCGACGGGCAGCAGGTCCAGGAGTTCAAGGCCATGGTCCGCACCCTGCACGACCATGGCATCGAGGTCATCCTCGACGTCGTCTACAACCACACCGCCGAGGGCAACCATCTCGGGCCCACCCTCGCCTACAAGGGCATCGACAATCCGGCCTACTACCGGCTGGTGCCTGACGACCTGGCTCACTACATGGACTACACGGGTACCGGCAACACGCTCAACATGCGTCACCCCCATGTGCTGCAGCTGCTCATGGACAGCCTGCGCTACTGGGTGACCGACATGCACGTCGATGGCTTCCGCTTCGACCTGGCGTCGGCGCTGGCCCGCGAGCTGCATGCCGTCGATCGGCTCTCGGCCTTCTTCGACCTCATCCAGCAGGACCCGATCGTGAGCCAGGTGAAGCTGATCGCCGAGCCGTGGGACGTCGGCGAAGGTGGCTACCAGGTCGGCAACTTCCCGCCCCTGTGGTCGGAGTGGAACGGCAAGTACCGGGACACGGTGCGCGACTACTGGCGGGGCGAGCCGGCGACCCTCGGCGAGTTCGCCTACCGGCTGACCGGATCACCCGACCTCTACGAGTCGAACGGCCGGCGCCCGAACGCCTCGATCAACTTCGTCACCGCCCATGACGGGTTCACCCTCGCCGATCTGGTGGCGTACAACGACAAGCACAACGAGGCCAACGGCGAGGGCAATGCCGACGGCGAGAGCCACAACCGGTCGTGGAACAGCGGCGCCGAAGGCCCGACCGATGAGCCGGGCGTGCTCGAGCTCCGGGCTCGGCAGCGCCGCAACTTCCTCGCCACCCTGTTGCTCTCCCAGGGCGTGCCGATGCTGCTGGGCGGTGACGAGCTCGGTCGCAGTCAGGGCGGGAACAACAACGCCTACTGCCAGGACAGCGAGCTGTCGTGGTTCGACTGGGACAACCTCGACAGCGCCATGCTCGACTACACGTGCTGGCTGGTGAACTTCCGCCGTGAGCACCCGGTGTTCCGCCGCCGTGGCTGGTTCCAGGGCCGGTCGATCCGCGGCATGGAGGACATCGGCTGGTTCACGCCCGACGGGAGCGAGATGTCGGAGGAGGACTGGGAGGCCGGCTTCGCCAAGTCGCTCGGCGTCTTCCTCAACGGCGACGCCATCCCCTCGGTCGACCACCGGGGTGAGCCCGTCCGCGACGACTCGTTCCTGATCCTGTTCAACGCCCACTTCGAGGCGATCGAGTTCAGCGTCCCCGCCCAGTGGGGCGACCAGTGGTCGGTCGTGCTCGACACCGCCGAGGCCGTCGCCCCGGCCGACGACCCCGCCGCCCGGCGAGCGACCAAGACCGGCGAGACCCTGCTCGTCGAGTCCCGCTCGCTCGTGTTGTTGCAGCGCGCCTGACCACAGCTGACGCGTCGTCGGCGGGCACGCCGTCGGAGCGTGTTGTTCCCGTTGCGGTGGGTAACAACGTCCCGGTCGGCCGCCCGCACCGCGGCCGGACGCACCATGGAAGGGACGCGTGGCTCGGGGTTCTGCTTCGACGCGCCCGCTCGGGGCGCTCCTGGTGGTCATGGTCGCCGCCGGCGTCGGCGCGGCCGCCGCCCCCTTCCAGACGACCGGCGACGCCACAGCCCCGCCGACCACGGTCGCGGCATCGGGCGCCCGGACAGCGACGTTGTACGCGGCAGCCAGCGTCGAGCCGCCACCGCCGTCGGCAACGACGGCGGCCACCGCGGCCGAGCCGGTGACTGGTGCGGCGGCCACGACGACCACGACAGCGCTCACGACGACGGTCCCGCCATCGGACCGGGACGCTGCCACCTGGGTGCAGACCACCGCCGATGCCCGCACGCCCTACCGGGTCGAGCTCGACGTGCGGGGGTTGCGGCTCGACGTCCTGCGCGGTGGTCGGGTGGTGCGCTCGGTCAACGTCGTCCTGGGCGCGGCGCCACCGACCGTCGGGCCCCATCACCTCGCCGAT
>JAEKLB010000092.1 GCA_019510095.1 Acidobacteriota bacterium | reverse complement strand
TTTCGCACCCGCCAGCAGGCTGCGTTCGCCACAGAGCAGGCAGCCTGGGCTGCGTCGGGCGAGCTCCAGGTCTAGCTCACGGCTCGATCGCAGTCGGCCGCCTGTCGCGCCCTGCGTACCGGCTGTATGTTGACCATCGGCGTAGCGCGTGCGCCAGGTGGATTGAGCACGAGGGGGACACCGTGGCTGTTGTGGATCGGATCGAGGACCTCGAGGACACGTCCTTCGACCCATACATGCAGGAAGAGCTGATCTTCGGGACGATGGAGGATCCGTACTCGCTGCTGGCCGAGTTGCGGGCGAAGGGGCCGGTGCTCGAGGGCTTCTACCGCGACCATGTGGCGCTGACCCGCCAGCTCGGCGACGAGGGCAAGCCCCATTACATGGTGCTGTCGTACGAGGGCGTCGACCAGGTGCTGAACGACCCGATCACGTTCTCGAACAAGGCATTGGTGAACCTCCGCCGGGGCTTCGGTCACACCGTGAGCGTGATGGACCCTCCGGAGCACACCCCCTATCGCAAGATCCTCCAGCGGGCGTTCCGGCCCTCGATCATCACCGCGTGGGGCGACGGCATCGTCGGGCCGGTCATCGAGGAGCTGGTGGGCACGTTCCGGGACACCGGCCGGGCCGAGCTGGTCGAGCAGTTCGCCCGGCCCTATCCGTTCAACGTGATCTACCGGATGCTCGCCCTGCCGCGCGACGACATCGAGACGTTCTACAAGCTCACGATCGCCCAGCTTCGGTTCTATCCCGATCCCTCCATCGGCGACGACGCGTCAGCAAAGTTGGGCCGCTACTTCTCGCGGATGATCGCCCAGCGCCGGGCAGATCCCGGCGACGACGTGGTCAGCGTGGTGGCCACCGCCGAAGTCGACGGCGAGTACCTGCCCGAGGACGTGGCCGTGTCGTTCATGCGCCAGCTCATGAATGCCGGTGGCGACACGACCTTCCGGACGACCACCGCGCTGCTCACCGGGCTGCTGACCAATCCCGACCAGCTCGACGCTGTGCGCGAGGACCGGTCCCTCATTCCCCAGGCCGTCGAGGAAGCGCTCCGCTGGGACGGTCCCGTCATGTCGGGCAGTCGTGAGACGACGGTCGACTGCGAGATCGAGGGGGTACCCGTCCCTGCCGGTGCGCGCCTGGACGTGCTCTACGGCGCCGCCAACCACGATCCGGCGGTGTTCGAGCATCCCGAACGGTTCGACATCTTCAGGGAGCGGCACCGCCACTTCGGCTTCGCCTTCGGCGCCCACAACTGCCTCGGCCAGCAGCTGGCTCGCCTCGAGATGAGCCGAGCCCTGAACGCGGTGCTCGACGAGCTGCCCGCGGTGCGCGTCGACCCCGATCGGCCGGCACCCCACATGTACGGCGCCACGATGCGCACCCCGCGAGAGCTCCACGTCGTCTTCGATCCCCCGCGTGGTGACCGTTGAGGATCGAGGCCGACCTCGACCGCTGCATGGGCACGGCGAACTGCATGGTCGTCGCGCCCGACTGGTTCGAGCTCGGCGAGGACGATGACCAGGTCCGCGTGCTCATCACTTCGGTCCCCGACGACCAACGGGCGCTCGCCGAGGACGCCGTCCGCCGCTGCCCCGTCGGCGCACTCCGCCTCGTCTGATGGCCGAGCCGCAGGTTGGCTACGTGCTCGACTGCCCGTGCGGGTCGAGGTTGACGGGCGATGGCGAGGACGACATCGTCGAGACCGCCTTCGCTCACCTCCGCGAGAAGCACCCTGACATGGCCGATCACTACGAGCGCGCCGACATCCTGGCCATGGCGATTCGCTCGCCGGGGTAGACGAGTCTCCCGGCGGCGTGCGGCCGCCGACCAGAGCTTGGGAGCAGCCGTCAGCCTCGCGTGCTGGCGTTCCGTTCGATGGTTGCGGCGCGGTACTCATCGACGAGCTCGGCCACCGTGCCCGGTAGGTGTCCCTCGGCAAGTTCGGCGATCGAGACCGCTTCGAGCACCCGCCGAAGGCTTGCTCGCACGGCCATCCACACCTCGGGCAGCGCCCGGGCCGGCCCGTCGTACGCCAGTGTCGTCAGGCTCTGGTCGTGCACGTCGGCGAGGGGCCCGTCGACGGCGCGGAACACATCGGCGAGGGTGATGTCCTCTGGGTTCCGGCTCAGCGTGAAGCCGCCGTCAGGGCCACGCTGGCTGCGGACGAGGTGGGCCCGCTTGAGGTCGGTGAAGATGCTGAGCAGGTACTTGATGGGGATGTCCTGGGCGCGGGCGATCTGGTCGGCCTTCACCGACTCCGCGGGGGAGCACGCCAGGACGGCCATGGCCCGCACGGCGTAGTCGACTCGGGCTGAGATGCGCACGGGACCGGTCTCCTTCTGCCGTGGTCGTTCTAGGTCCCCAAGGCCCCGTGGGCGCGGAGGAGGTCGATGACCCGCTCGGCGGCCTGTTCGGAGGACAGGGCGGTGGTGTCGACGTGGAGATCGGGACGTTCGGGCGCCTCGTACGGGGAGTCGATGCCGGTGAAGTTGGTCAGCTCGCCGAGGCGGGCCTTGCGGTAGAGACCCTTCGGGTCGCGTTGCTCGGCGACCTCGAGCGGTGTGTCGACGAAGATCTCGAGGAACTCACCGTCGGCCACCATGCTGCGGGCAAGCTCCCTTTCGGCCCGGAAGGGCGAGATGAACGAGACCAGGACGATGAGGCCGGCGTCGACCATGAGGCGGGACACCTCGGCGACGCGCCGGATGTTCTCGACGCGGTCGGCCTCAGTGAACCCCAGGTCTTTGTTGAGTCCATGGCGGACGTTGTCGCCGTCGAGGAGGTACGTGTGCCTGCCTTGGGCGTGGAGCTGCTTCTCGACCAAGTTGGCGATGGTCGACTTGCCAGAACCGGAGAGCCCGGTGAACCAGACCACGCACGGCCGCTGACCCTTCAGCGTGGCGTGGGCCGCCTTGTCGACCTCGATCGACTGCCAGTGGATGTTGTCGGCCCTCCGGAGCGCGAAGTGGATGAGGCCGGCGCCGACGGTGTTGTTGGTGAGTCGGTCGATGAGCACGAAGCCGCCCATGTCGCGGTTGGCGGCGTAGGGGTCGAACGCGACGGCGCGGTCCAGGCTGAGGTTGCAGACGCCGATCTCGTTGAGCTCCAGGGTCTTGGTGGCGGTGTGCTCGAGCGTGTTGACGTTGATCTTGTACTTGGGCTGGGTGATCGTCGCGCCCACCGTCCGGGTGCCGAGCTTGAGCAGGTAGGGGCGCCCAGGGAGCATCTCGTGCTCGCCCATCCACACGACATGGGCCTCGAACTGGTCGGCCACACCGGGCGGGTCGGCGGCAGCGGCCAGCACGTCGCCCCTGCTGACGTCGATCTCGTCGGTGAGCGTGATGGTCACCGACAGGCCGGCGACGGCCTCGTCGAGGTCGCCGTCGAAGGTCACGATGCGGCTGACGGTGGAGATCTGCCCGCTGGGCAGGACCCTCACCTGGTCGCCGGGGCGAACCGACCCGCCGACGATCTGCCCAGCGAACCCGCGGAAGTCGAGATCGGGCCGGCTCACCCATTGCACCGGCATGCGGAACGGCCCGAACTCGACCTCGTCGGCGATCTCGACGGTCTCGAGATAGCCGATGAGGGTGGGGCCGTGGTACCAGGGCGTGTTGGCGCTCGGCTCGGTGATGTTGTCGCCCTTCAGGGCCGACATCGGGATGGCGACGATGTCGGTGATGCCGATGCCGGCAGCGAAGGTGCGGTAATCCTCCTCGATCCGGTTGTGCACGTCCTGGGAGTAGTCGACCATGTCGAGCTTGTTGACGGCGAGCACGACCTTGCGGATGCCGAGCAGCGACACGAGGAAGCTGTGGCGGCGGGTCTGGGTCAGCACGCCCTTGCGGGCATCGATGAGGATCACGGCGAGGTCGGCGGTCGACGCACCGGTCACCATGTTTCGGGTGTACTGCTCGTGGCCGGGCGTATCGGCAACGATGAACTTCCGGCGCTCGGTGGAGAAGAACCGGTAGGCGACGTCGATGGTGATGCCCTGCTCGCGCTCGGCAGCGAGGCCGTCGACCAACAGGGCGAAGTCGAGGTCGCCACCCTGGGTCCCAACCTTCCGGGAGTCGGCCTCGAGCGCGGCGAGATGGTCCTCGAACACCAGGTGCGACTCGTAGAGAAGGCGGCCGATGAGCGTGCTCTTGCCGTCGTCGACGCTGCCGCAGGTGATGAAGCGCAGGAGGCTCTTGTGCTCGTGCGACTCGAGGTAGGCGTCGATGTCGGAGGCGATGAGGTCCGAGGTGTGCGCCATCAGAAGTACCCCTCTTGCTTCTTCTTCTCCATCGAGCCGCTCGAGTCGTGGTCGATGACCCGGCCTTGGCGCTCGGATGTCGTGGTGAGGAGCATCTCCTGGATGATCCCGGTGAGGGTGTCGGCGGTGCTCTCGATGGCGCCGGTCAGGGGGTAGCAGCCGAGGGTCCGGAAGCGGACGCTGCGCTGCTCGGGCACCTCGCCGGGGGCGAGGGGCATGCGGTCGTCGTCGACCATGATCAGCGTGCCATCACGCTCGACCACCGGCCGGGGCGCCGCGTAGTACAGGGGCACGATCGGTATCTCCTCGAGGTGGATGTACTGCCACACATCGAGCTCGGTCCAGTTCGACAGCGGGAAGACCCGGATGCTCTCGCCGACGTTCTTGCGCACGTTGTAGAGCCGCCACAGCTCGGGCCGCTGCTGCTTGGCATCCCACCGGTGCTGTGCTGTCCGTACCGAGAAGATCCGCTCCTTGGCCCGCGACTTCTCCTCGTCCCGCCGGGCCCCACCAAAGGCCACGTCGAACCGATGAAGGTCGAGGGCCTGCTTCAGCCCTTCGGTCTTCCACATGTCGGTGTGCACCGCGGACCCGTGCGTGAACGGATTGATGCCCAGCTCCACGCACTCCGGGTTCCGGTGCACCAGCAGGTCGACACCGAGCTCGGCGACCAACTTGTCGCGGAACTCGTACATCTCCTGGAACTTCCAGGTGGTGTCCACATGCAGCAGCGGGAACGGCGGCTTGGCCGGATAGAAGGCCTTCATCGCCAGGTGCAGCATCACTGAGCTGTCCTTGCCGACGGAATAGAGCATGACCGGGTGCTCGGCCTCGGCAACCGCCTCGCGCATGATGGCGATGCTCTCGGCCTCGAGCCGCTGCAGGTGGGTGAGTGTCCGATGGTGGGGGTCCAACCGAGTTGTCACTAATCTCCCCTAGCTCAGTAGAGAATACAGAGAATAGGGCATCGGCGAGCCCGGCGCACAGCGGCGGGTCAGCCCTCGGTCTGGGGACGCAACTGCCTGACCATGCCGGCGAGGGTCTCGGCCACCACCCGCTCGGCGTCATCGGGATCCATTCCCGGTCGCAGGGCGAGCGTGACGGCGAGACGGGTGCAGCGCCGCTCGAGCCACGTGGTGAGGACGAGCACGCCGGGGACCACCGCGAGGGCGACCGGTGCCAGCAGCAGCGTCATGCGTTGAATGAGGCGATCACGATCACCACCGCCACGGTCATAGTCAGGAGCACGGCTGCGACTTACCCGGGGGGCCGGATCGGTTCACCCGCGGCCCGGGTCAGGGAGTGACGACCCGCCAGGATGCGAGGTGGCAGGACGAGCCCTTCAGCTCGACGGTGGCCAGGATGCGGGTCGGACGGCCGGCCCTGGTACCGGCGAGAGCAGCGACGAACCGCAGCGGGACCGGACCTCGGTACCAGTCGGTGGGCGGCTGCACCGTCGGAACCGAGCCGGCGGGCCGCTTGCCACTCCCGATCTCGGAACGGGCAGCACCCGGGGAGCCGACTGCCATCACCGCCGAACGGCATCGAAGCTCGACTGCCGCTCGCGCTGGGCCGGTCAGCTTGGCATCGGCGGCGGGCATGCCGGCGGCGACGCCGACCACCGCCATCGCCGCTGCGCTACGACGGATAGTTGACGTGAAAGACATAGAGCCTCGCGTCTGGTGCGTCGAGGGCCACGTACGAGAAGTACTCGTCCATCGCCCGATTCCGATGATCGTAGGTGTGATACGAGACCCGGATGTCGGCCCATGACCGACCGGGTGGCGTGACCTCGGTGACCACCAGCTGGTGGTCGATGAACATGTGACCGGGCACGCCGTCGAGGTCCCAGGCGACGACGTCGCCGATCTGGATGCCGGGAGGTGGGGGATCGTGGCGCCCCGCGCCCTTCGCGCTCATGAGCCGCATGCGGTGCAGCTTCCTGAAGACCGTCGACAGGCTCTCCGGGCCATTGGCTCGCACCCAGGCCGTCGTCGCCCGTCGTGCTCTGGGGTCGTAGCTCCACCGCCGGGTGTAGCCGAAGCCGGCCACGCGTAGCGCCTGGGACACGAAGTTGGTGCAATCGAGCTCCCACAGCGTCGAGCCGTCGACCGCCCGGCCCCGCTGCTCCGGGTTGTCGCTCGGGACGGTCGTCCGGCCCCGCTGGAACAGCGCGAAGCGGGGGTTGGTGGACAGCGCCCAGGTATAGGCGTAGGCGGCCGCTCGCTGGCGGGCGCCGATGGGGTTGGCGACGTAGGCAGGCGCCGGCCGCTCCGCCGGCGCGGCGGCGGGTGCGCCAGTCGACGGGGGTGCGGTCGTGGTCGTCGTGGTCGTCGTGGTCGTCGGTGGTGGCGCGGTCGTGGTGGTGGTCGAGTCGGCCGGCATCGTCGTGGTGGTCGTCGAGTCGGCCGGCATGGTCGTGGTCGTCGTGGTCGGGTCGCCGGGGTCGGCGGCGACGGTCGACGGGGCCATCGTCGCGACCGCGAGCAGCACACCGACCGCCCACGGCCATCGGCCCACACGATGGGGCGCGGCGCCAGCGGCTGGTCCTCGCCCTAGGTTTGTGCGCCTCGTGTCACCGTCCGTGGTGGGCTCTTACCCAGCCGCTGGTTGTCCACTCATTGTCGGCAGGTCTCGGTGCCATCACCCTGACCAGGACGAACGCGTTGATCGGACAGGGGCACTCAATTCGGGCACGCGACCTGCCGATAGCCAACTCGTGCACGGGGGCGGCGAGGGTCGGCGGGGCAGTGCGGTCGGGATCCGTGGGTCGCGGCCGGCCGCCGGTCGGCGGATGAGCCGTGGGGCCGGAGTGGCCATCGGTCTCGGGCTCGGCCTGGCGACGGTGGTTCCGCTCGGCGGGCCCATCGCCATGGCGGCCAAGGCTGCAGCCGCCCCGGCGGCCAAGTCGCCCGAGCGCCACGCCGCGCCCGTGGCCCTGCGGGCGATCAAGGCCGGTGCGACGACCGACACCCTGGTCGCTGCCGCCCTGTCGCAGATCGGCCGGACCACGCTGTATGACCCGTCGTACGTGAGGCTGAAGTATCCAGGCGGCGATGTCCCGATCGACCGCGGTGTCTGCACCGACGTCGTCGTCCGCGCCTTCCGGGGCGTCGGGATCGACCTGCAAGTGGCCGTGCACGAGGACATGGCCCGCCACTTCGCCGCCTATCCGCATTACGGCAAGAGCCGCCCGGACGCCAACATCGACCATCGCCGCGTCTTCAACCTGGCGACGTTCTTCGCCCGCAGCGGCACGGCAGCTCCGATCACCCACAACGGCGCCGACTACCTGCCCGGCGACGTCGTGATGTGGAACGTCGATGGTCTCGCTCACACCGGCCTGGTCGCCTCCGCGCTCGCAGACGGAACCGACCACCGCCTCGTCGTCCACAACATCGGCGATGGCACCCAGCTGGAGGACATCCTCTTCGAGTTCCCGATCACCGGGCACTTCCGCTATCCGTTGCCCCGCCCAGCCCAAGTCGTCAGCTGAGGGCGCTGGGGCGGGTCGTCCCGCTGCTCCTCCTCGCCGGTCTCGCCGCGCCAGCGGCGCACGCTGCGACAGCTACGCAACACGTCTTCCCGGTGACGCCCTCGTCGGTCGCGTCGTACCTCCATGCCCACCACGACTATCCGGCGTCCGACATCCTCGCGCCGTGCGGCTCGACGGTGGTGAGCCCGGTCAGCGGCGTGGTGCAGGACGTGTCCACGGTCGACCGGTGGAACCCGAAGGCTGACGATCCTGCGACCCGTGGCGGACTGTCCTGGAGCGTCGTCGGGGATGACGGGGTCCGCTACTACGGCAGTCACCTCCGTCAACTCGATGTGCATGTCGTTCCTGGGGCAGCCGTTCGAGCCGGCCAGCGCCTGGGCTTCGTCGGCCGAACGGGCAACGCCCGGGGTACCGCGTGCCATCTGCACTTCGGCCTCTCGCCTCTTCGCTGCCGGCCTGGCGATTGGTGGACGCGCCGGGGGGCCTTCTATCCGTGGCCCTACCTGGACGACTGGCGCAAGGGCGGCAACCGCAACCCCCGAGCGGCGGCCGACGCCTGGCGACGAGCACACCCCTGCGCGACCGAGCGGCCGCCCAGCGCCGGCTGAGGCCGTTCACGCTCGGCGCCCAGTCGCGGATCGCGGCGGCCGGCCGAGCGGCGCGAAAGGATGGGCCGGTGCATTACAGCTCGTTCTACGAAGCCATTGCCGACGCGATCCCCGACGCGATCGCACTCGTGCACGGCGATGACATCCGGAGGTGGGGGGACTACGACGACCGGGCCGCTCGATTGGCAGCGGGTTTCGCCACTGCAGGGTTGGTGCCCGACTCAAAGGTGGGCATCTACCTCTACAACTGCAACGAGTGGATGGAGGCGCTGCACGCGGCACTGAAGATGCGGGCAGTGCCGGTGAACGTCAACTACCGCTATCTCGACGAGGAGCTGGTCTACCTCCTTGACGATGCCGATGTGGAGGCCGTCGTCTACCACGCCGCCTTCGCCGAGCGGCTCGACCACATTCGGTCTCGCCTGCCCAAGGTACGGCTCTACGCCCAGGTGGGCGGTGGCGCCGGCAGCGGGCCGGTACCCGACTGGGCCGTCGACTACGAGCTGCTGATCGCCGCCAACGAGCCAGCGCCTCGCATCGCCCGTCGCGACGACGACGTGATGTTCACCTACACGGGCGGGACCACCGGGATGCCCAAGGGCGTCATCAACCCGGTGGGCACCAGCAGCCGCGCCGCGGGCGGTACCGCTCGCGGTGGGTTGGCCATCCCCGACTGGCCGGACGAGCCCACGCCCGAGTTCGCGGTCAGGTTGCACGAGCGGGGCGGCGCGCCAGTCACGTGCGTGAGCGTGCCGCTCATGCACTCGAGCGGCCTCTCGATGGGGGCGATGCCCACGCTGCTCAGCGGGGGGTGTGTCGTCACCCTCACGGCCCACGGCTTTGATCCCGCCGAGCTGCTCCGAACCTCGGTGGACCGGCGGGTGACGTCGATCGTCATCGCCGGCGATGCCATCGCCCGACCACTCCTGCACGAGCTGGAGACGACTGCCGCAGAGGGTCGCTCGTACGACCTGTCGGCGCTGCGCGTGATCATGTCCGCCGGCGTGGCCTGGAGTGGTGAGGTCAAGCTCGGCCTCCTCGAGTTCATGCCGCATGTGACGTTGCAGGACGGGTCGGGCTCGACCGAGGGCGGCATCGGCGTTCGCCTGACGCGCAAGGGTGATCCGGTGTCGACCAACGTGTTCACCCCCATGCCCGGGCTCAAGGTGCTCAGGGAGGACGGCACCGAGGTGGCACCCGGGTCGGGCGAGGCCGGGCGGATCGCGACCAGGAGCCACTCACTCGGGTACTACAAGGACCCCGAGAAGACCAACGGTGTGTTCCTGGAGCTCGATGGCGAGCGTTATGTCATGGCCGGTGACTTCGCCCTCCGCGAGCCGGACGGGTCGATCATCCTCCTCGGCCGCGGCTCGACGGTCATCAACACGGGTGGCGAGAAGGTGTTCCCGGAAGAGGTCGAAGAGGTCATCAAGACCTACCGGGGCGTGGCCGACGCCATCGTCACCGGCACACCACACGAGCGCTTCGGCGCGCAGGTCACGGCCGTCGTGTCGCTCTTCGCTGGCGAGCAGGCGGTGGAAGCGGACGTCATCGCCCACGTCCGCGGCCGACTGGCCGACTACAAGGCGCCGAAGCGGGTCGTCTTCGTGGCCGAGGTGCCTCGGCATCCCAATGGCAAGCCCAACTTGGAGCTCGCCCACGAGTTGGCCCTCGCCGGAGGGCCGGCGTGAACGTCGCGGCCGGCTCAGCTAGGCGGGACCGACGACGTGTGAGTCCTTGACGTAGATGGTGTTGCCATCGGGGTCGGTGATCACGAACTGGTCGTGGGTGTTGAGCTCGTCCCGGGTCACGTCGCTCATGGGCACGCCGGCGGCATCGAAGGTGGCCCTGGTGGCGGGCAGGTCCTCGACCATGAAGTCGAACGGCGCCGCCTGCGGATCGGCCTTGTCGCCCGTCCGGATCACGAGGTGGGTGCCGCCCCGCAGCTCCATGATGGCGAACGGCTTCATCACCGCGACGCGTCGCATGCCGACGGTCTCGTAGAAGGAGGCCGAGCGCTCGGCGTCGGTGCCGTAGAGGATGAGGTGGCCGGTCCACACCGTCGGGCGCAACGCCTCATGAGCGGCGATGGCGGCCTCGATCTCGCTCTCCTGCACCTGCTGGTCGGCCATGCAACACCCCCGGAGTGACTGTGCCGGCAGGCTAGACGCCGGCCCGGCAGGCCTGACGGCAGGTCTTGACGGCACCATGCACCCGTGCCAAAGTATCAACCAGTTGGTCAGGACTGGGGGGTTGTCATGGGCTACGTCGATGCCGACACGCACGCGATCGAGGACGCCACCACGTGGTCGTACTTCGATCCCGGCGAGCGGGAGTTCGCCCCCGAGCCGGGAGCGTCGACCTGGATGGTGGAGGACTTCACCGTCCCCCTCGGGCCCAGGGTCCGCAACGAGGAGTACCTGGCGACGTATCCGCTCGGGGCGACGGATCTCACCGACGTGCCGTCCCGCCTCGCGCACATGACGGAGATGGCCGTCGACGTCCAGGTGATGTTCTCGACGTTCTGGTTGATGCGACCTGAGCGACCCCGTCCGGGAAGCAGCCATGCATCGGAGTTGGAACCGCTGGATGGCCGAACGCAGCGCCGAGTCGGATGGGCGGCTGCGGTGGCTCTGCCAGATCCCCATGCGCGATCCGCAACGGGCCCGCGAGGAGCTGGAGTTCTCCAAGGCCCACGGCGCGGTCGGCGTCGAGTCCACTGGCCTCCGCTACGGGACGTCGCTCGGTGCCCAGGTGTTCTGGCCGTACTACGACATGTTGCAGGACATGGACATGACGCTTGCGGTGCATGTCGGAGGCTCGAACCACTCGTACTTCAGGAATCCGCAGGCCTTCTACTACCACCACATCCTCCCGGTGCCCGGGGCCTTCCACAACCTGATTGCCATGGACGTCCCCAAGCGGTTCCCGCGCCTCCGGGTCGCGTTCTGCGAGGCGGGCGGGAGCTGGGTCCCCCATGCGCTGTCGGAGAAGTTCCGCACCAATGACCGGGCATCGGAGCGGGCGTGGGGCGACTGGCGGGCAGCGGCGAAGGAGTATCTCGCGGAGGCGAACCTCTACGTCTCCCTCTTGCTCGACGACGACATGGCCTACATCGCCCAGTACATCCGTGACGACCGCATCATGATCGGCAGCGACTACAGCCACATCGATGCCGGCACTGATCCCGACGCGTTGCGCATCGCGGCCAAGCGCACCGATCTGAGCGCCGACGTGATGGCGAAGCTGCTCGACGAGAACGCTCGCCGCTGCTACGGCATCAGTTGATGGGTGACGGTTGGTTCGACCGCTACGAGTACCTGCTGTTCGAGCGCCCGAGCGAGGGCGTGCTGCTCGTCACCCAGAACCGCCCGGAGCAGGGCAACGCCAACATCCCGCCGATGCACACCGAGCTCTACGAGGTCTGGTCGGACATCGCTCGCGACGATGAGACCCGTGTCGTGGTGATCACCGGTGCGGGCGATCGCTTCTCCCTCGGTGGCGACATGTCCGGGACATGGCAGCCGCCCGAGCACGACCGTCTGCCGCCGGGGCAAGCCAAGGCCCGGTCGTTCTACGAGGTGGCTGGCCTTGCCGAAGCCATGATCAACCTCGACAAGCCCATCGTGTCGGCCATCAACGGCTCCGCCGTCGCATCGGGCGCGGCGCTGGCCCTGTGTGCCGACATCAGCGTCATGCGCGAGGACGCCCGGCTCTCCGACGGCCACGCCCGAGGGGGCATGGTCGCGGGCGATCACGCATCGTGGATGTGGCCGCTGCTGACCAGCCTCAGCAAGGCCAAGTACTACCTGATGACCGCGGCGCCCATCGACGGCCGTGAGGCCGAGCGGATCGGGCTCGTCACCTTCGCCGTGCCCGCTACCGACGTGCTGCCCCGTGCCCTGGAGATCGCCGCTGCGTTGGCGGCCGGCCCCCAGCACGCCATCCGGTGGACCAAGCGGACCCTCAACCACTGGGCCCGGCAGCAGGTGCCGATCCACGAGCTGTCGACCGCCCTCGAGCTGCTCTCGGCCAGCATCGAGGGCGGGGCGCAACAGGGAGAGGCGATGCGCCTGGCCATGAGGGACCGCGAGCGGCGCCCCCACTAGGTTCGCACGGTGGTTCGGCGCGATCCCGAGGGCAGCCGCCGGCGCATCCTCGAGGCGGCCGTCGTCGAGTTCGCCGCCAACGGGTTGGCGGGTGCCCGGCTCGACGCCATCACGACGAGAGCCGGGGTGAGCAAGCAGCTGGCCGTCTACTACTTCGGCACCAAGGAACGACTGTTCCGGGCTGCCATCTGGGCCAAGCTCGAAGAGCACCGGATCGACCTCGAGCAGCGGTTCCAGTTGGACTACCTGTCGGTATCCGACGAGATCTTTCGCACCGACCTGGAGCTGGTGCGCCTGCTCATGTGGGAGGCGCTCGAGGTGCCGGACGCCGGTGGCGTCGAGAACGAGCGCTCTGCCATGTATGCCGGCTGGGTCGAACGGATCCGCGACGAGCAGGCTGCGGGGCTCATCGACAGCTCCTTCGCTCCCGAGCAGGTGGTGCTGCTCTGCCTCGCCGAGGGCCTGTTCCCCTCCGCCTTCCCGCAGCTTGCGCAGCTGGTGACGGGCAAGGACAACCGATCCCGTTCGTTCAGGGCGCAGCGCGCCGAGTTCATCGAGACGTTGCAGTCGACGCTTCGCCCCGGTGCTCGGTGATCAGCTGGGGTGGTGACCCCCGGTCGCGACCTCGTCGGGGTCGAGCGTGCCGCCGAGGGTGAGCTCGGCGCCCGAGGGGGCGTAGTCGGCCGACGAGGGTTCGAGCGACCCCGCGTCGACGACGAAGGCGACCTTGCAGTTCACCTTGTACCGGATCAGCTCGCCGTTCTCGTCGACATCGGCCGTGCTGCCCAGTACCTCGACTCCTGTGATGTGCCGGAGTGAACGGGAGTGAACGCGAGGCCAGCCGCACCGCATTCCGGACTGCGTCGCTGAAGGACTGCTCCGAGCTCCCGACCAGCTCGATCACCTTCACCACGGTGGTGCTGCTCTCAGGGTTCATGGCCCATCTTTGCCCCGACAGCCCCGGTCGCGCTCAAGGCCGTCGACACCGGTGGTCCATTGGGCGTCACGTGCCCCGGCCGAGTCCGCCGATGCGGCGCGCCTCGTAGGAGGAGCAGTCCACCGGGCACCCTCCGCCAGCATCGGCGTGGCGGGCGCAGCGGGTCAGCACTAGGCCGTCCGGTGTGCTGCGCGTCGACGCGTGCTCGCAGTCGGTCCGCACGGTGATCTCGACCAGCAACCGGTCGAAGTCGGCGTCGGTCAGCTCGCGGATCGGCTGGGCCGCCTCTCGCTTCGCCTCGCGATTGGCCCGCTGCCGCTCGCGCTTCGCCTTTGCCACCTCCCAACGCTAGGGACCGGAGGCGCGCTCACCGAGTCAATGGCAGCAGCGTCGATCGGCCGCGCCGCACCGCAGAATTTGTCCGCTTTGGGTTGATCTTGTCGGTGGCGTCCGTTATGATCGAACATATGTTCGGTCTCGCGATCGACGAGGTCCGAGGGTTCGAGCCCGGGCGCGTGCCGTTGCCGGAGGCGGCCGCGGCTTGGCATGCGCTGGATCAGCTGGAGCGGGCGGTCGTTGGTGCCAAGTTGGCGTTGGCCTGCCGGGTGGAGGAGTCGAGCATCTGGCTGGCGAAGGGCCGACGGTCGGCTGCTGACTATCTGGCCATGGTGTCGGGAACCTCGATCGGGTACGCGCGGGCGTTGTTGGAGGCCTCGAAGCAGTTGGCCGAGCAGCCACTGGTGGCTGCGGCGTCGCGTGACGGCCGGCTGTCGGGACCGCAGACGATCGCCATCGCCGATGCGGCGGCTGCTGTGCCAGACGCGGCGCCCGAGCTGATCGGGTTGGCGGGCCGCCAGAGTCTGCGGGAGCTCCAGGAAGCGTGCGCCCGGGTGAAGCAGGCGGCGCAGCCTGATCCCGAGGAACGGCATCGTCGGATCCACAAGGCGCGGTTCGCACGGAAGTGCCGCCGGGCTGACGGGTCCGCCGAGATCCAGTACCGGT
>JAEKLB010000091.1 GCA_019510095.1 Acidobacteriota bacterium | reverse complement strand
GAGCCATCGAAACATCGTCATCCCACCCGCGGCTCCCGCCGCGCCGCTCACAACGTCGTCGCCGGGAATCGTTCTCGCCGCTCAGCTCGCGCGCGTTGGCGCGCTTCGCCGCGCCCCTCTTCGGGCTCGTCCTCGCCGTGGTGGCGGCGCTGGCGCTGTTCCACGCCTCGCCAGCGGGAGCAGGGCAGACAGTCACGTGGAGCGCAGCAGGCGGCGGCAACTGGTCGAACGGGGCCAACTGGATCGGTGGTGTCGCGCCGACCACCGGCGACACCGTGGTGTTCCCCGCGGGCCTGGCGCCGCAGACGGCCACCGACGACCTCGTCGGCCTGAGCCTCGCCTCGATCAAGGTCCAGTCACCCAGCCTCACCATCGCCGGAGCCACTCCAGTCACGCTGTCCGCTGGGCTGATCGTCGATACCTACTCGGGCTCGAGCACCGTGTCGTTGGTGATGAACGGGGCTGGATCCGTCGACATGTCGGCGACCGGCACCTTGGTGCTGTCGGCGAACAACGGCTTCAGCGGTGGTGTCGTCGTCCGGGCGGGCACGGTGAGCGGGACCACGAACGCGAATGCGTTCGGGACCGGTTCGATCACGCTCGGCGACTCGATCGGCGCAGCCAATGCCACGCTGAATGGCGGGTTCGTTGGCCCCTTCACCAACGCCATCACGGTCGCGTTGGGTAGTACCGGCGTCCTCAAGATCACCAACACGGCGATTACCACCTTCAGCGGTGCGGTGACGTTGAACAACGACCTGACCACCACCCCGGCCAACTTCAACTTGACGCTCTCGGGCACCATCGGCGGGGATGGCACACGGACCATTACCAACTCAGGTGCGGGCACGGGCACGACGACCATCAGTGGGGCGGTGAGCTCCAACGTCACCACCGTCGTGGAAAGCAGCACGACGACGGCACTCACCATCACTGGCGCGCTCACGGTCAACAGCACCGGAACGACGTTGACGAACGCCCTCGGCACGAAGGTGCTCACCCTGTCCGGCGGTACCACCGGGACGGGAACGCTGACGCTGGACAACGACAGCGCCACCGCCAATGGCATCACCGTGTCGACGAATGGCATCAATCACAGCGGTGCTCTCGTCAACAGCGGCAGCGGCGCTGGCACCGAGACGATCGCCGTGGTCACGACGGGCCTTGCCGCCAACATCACCACCATCACCGAGAGCAGCACGACCTCGGCGCTCACCATCAGCGGCCCGGTCACGGTCAGCTCGGCGGGGACGACGCTGACCAACACCCTCGGCACCAAGGCGCTCACCATCTCCGGCGCCATCAGCGGTGGCGGCAATCTCGTCCTCACCAACAACAGCGCGACCAATGCTGCGGTAACCGTCGCCGCGGTCAGCGTTTCCGGATCGATCACGAACAACGGCACTGGCGCTGGCAGCGTCACGGTGTCCGGGGCGGTCGCCTCGTCGGTAGATGCCATCAACGAGAACAGCAACAGCTCGCTCCTCACGGTCAGCGGGGCGCTGGCTATGAACGCTGGTGGCACGACCTTCACCACGACGAGCAGCGCCAAGATCCTCACCGTCTCGGGGGCCATCACCGGATCGGGCAACTTGGTCCTTAACAACAACGGCACCTTCGCCGCCGGGATCACGGTGTCGAATGCCACGGTCAACCCGGGCGGCACGATCACAAACTCCGGCAGTGGGATCGGCACCACGCTGATCAGCGGGGTCATCGGCGGCGCGGTGACGGGCGTCATCCAGAACAGTGGGAGCTCGCAGCTCACCCTGAGTGGCAACAACGCGGCGTTTGGCGGTGGGTCGACCATCAAGGCGGGCACCCTCAGCGGGACCACGAGTGCCAACGCCTTCGGAACAAGTGGCATCACCATCGGTGATTCGTCGGGGACGGCGAGCGCAACGCTGAACGGCGGGTTTGTCGGCCCCTTTGTCAATGACATCACCGTTGCCTTGGGAAGCTCGGGACCGCTGAAGATCACGAACACGGCCATCACCACCTTCGGTGGGGCACTGACGCTGAACAACGACCTGACCACCGCCCCGGCGAACTTCGCGCTGACGCTCTCCGGCGCCGTCGGCGGCAGCGGCTCGCGAACCATCACCAACAGTGGAAGTGGTACAGGCACCACCACGGTCAGCGGATCGATCGCCCCGAACGTTGTGGCCGTTGCCGAGAACAGCAACACGTCGGCGTTGACGGTCAGCGGATCACTGACCCTTGGCAACACACTGACCCTCAGCAGCACCAGTACCGCCAAGATCCTCACCGTCTCGGGGAACATCACCGGTTCCGGCGACCTGGTGCTGAACAACAACGGCAGCTTTGCCAGCGGCATCACCGTGTCGAGTGCGAGCGTCAACCAAGGCGGGACGATCACCAACAGCGGGAGCAATGGCGGCGCCGGCTCGACGCTGATCAGCGGGGTGGTCGGGGGAGCCGTGACAAGCGTCATTCAAAACAGCGCGTCCTCTCAGCTCTCCCTCAGTGGCAGCAATGCCTTCACCGGGCTGGTCATCAAGGCGGGAACGGTCACCGGCACCACCAGTGCCACCGCCTTCGGGGCCAGCACGATCACCCTGGGCGACAACAGCACGAACTTGGCCGCAACCCTCCTGGCCGGCTTTGCCGGTCCCTTCCCCAACCCGATCACCGTTGCGCCGAGCAGTGGGGTCCTGAAGCTCAGTAACAACACCGCGGCGACGTTCAGTGGCCCTGTGACCATGAACAACGATCTGACGTTGGTGCCGACCTTGACCAATCTCCTAACCCTGTCGGGCAACATCACCGGCACTGGCAACTTGTCGATCACTGGCACCGGAACGACGGCGTCGGTCGCGCTCTCGGGAACTACGGTGAACCCGGCCGGGACGATCAGCAACAACGGCACCAATACCGGAACCTCGACGATCAGCGCCGCGGTCGGATCTGCGGTGACGGCGATTACGGAGGCCGGGACATCGGCTATCACCGTGAGCGGTCCCTTCACCATCGCCGGGGCGACGACCCTGACCAGTACGAGCGCCACGAAGAGCCTGACGGTGAGCGGCAACATCACCGGTTCTGGCGATCTGGTGCTCAACAACAACAGCGCCCTCGCCAATGGCATCACACTCTCGAACGTCAACAACACGGGGACGGTCACCAATCAAGGGGTGAACGCCGGGACGGGAACGGTCGCCATCACAGCGGTGGGATCGAGCGTGACGGCCATCAATGAGAACACGAACACGTCGGCCCTCACCATCAGCGGAACGCTCAACGTCGCTGGGACGACGACGTTGACGACGACCAGCACGGCCAAGATCCTCACGGTGAGCGGCAACATCACCGGTCTTGGCGATCTGGTGTTGAACAACAACGGCCCCTTTGCGAGCGGCATCACGCTCTCGAGCGTCAACAACGCCGGCACCGTCACGAACCAGGGCGCCAACGTAGGGACAGGGACGGTGGCCATCACGACCGTCGGGTCCAGTGTGACGGCGATCAACGAGAGCAGCGACAGCTCGGCCCTCACCATCAGCGGAACGCTCAACCTCGCTGGGACGACCCTGGTGACGAACACCAGCGCGGCGAAGATCCTGACGCTGTCGGGCGGCACTCTCGGAACCGGGAACCTGACCCTCAACAACAACGGCCCCACGGCCGGCGGGATCGCGCTCTCAGGTGCGATCGCCAACATCGGGACGATCACGAACAGCGGCAGCGGTGCCGCCGTCACCGTAAGCGGGATCGTCAGCGGGAGTGCGACCGTCGTCGTTCAGAACAGTCCCTCGTCCACCCTCACGTTGAGTGGCGTCAACACGTTCACCGGGGGGGTGACGATCAAGGCTGGGACCGTCAGCGGGACGACGAGCGCCAGTGCCTTCGGGACCGGCACCATCACCGTGGGTGACGCCGTCGTCAACCTGGCGGCCACGTTGAGCGGCGGGGTGGCCGGGCCGTTCACGAATGCGATCACGGTCGCGGCGGGCACGACGCTGCGAACGATCACCAACACGATTGCCACCACCTTCAACGGGGTCATGACGTTGAACGGTGACGTCACGTTCACGGCGGGAGCCACCAACCTGACCCTGGGCGCCGTAGGGGCAGCCGGTACGGGGTCACGGACGATCACCAATGACGGTGCAGCGGGCACGGTGACGGTCGGATCGGTTGGATCGTTTGTGTCGGCAATCACCGAGAACAGCACGACCTCGGCCTTGACGGTCACGGGCTTGGTGACGGTCAACAGCGGTGGCACGACGCTCACCAACAAGCTGGGCACCAAGGTGCTGACGGTCTCTGGTGGCACCACCGGAGCAGGCGACCTCACCCTTGACAACCAGAGCACGCTGGCCGGCGGGATCAACCTGACGGGCACGACGAACAACGGCGGCGCCGTCGTCAACGTCGGCACCGGCTCGGGCACCAGCAGCGTCACGATGGCGGCGGTGGGGTCGAGCGTCACCGCCATCACGGAGGCAAGTGATACGTCGACGCTGACGATCAGCGGGCTTTTTACCGTGAACGCCGGCGGGACCGTGGTCACGAATGCCAACAGCAAGATTGTGACGATCTCCGGCGGCACGGCCGGCACCGGCAATCTGACCCTGAGCAACAATGGTCCGACTACCGGCGGTATCGCCCTGTCCGGCGGGGTGGCCAACGTCGGGGTGATCAGCAACAGCGGAACCGGGTCCGGCGTCACTATCAGCGGGATCATCAGTGCTGCTGCCACCAGCGTTGTCCAGAACAGCGCTACTTCTCAGCTGACGGTATCGGGCGTCAACACCTTCAACGGAGGGCTGACGATCAAGGCTGGGACCGTGAGCGGCACGACGAGCGCCAATGCCTTCGGTGCCAACACCAACGTCATCATGCTCGGTGAAGCAGGCAGCGCGGCCAACGCCACCTTGAACGGCTCGTTCGCAGGTACCCACGCCAACCTCATCACCTCGCCGGCTGGAGTGACGGGCACCCTGCGGATCACCAATGGTGCAAATGCCATCTTCAGTGGGCTGATCACCCTGAACAGCCCACTGACTCTGAATGCAAGCGGGGCGAGCACCCTCACCCTGTCCGGCGGCGTAACCGGAACTGGAAACCTGACCATCACCAACAACAGCTCGGTCGCCACCACCCTTTCGGGTGCAACGAGCGTCAACCCCGCCGGCTTCATCACCGACGATGGCAGTGGTCCGGTCACGATCAGCGCGCCGATCGGAACGTCCGTGTCTGGTGTGATCCACGACAGCACGAACACCCTGACGCTCAGTGGTGCGAGCACCTTTACGTCCGGCGTCACCGTCAAGAAGGGCACCGTCAGCGGCACCAACATCGCTGCCTTCGGAACGGGAACCATCACGCTCGGCGACAGCGGCGCCAACAACCCGGCCACGCTTAATGGCGGGCTGGCCGGGACCTTTGCCAACGCCATCAACGTGGCGGGCTCGACGACGGGGCTCCTGAAGATAACGAGCAGCGCCGCCAGCATCTTCAGTGGGCTCGTCACCCTTGCGAACGACCTCACCCTCGCACCTGCAGCGAGTGCATTGACCTTGTCTGGTGGCGTGACTGGGACCGGAAGTCTGACGATCGCCACCACCGGGGCGGGCACCACCACCCTGTCTGGTGCTACAGGCATCAACGTCTCTGGATCGATCGCCAACAGCGGTGGTGGCGTTGGGGCGACAACGATTAGCGCGGTCATCAGCTCCCCGGTCGCGGGCGTCGTCCAGGACAGCCCGACGTCGCAGCTCACACTCACCGGTGCCAACACCTTCGCTACTGGCGTGACGATCAAGCGGGGCACGGCGAGCGGCGCGACGAGCGCCGCCGCCTTCGGCACGGGCACGATCACCCTGGGCGACAGCACCGCCAACAATCCGGCCACGCTGAGCGGCGGCATCGCTGGGATCGCCAACCACATCGCAATCGCTCCGACGACGTCCGGCCAACTCAAGGTCACCAACTCTGCGGCCACCACCTTCACCGGATCCATCGACCTCGACAACGACCTCACAATCGCAGCTGCCAACTTCACCCTCGGCCTCTCGGGGCTTGCGGGACCCATCAATGGCACCGGGTCCATCACCAACAGCGGCGCGGGCACCGGCGTGGTGACGATCAGCGGGGTACTCGGGGCGAGTGTTGGACCCGTCACCGAGAACAGCGCGAGCTCTCAGCTCACGCTGAGCGGCAACAACGCATCCTTTGCCGGTGGCGTGACCATCAAGGCCGGCACGGTGAGCGGCGCCAGCAGCGCCAATGCCTTCGGGACCGGCACGATCACGATTGGCGACAGCAGCGGGAGTGCAAACGCCACGTTGAACGGCGGGTTCCTTGGTCCGTTCATCAACCCCATCACGGTGTCCTCCGGAACCACGGGCACGCTCAAGGTGACGAACACCGCCGTTGCCAGCTTCAGCGGCGGCCTTGATCTGAACAACGATCTCACCACGACGCCGGCGAACTTCGCCCTCGGCCTGTCCGGCCCCATCATGGGGACCGGCTGCCGAGCCATCACCAACAGCGGAGCGGGCACGGGTACGACCACCTTCAGTGGAGCCGTCGGATCGAACATCTGTGGGATCGCCGAAACGAGCAATACGTCGGCGCTGACGGTCAGCGGTCTAGTGACGGTGAACGGTGGCGGTACGACCCTCACGAGCACCAGCACGGGCAAGGCGTTCACCATCTCCTCGGGCGTGGCTGGCACCGGGTCCCTGGTGCTGAAGAACAATGGAACCTTCGCCAACGGCATCACCCTCTCTGGGGCGACGAGCGTCGCCAACGGCGGGACCATCAGCAACTCCGGTACCGGGTCGGGGTCAGTGCTCATAAGTGCACCCATCGGGGGCAACGTCACCGCTGTCACGCAGGCCAGCTCGACGTCGATGTTGACCATGAGCGGAGCGCTCACCGTCAACCCGCTCGGCACGACCCTGACCAATACGACCGGGACGGCTCTAACCCTGTCGGGTGGAACCAGCGGCGCCGGTACCGGCGACCTGGTGCTCGACAATGCCAGCGGCACTGCTAACGCCATCGCCATCACGGCGGCCCTCAATCATGTCGGCGCAATCACCAACCTGAGCTCCGGCGCCAGCGAGACCATTGGGGTAGCTGTCGGGAACAACACGGGCATCACCCAGGACAGCACGACCGCAGCGCTGACCATCAACGGTCTCGTGACGGTCAACAGCGGCGGGTCCACCCTGTCCAACGACGTCAACGCTGCGGCGCTCACCCTCGGCGGCGGTATCGCGGGCGCCGGCAACCTGACCCTCGTCAACAAGAGCGCCACCGTCGATGCCATCGCCATCACCGGTGGCACCGTGAACAACTCCGGGTCTGTGACGAACAGCGGCGCGGGCACCGGATCCGAGTCGATCGGTGTCGTGATCGGCGCCAATGTGACGAGTGTGGTTCAGACCAGCCCGACCTCGATGCTCATCCTGGGCGGTAACAACTCGGCGTTCACTGGCGGAGTGAAGGTGAAGGCGGGAACCGTCCGAGGCACGACGAGCGCCAACGCGTTCGGGACCGCGGCGATCGTCCTGGGTGAGGCCGGCGGCACCGCGAGCGCCACATTGGACGCAGGCTTCGTGGGCCCGTTCCCGAACGCCATCACTGTCGCTGCGAACACCAGCGGGCTCCTCTCGATCACCAGCAGCGCTGCCAGCACCTTCAGCGGCGCCGTTTCGCTGAACCACGCTCTCAGCCTCGCTCCAACCGCCACTCCTTTGGCGCTCTCAGGCGGCGTTGGTGGCACCGGGAACCTCACCATTTCCAGCAGCGGAACCGGCACGATGACCCTCTCCGGGGCGAGCGCCGTCAACCACATCGGCACGATCACCAACAACGGCACCGGCGGGGCCACCACCACCATCAGCGCGCCCATCGGCTCGAACGTGTCAGCGATCGCAGAGGCGAGCACCAGCTCCTCGTTGGTCATCTCCGGCCAGCTCACAGTCCCAGGCGGCGGCACCACCATCTCGGACGCCTTCGCCGGGCCTACGGTCACCCTGTCTGGCGGGATCACCGGGACTGGGTTCCTGGTGCTGCGCAACGACTCGGCCACCGCCGGCGGCGTGACCGTCGCGACGGGCGGCGTGAACATGAACCACACCGGCAGCCAACGTCACCACCATCACCCAGGCCAGCGCCACCTCGCCGCTCGCCGTCTCCGGAGCTCTGACGGTTGCGGGCACGGGAACGACGCTGTCCGACACGCTCGGGGCCGCCCTCACCCTGACCGGTGGTACCACCGGCACCGGCAACCTCGTGCTCGACAACGACAGCGCGACGACCGCCGGCATCACGCTGTCGGCGGCCTCGGTCAACCACACCGGGTCTCTCACCAACTCCGGCTCCGGCACCGGCTCGGCTGCCGTCAGCAGCGTGATCGGTAGCAACGGCACGGGCGTGACCCAGGCCAGCGCCACGTCACCGCTCGCCCTCTCGGGCGTGAACACCGTCGCCGCCCCGACGACCCTCTCGGCCGGGTCCCTCATCGCCAACGCGTCGGAGGCGCTGGGAAGCGGGACCGGACCGAACACGCTGGTGTTCTCGGGCGGAGGCCTTCAGGCGACCGGCAGTTTCACCTCTCCCAGCGCCCGGTCGGTGACGCTGACGGGCGCAGGGACGATCGACACGAACGGGAACACGGTCACCGTCGCGGGGGGGATCAGCGGTGCCGGCGGTCTCACCAAGATCGGCGCCGGCTCGCTGTTGCCGACGGGAGCCACCTCAGTGGGTGGGAGTCTCACGATCTCCGGCGGCACCTTGGTCGCCCCGTCGGCAAGCGCCTTCTCGGTGGCGGGAGGCTGGACCAACGACGCCACCTTCGACGCCAACGGCGGCACGGTCACCCTCAATGGTTCGTCGGCCCAGGCCATCGGCGGCAGCAGCCCGACGACCTTCGACAAGCTCACCCTGAACAACGCGGCCGGGGCCACGGTGTCGACCTCGCCCACGGTCGCCACGACCCTGACCCTGACGACGGGGAAGATCACGACCGGCGCCAACAAGGTGTCGGTCGGCGCATCCGGCTCGATCTCGGGGGCGGGGACGGGCCGGTACGTCAACGGCAACCTCGAGCGCGCCGTGCCGAATGCGGCCAGCCCGACGGTGGTCTTCCCCGTTGGGGACGCGACGGCCTACGCCCCGGTCACGTTGAGCTTCGCCGGCACGACGAGCGGCTCCGGGTCGATAACCGCGTCCACGACGGCGGGCACCCATCCGAGTCACGCCCAGTCGGGCATCAAGGCGGTCAAGGACGTCAACCGGTGGTGGACGCTGGCCAACAGCGGTGTCGGCGGCTTCACCTCCTACACCAGCACGTTCTCCTGGGTGGCCGGCGACGTCGACGGGGGAGCGGCCACCGGGAGCTTCGTGGTGCGGCGGGTGAACGGCGGCACTTGGAGCGCGCCAGCGGCCGACTCGCAGGCCGCAACCTCGATCCGGGCGCTCGGGCTGACCGGCTTCGGCGACTTCCTCGTGGGCGAGATGGAGGCCGCCGGCTCCGCGTCGACGTTGACGCCCACCAGCTCGAGCATCACTGCCGACGGGTCGAGCACCCAGGTGCTGACCGTCCGGTCCAAGGACGTGAACGGCAACGACCTGCCGGCCGGTGGCCTCACCGTCACCATCACCCAGCAATCGGGCGCCGGCTCGATCGGCACCGTGACCGACATCGGCGACGGCAGCTACATCGCCACCGTCACCGCACCCACGAGCAGCGGCAGCGGCGTGTTCGTGGCGACGATCGAGGGAGTGGCCGTCAAGAGTGGCGGTGCCGTACAGACCCAGGCCACCGTCACCTACACGGCGGGGGCGCCGTCGGCGGCCATGTCGACGGTGACGCCCACCTCGGCGACGATCGTCGCCGGCTCCGGCACCCAGCTGGTGACCGTGCAGGCCCGGGACGTCAACGGCAACAACCTCACGACCGGCGGCGCCACGGTCACGGTGGTCAAGCTGTCTGGTACCGGCTCGGTCGGCTCGGTGACCGACGTGGGCAACGGCACCTACACGGCAACGGTGGCGGCGCCGAGCACGAGCGGGAGCGGGGTCTTCGTCGCAACCCTCGGGGCGGCGGCGGTCAAGAGCGGGGGAGCGACGCAGACCCAGGTGGCCATCACCTACGCCGTTGGGACGCCGTCGGCGACGATGTCGACGTTGAGCCCGTCGTTGGCGACCATCACCGCCGACGGGACCAGCACCAAGGTGCTGACGGTGCAGGCGCGGGATGTCAATGGCAACAACCTGATCATCGGTGGGTCGTCGGTGACCATCACGAGGGACTCGGGCACCGGCTCGATCGGTGCGGTGACTGATCTCGGCAACGGCAGCTACACGGCGACGGTGACGGCGCCGACCCTGAGCGGAAGCGGCGTGTTCGTGGCCGCCATCGCCGGCTCGCCCGTACGCGGTGGTGGGAGCGACCAGAGCCAGGCGACGGTCACCTACGCGCCGGGCCCGGCATCGGGCGCCGTCTCCACCCTTACGCCGGCCACTGGCAAGCTCACCGCCGACGGCTCGAGCACCCAGATCCTCACCGTCAAGGCGAAGGATGCCAACGGCAATGAGCTCACCGCCGGCGGCGATGTCGTGACGGTGACGCGGCTGTCCGGCACCGGTGCCGTGAGCTCCGTGAGCGATGTCGGCGACGGGAGCTACGTCGCCACCGTCACCGCACCGACCACGGTGGGCACCGGCGCCTTCGGCGCCACCATCAGCGGGCAGGAGGTCAAGGGTGGCAGCACGGCGCAGACCCAGGTCGCCCTCACGTACGTCCCCGGCAAGCCCTCGGCGGCGGTGTCGACCCTGACGCCAGCGACGGCGACCATCACCGCCGACGGCTCCGAGCTGCGGGCGGCCAGCGTCGTCGCGAACGGGTTCAGCTCCCAGGTCCTGACGGTGACGGCGAAGGACGCGCAGGGCAACCTTGTCGGCACGGGTGGCGCGCAGGTGTCGTTCACCCGCGTGTCGGGGACCGGCTCGGTCGGTGCTGTCACCGACGGGGGCGACGGCACCTACACGGCCACCGTGACGTCACCCCCGGCCACAGGAGAGGGCGTGTTCGTCGCCGTTCTCGGCGGTGAGGCGGTGCGAGGCGGTGGCACCGCCCAGACCCAGGCGAAGGTCACCTACGTCGCCGGCCAGCTGTCGCCGGCCATGTCGACGCTCGCGCCGTCGGGCGCGAGCATTCCCGCCAACGGCTTCAGCACCCAGGTGCTCACGGTCACGGCCAGGGACCGCAACGGCAACGACGTGCCAACCGGGGGCGCTGTGGTCAGCATCGTCAAGCTGTCGGGCTCGGGCTCGGTCAGCGCGGTGAGCGACGTGGGCGATGGCAGCTATGTCGCCACGGTCACCGCGCCGACGACGGCTGGTTCGGGCGCGTTCATGGCGCTGCTCGGCGGCGTGCCGGTGCGGGGCGGTGGCGCGAGCGCCGCCCAGGCGACGGTGACGTACACGACGAACGGCGCGTCGCTGTCGAACGCGCCGGCTGAGGATCGGCGGACCGGCGCGCCGGCAACGGCGCAGACCGACCCCGCCAAGGTTCGCCAGGGTGACCCGGGCACCATGTTCGGCCCTCCGGCAATGTTGCGGGCCGTCGATCCGGGTGCTGATCGGCAGGCCAGCTTCGAGGCCGCGGCCAGCGTCAGCCGCGGCGCCGAAGGGGTCGTCACAGCTGGCGGCCGGGTCCAGGCGATCTGCCTGTCGGGCTGCGCGGGCCCGGAATCGCTCGTCACCGTGTGGGTGGCGTCCGACCCCGTCAAGGTCGCGGTCGTCCGGGCGAGCACCGCCGGCGGCTGGACGGCAACGGCCGATCTGCCGCCAATGCTCGAGCCGGGCTTGCACCGAGTGATCGCCGTGGCGGTCGACGCGGCGGGTCGCCCGGCCTTCTTTGCCAATGTCCTGCGAGTCGTCGCGTCGTCGGCGGTGAAGGCCGCGCCGCGGGTGCAATGCCCGGCCAAGACGGCGGTCGGCAAGGCCGCCTGCAGCCGCCAAGCGTTGGCTGCCCGCACGTTCTACAAGGGCCGGCCCTATCCCGGGAAGATCTTCGTGATCGGCAGCAAGGGCAAGGACGTCATCATCCTGCAGCAGGCGTTCGGGGTGCGGGAGGACGGGCGCTACACCACCCAGCTGTTCGCCGCCGTCCAGGCGTTCCAGCAGCAGCAGCGCCTGAAGATCACCGCGCACGACCGGGGTGCGGTGAATCGGGTGACGTGGAAGGCGTTGTTCGGCTGACGCCGATGCGCCGACCACCTTCCGTAGTCGCCGACACCGTCACACCCCGGGCTCATACTGGGGGAGGTGCATCGCAACGGCCAGATCCTCGTCCTCAGCCCGTCGGACCTGACGGCCTTCCTGGCCTGCCCGCACCGGAGCCATCTCGACCGGTTGGTGGTCGAGGGGATCCTCGACCGGCCCGAGCGTGACGATCCCGAGCTGGAGATCCTGCGCCGGCACGGCGACCGCCACGAGCGGCGGGAGCTCGAGCGCCTCCGGGCCGAAGGCCGATCGGTCATCGAGATCGACTGCCCCGGCTCCTCGCCGGAAGCCCTGGCCGCCGCCGAGGCCAACACGCTGGCCGCCATGCAGGCCGGGGCCGACGTCGTCTTCCAAGCCACCTTCTTCGACGGCCGGTGGCGGGGGCACGCCGACTTCCTGATCAAGGTCGACTCGCCCTCCGACCTGGGCCCGTGGTCATACGAGGTAGCCGACACCAAGCTGGCCCGGCGGGCCAAGCCGGCCGCGATCATCCAGCTCTGCTGCTATGCCGAGCAGGTGGCCCGGCTCCAGGGCCGATGGCCCGACGAGGTCGAGGTCGTGACCGGCGATGGTGAGCGGCACCGTCACCGCGTTGCCGACGCGGTCGACTACTACCGGCACGCCAAGGCCCGGTTCGAGGCGGCGGTGGCCGAGGCCGCCGAGGTCGGCGCCAGCTATCCCGAGCCGGTCGACCACTGCTCGGTCTGCCCGTGGCTCGAGCGGTGCGACGCCACCTGGCGAGCCGACGACCACCTCTCGCTGGTCGCCGGGCTCCGGCCCGACATGACGGTGAAGCTGGGTCGAGCCGGCGTCCACACGCTCACCGAGCTCGCCAGCTCCTCAGTGGGCCAGGTGGTGGCGGGCATGGGCCTGCCCACCGCCGACCGCCTTCGCCACCAGGCCCGGTTGCAGCTCGCCCAGCGGTCCGACGGGCGGATCCGCTACGAGCTCCTGCCTCCCGAGGAGGGTCGCGGCCTGGTGTCGTTGCCGCCCCCGTCGAAGGGCGACCTCTTCTTCGACATGGAGGGCGATCCGTGGGCCATCGACGGGCTGGGCATCGAGTACCTGTGGGGGGTCACGGAGGCCGATGGCACCTACCACGCCTTCTGGGCCCACGAGCCGGCGGCCGAGAAGCGGGCGTTCGAGGACACCGTCGACCTCTTCCTCGACCGGCTGGCCATCGACCCCGAGATGCACGTCTACCACTACGCCGCCTACGAGGTGTCGGCCCTCAAGCGGCTGGCCGGCCGGTACGCCACTCGGGAGGCGGAGGTCGACCGGCTCCTTCGGTGCGACGTCTTGGTCGACCTCTACCGCGTCGTACGCCAAGGAGTGCGGGTGTCGCAGGAGGGCTACGGGCTCAAGAAGCTCGAGCCGCTCTACCTCGCGGCACGCTCCGGCGCGATCACCGACGGTGGCTCGAGCATCGTGGCCTACGAGCAGTGGCTCGAGGAGGGCGCCGACGATCTGCTCGAGGCGATCCGGGCCTACAACGAGCTCGACTGCGTCTCGACGCAGGGCCTGCGTGACTGGCTCGAGCAGCGCCGGAGCGAGCTGCCGGAGCCGGCGCCCCGCGCCGAGCCTCCGGATGCCGACCCGTCGGAGTCGATCGTCGAGGAGGATGCCCGGACCGAGGCGTTGGTGGCGGCCATCGGCGACCGCGTGCCGCTCCTCGGCGCGTTGGTCGGCTGGCACCGGCGAGAGTCGCGGCCCGACTGGTGGGTGTGGTTCGACCGCATGGACCGCACCGACGAGGAGCTGGTCAACGACGCCGAGTGCATCGGCGATCTCGCCTACATCGGCGTGGTGGGTGAGGTCGGCAAGTCACTGGTGCACCGCTACGGCTACGAGGCCACCCAGGAGCACAAGTTCTCGGTGGGCGACCGGCCCGCTGATCCGCGCACCGGCAACGGCGCTGGCGAGATCGTCGCCCTCGACGCCGCTAGTGGCACCGTCGACCTCAAGCGGGGCAAGACCAGCAACGCTCCTCACCCGCGGTCGCTGGTCCCCCCGAAGCCCTACGACAACAAGGTCCTGCGGGAGGCAGTGGCCCGCCTGGCCCAACGGGTCGTCGACCATCCCGGCACCAACCCGCCCCGCCACGGCGCAGTGCTCGATCTCCTCCACGGCCTGCCGCCGTCGATCAAGGGCCTCGACCCCGGCGCGCCTCTCGCCCTCCCCGGCGAGAGTGGTGCGGAGGCCCTCCTCCGGCTGGCGCCCCTCCTCGAGCGGGGCTGCCTGCCGGTGCAGGGGCCGCCCGGCTCGGGCAAGACGTGGACTGGGGCGGCGGTCGTGGTCGATGCCGTGCGGCGGGGGAAGCGGGTCGGGGTCACCGCCCAGAGCCACAAGGCCATCGGCAACCTGCTCGATGCCATCGTTCGCCGGGCCGCTGCCGAGGGCGCGCCCGTCCGCGTGTGGCAGAAGGCATCGGCCGACAACGCCTGCGCCGCCGAAGGTGTCTGGTGCACCGACAGCAACGACGAGGTCGACGAGGGCCTGGCCACCGGGCGCATCGACGTGATCGGCGGAACGGCGTGGCTCTTCGCCCGCAAGGACCTGGACGAGAAGCTCGACCTGCTGGTCGTCGACGAGGCCGGCCAGCTGTCGCTGGCCAACATCCTGGCGGTGAGCGGCTCGGCGCGAGACCTCGTGCTCCTCGGCGATCCCCAGCAGCTGGCCCAGGTCTCGCGCGGCGCGCACCCGCCGGGCGCCGGGGTCTCGGCGCTCGAGCACGTGCTGGAGGAGGCCGCCACGATCCCGCCCGAGCGGGGCGTGCTGCTCGAGCACAGCCACCGCATGCATCCCGAGATCTGCCGGTTCGTCTCCGATCTCTCCTACGACGGGCGGCTGGTGCCCGAGCCCTCGTGCGCCACTCAGGCGATCGGCGACGGCCCCGTGCTGGCCGGGGCCGGCCTGCGCTGGGTGCCGGTCGGTCACCGGGGCAACCGGACCCGGAGCGACGAGGAGGCGGCCGCCGTGGCCGGCCTGGTCGCCGGCCTCGTCGGCCGGTCGTGGACCGACCGGTCCGGCCAGCAGCGCTGGCTCACCCTCGAGGACGTGCTCGTCATCGCCCCCTACAACGCCCAGGTCGCCGCCCTTGCCGAGGTCCTGCCCGACGGGGCCCGGATCGGCACCGTCGACCGCTTCCAGGGGCAGGAGGCGCCGGTGGCGATCTACTCCCTGGCGGCGTCATCGGCCGACGACGTCCCCCGCGGCCTCGACTTCCTGCTCAGCCGCAACCGCCTCAACGTCGCCCTCTCCCGGGCCCAGGCCATGACCGTCGTGGTGGGAAGTCCGGCCTTGCTCGACGCCCCGTGCCACACGGTCGGCCAGCTCAGCGCCGTCAACGCCCTGTGCCGCTATGTCGACCGAGCCTGGGGGGAACGAAGCGCCGGCTGAGGTCGTTGTCCCGATGTGGTGGTGTCGAGCGGTTCGCTGGTGGGTACCGACCTCTCGATGCTGGGTGGAGCGTCCTCGTATCGCGTGGTCAATGAGGCCCGCGCCGCGGTCGACGATGCCGCATCGTGGGTGACGCACCACTGCAACGACGAAGAGCTGGCCCTGCTGGAGGCGGCTCGGCACCAGGTCCTCAGTGGGGCCACGTCGCAGGCCGAGCGGCTCCACCGGGAGGCCGACCTGTTGCTCCGGTGGTCGGCGAGCCTGGCCGTGCAGGAGAGCTCGTTCGTCGAGGCCTGAGCTCTCGATCCTCGCCGCCCGCGGCCGCTACGGCAGTCGGGCGGCGTCGGCCCGGGCCCGAAGATCGCTGACCGCGTGCTCGAGGCCCTCGGGATCGCGGAAGAGGGCGCTGCCGGCGACGAGGATGTTGGCGCCCGCCGCTGCCGCGCCGGCAACGGTGGTCGGCCCGATGCCGCCGTCGACCTCGATGTCGATCGGTCGGTCGCCCACGAGGGCGGCCACCTCGGCGATCTTGGGCTCCATCGTCGAGAGGTACGACTGGCCGCCGAAGCCAGGGTTGACCGTCATCACGAGGATGAGGTCGACCAGGTCGAGCACGTGGCGCACGGCGTCGACCGGGGTGGCCGGATTGAGCGCCACCCCAGCGGCCCCGCCCGCCTCCCGGACCCGGCCGAGGGTGCGGTGGAGATGGCGAGTGGCCTCGGCGTGGACGATGAGCAGCGAGCACCCGGCCTCGACGTAGCGCTCGGCCAGGAGGTCAGGCTCCTCGACCATGAGGTGGGCTTCGAAGGGAACCGAGACGTGCGGGCGGCACGAGGCGATGACGTCGGGGCCGAACGTCAGGTTGGGCACGAACCGGCCGTCCATCACGTCCCATTGGATGCGGTCGACACCCGCCTTCTCCAGGGCGAGGACCTCCTCGCCCAGGCGGGAGAAGTCGACGGGCAGCACCGACGGGGCGATCTCGAGTCGGCGGGGCACGGGGCCAAGGGTAGGTGGCTCGTAGGGTCGTGCCGTGGAGCTTCGCCCGACATCGGTCGCCGCCGGCGGCGACGCCGTCGCCCGTGACGATGACGGGCGTGTCGTCTTCGTGTCCGGTGCGCTCCCCGACGAGCTGGTCGAGGCCGAGATCGTCGAGGAGCACCGCGACTTCGCCCGGGCGCGCGTGTCGTCGGTGCTCGAGCCCTCGCCCGACCGGGTGGCGCCACCGTGTCCCCAGCTGGCCCGGGGTTGTGGGGGCTGTGGCTGGCAGCACGTTGCCCTCCCTGCCCAGCGGCTTCTCAAGGGTCGCATCGTGGCCGACGCCCTGCGCCGGATGGGTCGGGTGGCGGCACCGAAGGTCGAGCTCGGTCCCGAGCTGTCCCCGACGGGCTACCGCACGACGGTGCGCCTGGCGGTGACGGCCCGGCGGGCCGGCTTCCGTCGCTTCCACGGCCACGACGTCGTCGACGTCGACGACTGCCTCGTCACCCATCCGCTCCTCGCCGAGCTCCTCGCCGTCGGCGATTTCGGCGAGGCGAGCGAGGTCACCCTCCGATGTGGAGCGCGGACGGGCGAGCGGATGGCCGTGGCCCATCCGTCGGCCGAGGGCGTGCACCTGCCCTCGACCGTGCGGGTCATCGGCGACGACGAGCTCTCTGCTGGCCGCCGCGCCTGGATCGCCGAGGAGGTGGCCGGCGCGCGGTTCCGGATCTCGGCCCACTCCTTCTTCCAGGTGCGGCCGGATGGGGCAGAAGCGTTGGTCGCCATTGTCGCTGCCGCCCTGGCCGACGCGCCGGCGGGACGGCTGGTCGATGCCTACGGCGGTGTCGGCCTGTTCGCGGCCACGGTCGCCGGTGATCGCCCGGTGACCATCCTTGAGCGCTCGGTGTCGTCGGTGGCCGACGCCCGCGTCAACGTCCCGACCGCCAAGGTCCTCCGCGTCGACGTCGACCGGTGGCATCCCTCGCCGGCCGCCGCCGTGGTCGCTGACCCGTCGCGATCGGGACTCGGCAAGCGGGCGGTCGCCGCCCTGGCCAACACCGATGCGTCACGGCTGGTGCTGGTGTCGTGTGACCCGGCGTCACTCGGTCGCGACACCGCGCTGTTGCAGGCGCGCGGCTTCGAGCACGACGGCACCACCCTCGTCGACCTCTTCCCCCACACCCCCCACATCGAAGCCGTCACCCGCTTCGTCAGATGACCGTTCTGTGTCGCCCGCGGGCCCGCAGCGGGCCCGCGGGCGACACAGAACACGAAGGTCAGACGAAGTCGTTGATGAGCTCGACGAGGCGGAGGGGCTGGTCGCTCTGGACGGCGTGGGCGGCGCCGTCGACAACCTCGACCCGCACGTCGGGCTTGCGCTTGCGGAACTCAGCCTCGTGCTCGTCGAGCACGAACTTCGACAGGCCGCCGCGCACGAGCATCACCGGCATGGCCAGCTTCTCGACGTCGGGCCACAGCTCCCCGAAGTCGGAGGTGCGGGCCGTCGCCTGCATGCCTTCGGGGTCCTCGGGCCGGCCGCCGATGTCGTAGCGCCACCGCCAGCGGCCGTCCTCCATCTGGTGCGCGTTGTGCAGCACGCCCCGGCGCACACCACTGGGTAGCCGCAGGGGGCTGAGCTTCAGCGTCTCCTGGTAGATCTCGTCGAACGTGTCGTAGATCTTGGGCCCGCCGATGAGCGCGGTTGTGCCCCGCTCCTCCAGCGTCATCTCGATCGCCCGCTGATGGACGCTGGGCGTGACGTCGACGACCACCGCCTTCGGCACCAGGTCGGGCCGGGTGGCGGCCAGCCGGATGTTGGTCAGCCCGCCGAGCGACATGCCGATCGTCGCTGCCGGGTGGATGCCGAGCTGGTCGATGGCGCTGGCGATGGCCTCCGCGTTGCGCCACGGCCAGTAGTCCCGGTCGTCTCGCCAGTCCGAGTGCCCGTGCCCGGGTAGGTCGAAGGCAACCGCCGGCCGGTCGAGGCCGAGGATCACGGTGTCCCAGGTGTGGGCGTTCTGCCCACCCCCGTGCATGAAGACGAGCTCGGCCGGCCGGTCGCCCCAGATCAGGGCGCTGATCTTCTGGCCCGAGCCGACGTCGAACGAGCGCCGTTCGACCGTGGGCTGGCCCTTCCAGGGAAGGCCGGCGTCGTCGCAGTTCTCCTTGAACATGGAGAACTCGTCGTAGACGGGTGCGCCGGCCATCTCAGCCCGCCGTCCGCTCGGTGACCACCTCGTAGAGCAGCATGGTTGGCGGCGGATCGACCTTGAGGGCGTCGGTCATGTGCAGCTCGCCCGCGCCGATGGCCTTCATCATCCCGCTGACGGTCTCGTTGAGGTCGTCGCTCTCCATCTCGTAGACGGCGCAGTACTCGGGCGTGCCCTCCGGGCGACGGGCGCCGTCGGCCAGCTTGAACCGGCTGAAGGCCGTGAACCCGGGGAGGGCCACGATCTCGGGGCCGTGCACCGTGTCGTACCAGTGGTTGTAGTCCTGCTCCCTGCTCGAGTCGGCCGGGTCGGTGAGCACGACGAAGATGCCTTTAGGCATGTTGTCCCCCTCCTTGGATGCGGGCAGGGCCGATCGTAGGCTCGCCGCCATGGAGCTGGGTCGGGTCGGTGTCTGGTGCGGTCAGGTCCGCGGCAAGGAGATGGGCCAGGTCGGCGAGGCCGCCGCACTCGTCGAGGAGCTCGGCTACGGCGCCTTCTGGATCCCGGGCGGCGCGGGCGGTGACGTGCTCGACCGCTGCGCTGCCATCCTCGCCGCCACCACGTCGCTGGTCGCGGCCACCGGCATCCTCAACATCTGGCGCCACGATGCGGTCGAGGTTGCCGGCCAGACCGCTCGTCTCGAGAACGAGAGTGGCGGCCGCTTCCTGCTCGGGTTGGGGGTGAGCCATGAGCGACTCATCGCGGCGGAGTACGTGAAGCCGCTGGCCAAGATGCGGAGCTTTCTCGACGAGCTCGATGCCGCCGGCCAGCGCCCCGGCGTCCGTGCCCTCGCTGCCCTGCGGCCGAAGATGCTGCAACTGGCCGCCACCCGCTCGGCTGGCGCGCACCCCTACTTCGTCCCCCCGGAGCACACCGCGGTGGCCCGGGCCATGCTCGGGCCCGACTCGCTGCTGGCGCCGGAACAGGCCGTCGTGCTCGAGACCGACCCGGCGGCCGCGAGGGAGATCGCCCGCAAGTTCTGCTCGGTCTACCTCCAGCTGCCCAACTACACCAACAACCTCCGCGAGCTCGGCTTCGGCGACGGCGACATCGACGGACAGGGGAGCGACCGCCTGATCGATGCCATCGTCGCCTGGGGCACTCCTGAGCAGATCGCCGCGAGGGTGCGGGCCCATCACGACGCCGGCGCCGACCATGTCTGCATCCAGGTGCTCGGCGGCGACCCGGCGGCCGTGCCGATCGAGGGCTGGCGGGCCCTCGCACCCGCGTTGCTCGGTGGTTAGGCTCATCGAACGATCGGCGGCCACCGGGCAGCCGTGACCTGAAGGGGGAGCACCGTGACCGACGTGTTCACCGAGATGCTGTGGACCTGCTCTGGCGACTCACACTTCTCCGAGCCCAGGGACCTGTTCACCAACAGCCTCCCCAAGGCACTTGCCGATCGCCTGCCGCGGTCGGAGAAGATCAGCGACACCGAAGAGATGGTCCACATCGACGGCCAGAGCTTCCGGCGCAAGCTGCCGAAGCCGAGCAGCCCCGAGATGGCCGAGGCCCGCAAGAAGTTCTCCGAGGCCATGGCCCAAGGTGGGTTGGGTGCCAGCAACGGGCGTGAGCGGATGAAGGCGCTCGACGACCAAGGCGTCTGGGGCGAGGTCGTGTTCCCGTCGCTTGGCCTCTGGTACGGCGAGCTCAAGGACCCGCACCTGGTCCATGAAGCAGCCAAGGTGGCCAACGACTTCGTCAAGGCCGAGCTGATCGACGTGTCGCCCCGGTTCGTGCCGACGGCCACCCTGCCGTTGCAGTCGGTCGAGCTGTCGGTCCAGGAGGCCCAGCGGGCGGCCGGCCTCGGGTTCAAGGCGGTGTTCCTCCCGGTCAGCCTCGGCGAGGAGATGCCCCGCTGGAACGAGGACGGGTGGGACGTGCTGTGGTCGGCCTGCGAGGAGGCGGGCCTGGTCGTGGCCTTCCACATCGGTACCGATGCCCAGGGCATCCGGCCGTTCAAGAACCCCGGTGGCGCCATCCTGAACTACATGGAGACGACCTTCGGTGGCCAGAAGGCAGCGGCCATGATGGTGGCCGGCGGGGCGCTCGAGCGTCACCCCGACCTGCGGGTGCTCGTGTCCGAGGGCGGCGCCACCTGGGCGCCCTTCATCGGTGACCGCCTCAACGAGGCCTATCGCCAGCACTACATGTACGACGACGGCCGGCTGCGCAAGCTGCCGAAGGAGTACATCATGGAGCAGGTCTACGCCTCGTTCCAGCACGACGAGACGGCCGTTCCGGCGTGCGAGCACATGGGCTACCGCAACGTGATGTTCGGCACCGACTACCCCCACATCGAGGGCACGTTCCCCCATACCCAGAAGGTGCTCCACGAGCTGCTCGACGGCGTCACGCCCGAGATCAGCCATCGCATCCGGCTCGGTGCGTTCCTGGAGCTGTTCCCCAGCGTCGGCCAGCCGCCCATCTAGCAGGGTGCGCAACGGCCCCCGGCGTGTGCCGGGGGCCGTTCCGTCTGCGGGGAGTTCGGTCAGCCGACGTTCTGCACGGGGTAGTGCCCGGTGCCGCAGATGAACGTGAGCTTGTTGACGATCTGGCCGTTCTTGTTGATGTGGAAGAACTTGCCGTCCTTGACGATCGCTTCGGTCCAGCAGTCGTTGTAGGAGTGCGTGCCGTTCTTCTGCGTCGTGTAGTCGGCCGGTGCGACCTGGCCGCCGAGGGTCTCGCCCTTGATGGTGTAGAGGGCGTTGAGGAAGTCGGCCCTG
>JAEKLB010000213.1 GCA_019510095.1 Acidobacteriota bacterium | reverse complement strand
GCCGGATCAGCTCGTCGAGGGCGACGTAGTCGGCCGACGTGCACGGGTTCGTGTCGTGGGCGAGCACGCGACACCCGAAGCCGCGCAGCCGGTCGATCACAGCCGCGCCGATGCGACCAGTGCCGACGACGCCCACCGTCAGGTCGCGCAGCTCCTTGCCGGGTACGCCGATCAGCCGGAAGTCGTGCGCGTCTGATCGGCGGACCATCGACCGCGCGTTGCGCAGTGACATCAGGATGAGCATCAGCGTGTAGTCGGCCACGCTGTCGGGCGAGTAGGAGACGCCTTCGACCGCGATGCCGACGCTCTCGGCGTACGCGACGTCGATGTGGTTGCAGCCGATGCTCCGCGTGGAGACGTAGGTGACGCCGGCCCGCCTGAGCGCATCCAACGTGGCGTTGGTGATGCGGGTCTTGTGCCCGACGCTGATGCACCGGCTGCCGAGCGCCAGATGGGCGGTGTCCTCCGTCGGCGCGGCTTCGGTGATGCTCGGCGCGACGCCGAGGCCGGGCGCCAATGCTCGGAACAGGGCGGCCTCGACCGGCCCGCACCCGTAGACGGTGACGTCCAGCCCTGCAACAGCCGAGGACGTCGGTGGTGGCGCACACCGGACCGCCGTTAGTGCCGGCTCGGCCCGCGTCACGACTGCATCCGGGGATCGTGCGTCGGGTCGGCGTACATGCGAGGGCAGCCGTGACTGACGGCGTCAGGCCGCAGCTCGAAGTGCCAGGGCTCGTTGCCGTAGATCCGGCACAGGCCGTACTCGGCGCCGTACCTCGACAACCAAGCCGTGGCGTCGGAGTGCCCGATGTCGACCGCGTCCCCCGAGACATGGGCCGAGGTGGCGGGCGTGGCCACCCAACGGGCGGCTTCCGCCCGCGAGCCGTACTTGGCCACCGCCTCGTCCAGCAGCTCCTCCTGGTACGCCGGGGAGCGCCAGCCGCTGTTGACGACGAACTCGACTCCGTCGTCGGCCGCATCGGTCGCGGCTCGGCGGAGGGCGCCGAGGAGAGCGGGATCGAGCTTGGCCACGGCCGGATAGCGAGCGTCGAAGACCGTCACGCCGTCCGGGACGTCCCCGCCGGCCACGCCGAGAGCACTGTGCTGGTCGCCGCGAAGGGCGTGGCCGACCGAGGTGGCCGACGAGGTCAGGACTGGATGGCCGAGGGTGCCGATGATCGTCAGGAC
>JAEKLB010000168.1 GCA_019510095.1 Acidobacteriota bacterium | reverse complement strand
ATGGCGGCGATGCGCTTCACGGGCCCGATTCCCACGGCCGTCGCTGGGCTCCGCTGGCCGCCACCTCCGGGAGGGCGAGCGGCTCGAGCTCGGGTTCCGGCTCGGGCTCGAGGTAACGCCGGCCCCAGGCGTAGGCGACGGAGGCGACGATGATCGAGACGATGAGCATGCCGATGGCCACGATGAGCATCACCCGCCAGGCGACGTAGCGGGACCGGTCGGGGAGGGCAGCACCGAGGAAGGCCTGGGTCCGGTGGCGGAGGGTGAGGGCGCCGACGATCTCCCGCTGGACCTTGCCGTCGATGTTGAACCGGTTGGTGTAGGGCAGCCGTTCGGGTTGGGCCAGGGCGACTCGCAGCGCGGTCGGGAAGGTGCGCGGCCGGATCGGCGTGGTGGTCGCCATCGGGTCACCGCGGTCGAGGGAGTACACCGTGAGCCGGGATCCGTGGAAGTTGGTGCTCTGGCTCAGCAGCTCGTCGAGCGGGGTCATGACCAAGAGGGCGCCGACGATCTTCTGCGAGTTCGGCAGGCGGACTGGGCCGGCGGTGGCGATGAGCGGGCCCTCGTCGGTGGCGATGAGGTCGGTGAACCGGTCGCCGTACTCGTCCTGCTCGCCCTTCAGGGCCTTCTGGACGATGGCGACGCTGCGGCGGTCGCGGTAGACGGGTCGGATGGCGCCCTCGGCCCGGAACGCGAAGACCACTCGGGCCTGGTCGTCGATGATGTCGATCATCGGCACGCCGTGGTTGGCGTCGACGGGTGTCAGCCGGCGCTCGATGTCGATGGCGTCGTAGCGCTGGAGGGCGGGGGCGAAGCCGTCGGCGTAGGCGATGGCGCGGTAGGCGGCGAGGTGTTGGCGCTCGATTCCCACGGCGTCGGCGTTGGTGCCGGCGCCGGCGTCGACGAGGCGCTTGTCGAGATCTTCGAGCCACAGGTGCGCCGCCGTCTGGCCGGCGAAGTAGATGGCGAAGATGGCGACGAACAGGGCGATCAGCAGCTGGAGCCAGGGTCGCCGCCGGCGGTCGTCGTCCTCCTCGTCGTCCTCGTCCCACTCGGCCCGAAGGGTCTCGGGCGTGGGCATGTCGAGCGCGTCACGGTCACGCTGGAACAGGCCCTCGAACGGTCGTCGCTGCGTCTTCATGCCGCCATCACAGGGTGTGGGACAGTCCGCTGATGATGCAGCGGCCGGTGGCCGGATCGGCTCGGTACTTCTCGACCGTCGCGTTGGCGACGACATTGGTGGCAGTGCCCGAGGCGCAGTAGGCCCTGGTGGTGTTGCCGGCCGATACCAGGTTGGTGCCATTGGCCGTGCCTCGTATGGACATGGTGGTCCCGGTCGCCATCTGCCAGGTGTTGGAGCCCTTCTGGGCGCCGACGGTCACGATCATGACGTCGCAGGTGGTCGGCGACGCCCCACAGGTGGTGCCCCAGGTGATGGTCTCGGCGTACCGGACGAGCTGGAAGCTGGTGGGGTCGGTCGAGAGCGAGATCTGGAATCCGCTGAGCGTCTCGGTGCTCGGCGCACAGGCGTTGTTGTTGGTGTTGCTCATGCCGATGAAGATCGAGGCGTCGACCGCGGCTGCTGACGTGACCTTTTTGCCGTTGGCGCAGATGGTCTGGGAGTTCGTCGGGGCCGTGGCGGTCTGGATCGGCTGGTTGAACACGAAGGTGAACTTGTCGCCGGCGGTGAGCTTGCGGTCGCCGTTTCCCGTGACCGACGTCGAATAGGTGCCGTTGCCGTTGATCAGGGTCAGGCCCACGACGGCGCTGGCAATGGGGTTGTTGACCTGGCTGAGCCACGCCGTCGACGGGATGGTGGTGGCCGGGCTGGTCAGGTAGGGATAGGCGCTCTGCACCTGGTAGCAGTAGACGCGGCCGTCGGCGTAGTTGGCCCGGGTGGTGACACTGGTGTCGGTCCAGGTGTGGGTGGTGGTCGCCGCGTTGTGGGCGACCGACGCCACGTTGGAATAGGTCCCGGTCGCGTCACAAGACGTGGTGACGCCCAGGTTCGAGATCGCCGCGCCCGAATCCTTGAACGTCATGAGGTAGCCGGTACCGGCGTTGGTGCTGGGCCGGTCCCAGTTGACGACCTCGGCGGTGCCTGTCCCGGTCACGCCGATGTTCGACGGCGAGTCGAGCGCCATCGTCGCGAACGTGTTGTTCGCATTCTTGGTCGAGGCGTTGAACGTGGCCGTGGTACCCACGACGAAGCCGCTGCTGAGCACGAGAAGAATGAGCAGCATCAGCGTCGAGCGCTCCCGCCTGCGGCCCGGCGCGACATGCTCGTCGAGGGCGTGCTTCGGCGCCGGTCGCCGTCCGCCTCCTAGCGAGAGCACCTCCCGGGCCATCAGTGGCCTCGGCGGGCTGACTTGGCCTTGGGCTGCGGCTTCCAGATGTCGATGATCGAGAGCAGGCCGAGCAGCACGGCAGGGATCGCCAGCAGGGCGAGCCGGGCCTGGGGCGTGCCCAGATACCCGAAGACGAAGCCGAGCTTGGGGATCTTCATCTTGTACTTCCAGCCGGCGCCGTTGGCCGGCACCCGCCAGGCGTCGGCCGTGCCGTTGAAGTCGCCCTTGGTCTGGAACTGCTTGCCATCGGCGGTGGTCTCGACCGCGACGACGCGGTGGGTGACCAGCTCGCCCGGCTTGTCGGGCCGGTCGAAGGTGATGACGTCGCCGACCTTGACCTGTGAGGCGTCGGTCTTGGTGAGCAGGATCATGTCGCCGGTGTCGAAGGTGGGGTGCATCGAGCCCGAACGAACGAACACCGTCTGGTAGGGCAGGAACTTGGGCCCGATGGCAATGATCGAGACCAGGGCGATCACGAGGATGGCGAGGACGGCACCCACCCGTTCGCCCACCTTCTTGACCGAGTCGAGTCGGCTCTGGTGCTTCGGGGGCTCGCCGAGCCACACGCCGGGCTGGGCGAAGAAGCTGTCGGCGGTCTCGATCGCATACGACTCGGTCGGCGGCTGCATCCGGTACGTGGAGTCCGCCGGCTCCGGCTCTGCCGGGCGAGCGGGCGGCGGGGGTGGGACGATCGGCGCCGAGGCCTCGGGCGGGGGCACTGCCCGCTCCGGCTCCGGATCAGGCTCAGGGGCCGGCGGGGGAGGGGGCGCGACCACGACGGGTTCGGGCGCAACCTGGTCGACCGGTGGCGGGGCGAACGTCGGTGACGGCTCGTTGACCGGCGGCACCGGGATGGCGGTGGCCGCCGCCGTTTCGAACAGCGGTGCCGACATCGTTGTCTCGAAGACGGGCGGCGGCTCGACGATCGGAGGCGGCTCGGGCGGTGGCGGAGCGGCGTAGGGCGGTGGCGGAGCGGCGTAGGGCGGTGGCGCCGCTACCTCTGGTCCGGCCGGCGCGGCCGGCGCGTCGGACAGGCCCCCGAGGGGGTACTGGAGCCGGCGGGCGATCTCACCGAGCTCGCGCACCGACGACGCGAACCGATCGCGGTCGGACTGCTGGGCCTGGGCCACCTGGAGCTGGGCCCGGAGGCCCTCGAGCTCGAGCCGGAGCCCGTTGCTCTCTGCCCTGATGCCTGCGATCTCCAAGGCCAATTGCCGCATGGCCTGGTCGTTGGTGTTGCCGAACGATGCGACCGTGTCGGGGATCCCCAGCCAGTCCTCCGGTCCCGAGCGGGAACGCGGAGCGTCGGCGAAGCGCCCTAGGTCGAGCTCATCCCGGTTGTCGGTCATCGGTCGTCCACCTCGATCGCTCCGCGAAGTCTCGCAGAG
>JAEKLB010000212.1 GCA_019510095.1 Acidobacteriota bacterium | reverse complement strand
ATCTTGTGGAGCGGCACGTGCCCCGGTCCCTCGATCATCACCTGCACGTCGTGGCGCCAGGCGATCTCGGTGAGCTCGCCCAGGGTGGTCAGCTCGGCGAACTGCGCCTCGTCATTGGCGTCGGCGATCGAGCCGGGCCGCAGCCCGTCGCCGAGGGAGAAGGCGACGTCGTAGGCGGCGAAGATCTCGCACAGCTCCTCGAAGTTCTCGTAGAGGAAGTTCTCCCGGTGATGGGCCAGGCACCAGGCGGCCAGGATCGAGCCGCCCCGGCTGACGATGCCGGTCACGCGGGAGGCGGTCATCGGCACGTACCGCAGGAGCACGCCAGCGTGCACCGTCATGTAGTCGACGCCCTGCTCGGCCTGCTCGATGATGGTGTCGCGGTAGACCTCCCAAGTGAGGTCCTGGGCGATGCCGTCGACCTTCTCGAGCGCCTGGTAGATCGGCACGGTGCCGATCGGCACCGGCGAGTTGCGCAGGATCCACTCGCGGGTGGTGTGGATGTCGGCGCCGGTCGAGAGATCCATGACCGTGTCGGCGCCCCACTGGGTGGCCCACCGGAGCTTCTCCACCTCCTCGGCGATGGACGAGGTGACCGCCGAGTTGCCGATGTTGGCGTTGACCTTCACCAGGAAGTTCCGACCGATGATCATCGGCTCCGACTCGGGATGGTTCACGTTGGCCGGCAGGATCGCCCGGCCGCTGGCGATCTCGTCGCGGACGTGCTCGGGGGTGCAGCTCTCGCGGATGGCGACGAACGCCATCTCCGGGGTGATCTCTCCCCTGCGGGCGTAGTGCAACTGGGTCGGGCGCGCGCCCGAGACCGCCCGGAGCGGCGGACGGCGCTCACCCTGGAACTGCTCGCCCCGGGCCTGCCGGCGCACTGCGGCCCGCCCGTCGTCGCGCAAGGCGTCAGGTCGCCCGCCGTAGGTCTCGACGTCGGACCGGGCGGCGATCCACGGCGCCCGCAACGGAGGCAGGCCGACCTCCGGGTCGGAGCCCGGGCCGCTGGTGTCGTACAGGCGGACCGGCGGGTTCGCCGTCCCGTCGGGCGAATCGCTCAGCGCCACCTCGGTGAACGGCACGGCCATGCCGAACGGCCCATCCACGAGCACCTTCTGGCGATCACCCATCGCAGCCTCCCTTCGCCGGCATTACCCGGAGCAGGTTCAGCGGTCGGCGCCGCAGCAGACGCCCTCT
>JAEKLB010000211.1 GCA_019510095.1 Acidobacteriota bacterium | reverse complement strand
AGGGAACGTGGTGTTGAACTTCCCGGTGGACAGCTGAACGATGCCACCGTTCTGAGCAAAGGCTGTGTCGACCGCAGCCTGGATCTCGATCTGATCGGCGATCCCGTCACACACGTAGTCAGCCTTGGCCTTGACGGCGGTCGGCGCCGTGGACGAGGCGACCAACAGGTAGAAGTTCTGTCCTGTGGTGTCGCCCTCGATGTTGGTCAGACGGGTGTCGATGTCTGCTAGGTCCGCGTTGAGCGGGACGTCCCAGTCGGGCGTCCCCTTGTCGATTGTGTAGTCAGCCACCGTACTCCCCATCTCCGTAGCCGCCCTCACCGTAGCCGAAAGACTGATCGGGACAGAGGACGAAGTTGCTTGCGTCTGCTGCGCCTGACGCGATGATGTCCGACCTTACCTGGTCGTCGACTCTCCACTCGTACCCGCCACGGAAGTAGTGCAGTCCCGTGCGAGGAGCTGGATAGAAGTCTGGGTCATCGGCGTTAGGGTTCGGGCCGAGGTTGACGGCCCCAAGTTCGTTGGTGTACGCGTCGAAGCGCACCTGTTCGTAGACGTGTGGTGACACCTCTACGACTGAGACTCCCCGGTCGATCCGGAAGCGCTCCATGAGCGCGTTCCAGGCGAAGGGGGCCTCAGAGACCGTGGGTGTCGTGAAGATCCAGCAAGCCACTAAGGCCCCCTTCTTGCGCGGTCAGTAGGAAGCGATGACGTGCCAGGCGGTACCGTCAGACACGATCTGGGCAGCCCCAGCCGTACCCGCAGCACCAACAGCACGCGTGGTCGCGCCGTTGATCGTCTCCGAACCAGCGCCGTCGAGCGTGACGGTCTGGGTCGCAGTCGCATCCCTCTTGATAACGAAGGTGCGGCCCGGCTGCACAGATGCAACGGCGGGCAGGTTGACAGTCACGTTGGCCGCAGGTGCATCCACGGTCAGCACGTAGTCGTTGTTGGTCAGCGTGGTCGTAGCCGCCACGGACCGGACCGTGTACGACGAATTGTCGAAACCGCTCATCTATTCTCCTTAGGGGAAGGGTGAGGGCAGCCAGTTACTATTCGGAGGCTTGTTTAAGGAGCGTCGCCGGACGCTCCCCCTCAACTAGGGTCACGCAGCCGGGCGAGCCGAGCTGGTGGTCTGAGCCACGATCAGCGACTCGGGACGGTACAGAGACCATCCCGCGACACCGTACCAGCCGAGGG
>JAEKLB010000024.1 GCA_019510095.1 Acidobacteriota bacterium | reverse complement strand
GTGCGGATGGCCCGCAGCGCGACCACGCCGCCCAGGGAGATGACCGCCGTCTCCGATGTACCGCCACCGACGTCGACGATCATGTTGCCGAGCGGCTCGTTGATCGGAAGCCCGGCGCCGATGGCCGCCGCCACTGGCTGCTCGATGAGCTGGGCCTCCGCGGCACCGGCCCGACGAGCCGCCTCGGTGACCGCCCGCTTCTCGACCTCGGTGATGGCCGACGGCACGCAGATCAGCACCCGCGGCCGGGTGAGGCGGGTCACGCCAGCCCGGTGCAGCAGGAGCCGGATCATCCGCTGGGTGACGTCGAAGTCGGTGATGGCGCCCTTCCGCAGCGGGCGCACCGCCTGGATGTAGCCGGGCGTCCGCCCGATCATCTGCCATGCCTCGTGGCCCATGGCCAGGACATCGCCGGTGTTGACGTTGAGGGCGATGACCGACGGCTCGTTCAGCACGATGCCGCGCCCGCGCGCATAGACAAGGGTGTTCGCCGTGCCGAGGTCGATCGCCAGATCGCGTGCCATGCCGACTCAGGCCCTACAAGAGTTTTTGAAAAAGAAGCAAACCAAACAAAATGTCAAACCTTTTCGATTGCGCCTGCCAGGAGTCGGTTGGACTGATCCTCGCAAATGGGCACCAGAATAAACTCGGTGATGCTCGAGTGCAGCATGCTCAGCACCAAGGCGATCAGCAGGAACCCGAGCCCGCTCATCTCACGCGTCCAGGTCCTCGAGCTGGTCGAGGTCGTGGGCGGCCAGGCCCCAGTCCTCGCCGCCGTCCCAGGTCTCCTTCTTCCAGATCGGCACGGTGGCCTTGAGCGCGTCGATGCAGAACCGGGCCGCGGCGAACGCCTCGGCCCGGTGGGGCGCGCTGACGGCCACCACCACCGACGACTCCCGAAGGGCCAACGCGCCGGTGCGGTGGAGCAGGGCAATCCGACCGAGGTCGGGCCAGCGGCCCCGGGCGTCCTCAGCGATGGCCAGGAGGCGAGGCTCGACCTGCTCGGCGTAGGCCTCGTAGACGATCTGGGTGACGCCGGTGCGGTGCTCGGCGTGGTCGCGGACGGTGCCGCTGAACAGCACCAGCCCGCCGCAATCGGGCCGGACCACCCAGTCGCTGATGGCCCCCACCGGCAACGCGGCGTCGCTGAGCGCGACCCACGTCTCACCGGTGGTGGGCGGATGCATGACGCGATGGTAGAGGTCGCCCCTGCGAAGCGCCCCCGCGGCCAACCGGAAGGTGCCCGGCCGTATCCTCGGCCTTCGTGGACCTCGGCGAGCATGACGACGTCGACGACCCACGCCCGCCCGCCTTCCGCTCCCCGCCCCCGCCCGACGACCGGCTCTGGCGGCATCCCTCCGAGCTGCACTGGGACGACTCGTCGTCGGCCCGCCGGGCCTGGCCGGTCGCGCTGGTGTCGAGCCTGGTCGGCTCGGTCCTCACGGTCGGCCTCCTCACCGTCACCGGCGCCTTCCACGACAGGCCGGCTCCCGTCCAGCGCCAGGCCGTGATCCGGGAAGCGGTCCGACCCGCCACCTTCACCGTCGACCCCAACAACATCGTGGCGGTGGCCGCCGAGGTCCGGCCCGCCATCGTCCGCCTCGAGATCACCGGCTCGGGCCGGTCGATCGGTTCGGGCGTGATCCTCCGCGACGACGGCGCCATCGTCACCAGCGCCCACGTGGTCGAGGGGGCCAAGCGGATCACCGTCGAGCTGGCCGACGGCCGGCGGCTGCCCGGCCGTCTCGCCGGCGCCGACGTGGAGTCGGACATCGCCGTCGTGCGGGTCGACAGCGACCGGCCGTTCCACACAGCCGTGTTCGGCAGCGTCGACGGGCTCGCGGTTGGTGAGCCCGCCATCGCCATCGGCTCGCCCCTCGGCCTCGCCGGGCCGGCGTCGGTCACCACCGGTGTCGTGTCGGCGCTCGGCCGACAGCTGTCGTCGGGCAAGGGCTGGGCCCTGCGCGACCTCATCCAGACCGACGCCACCATCGCGCCGGGCTCATCCGGGGGCGCCCTGCTCGACAGCGAAGGCGTGGTCATCGGCATCACGACCGCCTATGCGGCCGATGGCAACGGCAGCGACGGGCTCGGCTTCGCCACCCCGGTCGACATCGCCCGCGCCATCGCCACCGACCTGCTGGCCGGTCGGCCGATCAAGTACTCGTGGCTCGGCGTCAGGGGCGAGGACAACCAAGGCGGCGCTCGCGTCGCCGAGCTGGTCAACGGTGGTCCCGCGTACTACGCCGGCCTGTCCGTCGGTGACGTGATCATCGACCTCGACGACCATCCGGTCGACACCATGTCGGCCCTTCGAGTCGTGCTCCGGAGCCACCGCCCCGGCGAGCGCATCTCGCTCCGCTACATGCACAAGGGCATGGAGCGGGTGACCGCGGTCGTGCTCGGCGAGCGCCCGGCGCCCTGACGCCCGAGTTCCGGAGGATTGATGCCGGATACCGGTACTCAGACTCCAGAACTCGGGGTTGGCTAGCCCGCGCGGCGGCTCGACCGGGCCCGGCGGGCGGCGGCGACCAGCCCGGCGAGGGCACCGAGCCCACCGGCACCGGCGGCGCCGAGGGCGAGCTCCTGTCGCTGCTTGGGGCTCAGACGCGACCAGGGCGTGCCGGGCGTGGCCTCGACCCAGGTCTCCTCGTTCGAACGGGTGGGCGCCCAGCCGGCGGCCTTCAGCCGGTCGTTGGCCACCACCCAGGGATGCATCGTGTACGGCACCAGGCCGGGTGGCATGCGACCCATCCGCCAGCGCCAGAGCACGGCGGCCGCGGCGGTGACCGCCCACGCCGGCAACCGCACACGGGGCGGGTCCCCGGCCAGGGCGTGCGCCTCCTCGCCGCTCACCCACCCATCGGGCGCCACGTTGTAGGGGCCATCGAGGCCAGCCCGGCGGGCGACGTCGACCGCGGCGGCGAGATCGTCGAGGTGCAGGAGCTGGAACGGCGGGTCGTCGTGGCCGGCCCGGATGCCTGCGGAGAGACCGAGCGACCGGGCGAGCCAGCTCCACTCGCCGCCGGCCACCGCAACGGCCGGCCGTAGCACCGCGACCGTCGTGCCCGGGTGGGCGGCGGCCCACGACCGGCCGAGCCGTTCGATCTCGCCCTTCTGCACCGCGTACGCGGCTCCCGGGTTGGGGCGGACGGGCGCGTCCTCGGTGAGCGGCACCGGGTTGTTGGGCCAGGCGCCGTAGACGGCGGCGCTCGACATCAGCACGACATGGCGCACGCCCACCGCGCCAGCGGAGTCGAGCAGCCGGCGGGTGCCCTCGATGTTGGCGCTGATGGTGGCCTCGTCAGCGACCGCCTGCCCGGCGGCGAAGGCCAGGTGGACCACGGTGTCGGCCCCTTCGAGCAGCGGCTTCAGCTCACCTTGGGACAGGTCAGCCGCCGCGAACGTGGCGCGAGGAGGCAGGTCAAGGGGCGTGGCGGCATCGACGGCGACGATCTCGGCCACGGCCGGATCGGCCGAGAGCAGCTCGAGCACGCGGCGCCCCAACGAGCCCGTGGCACCGGTCAGCACGACGTGGGATCTGTCCGTCACCCGCCTACGATGCCGTGGTGGGCGACCAGGGTCCAACGGAGGGCAACCCGTTCGAGGGAATCCCGTTCCTGAACGACCTGGCGAAGATGTTCCAGTCGCCCGGCGCGGTGAGCTGGGACACGGCCCGGCAGTTCGCCATCCAGATCGCCACCGCAGGCCAGTCGGAGGACAATCCCGACCCGGTCGAGCGGATCCGGCTCGAGGAGCTCACCCGGGTGGCCGACCTCCACGTCACCGACGTGACCGGGTTGGCGCTGTCGACGACCGGGCGGGTGGTGCAGCTCGTACCGGTCACCAAGGCCACGTGGGCGGCCCGCACCATCGACGCCTGGCGGCCGTTGCTCGAGCGGCTGTCGCAGTCGCTGACGAGCACCGCCGACCCGGCGCCCGACGAAGCCGACGATCCGGTCACCCAGCTGCTGCAGGGGTTCTCGACCGCGTTCGGCCCGTTGCTCTTCGGCATGCAGGCGGGTGGGATGGTCGGGCACCTGGCGGCCCGGGCCCTCGGCCAGTACGACCTCCCGATACCCCGGCCGCCCTCTGACGAGCTGGCGGTGGTGTCGTCGAACCTCAACGAGTTCGGCGCCGCGTGGGACGTGCCGCCCGACGATCTGCGGCTGTGGCTGTGCGTCTCCGAGCTGGCCACCCATGCCGTGCTCAGCATCCCCCATGTGCGATCGGTGATCCGGCAGTGCTGCTCGGCGCCATCCAGAGCCCCGAGCAGCGGGTCTTGCTCCCCCGCCTCGAAGCGCTGCTGGCCGCGTTGGTCGGCTACGTCGACTGGGTGGTCGACAGCGTGGGCCAGCGCCTCATCGGGTCGTACGACATGCTGACCGAGGCAGTCCGCCGGCGGCGCGTCACCGCCGGCGACGCCGACCGGTTCGTCGAGCACCTGCTCGGCGTCGAGCTCGGCCAGTCGCAGTACGAGCGGGGCGACGCGTTCATCGCCGGGATCGTCGAGCGGGCCGGCACCGAGGGCCTGGCCCGCCTGTGGCAGTCGGCGCAGGTGCTCCCCACCCCGGCCGAGATCGACGCCCCCGGCCTCTGGCTGGCCCGCATCGACCTCCCCGACTGATCGCTTGCTTCTCGTTCTTTGGTGTCCGCGGTCCGTCGAGCGGACCGCCGATACCGCAGAACGGGAAGGTCAGGTCGCTGAGCGGGCGGCGATGCGGCGCAGGGGCGGGAGGGTGAGCGGCGGCTGGCGCCGGGGCGGGAGGTCGACGAGCAGCTCGGCGGTGGCCTCCAGCACCTTCTGCACGGCGCGCTCGACCGCGTCGCGCGTCCGCGGTGACTCCGACTGGACCCCGCCGACCTTGCGCACGTACTGACGGGCGGCCGCCTCGATCTCCTGGGGCGTGGCCGCCGGCTCCAACCCGCGAAGGGTCGTGATGTTCCGGCACATGCGATCGAGGCTACGCAGTCAGTCGACGGCGACGATGGCGGTGGCCACGATCCGGCCGTCGTCGAGGTCGACGGTGGCCAGCGTCGGATGCGGTTGGCCCCGCCGCTGGGTCGGTGACCCCGGGTTGAGCAGCCGCTGCCCGCCGAGACCGCCGGCGTCCCACGGGATGTGCGAGTGCCCGAAGACCACCAGCTGGGCATGCGGGAACCGACGGTGCATGCGGCCCTCGCGCCCGGCCCGTGGGCCGCTGTCGTGGATCATGGCGACCTGCACCCCGGCGAGGTCGAGCACCAGCGTCCCGGGCAGGACGATGCCGTGGTCGTTGTTGCCGAGCACCGCGTGCACCGGCGCCCGCTCCCGCAGCGAGGCGAGCAGCGCGGCACCGGTGACGTCGCCGCCGTGGAGGATCACGTCGGCCCGCTCGAGCTCCCGCCACGCCCGCACCGGCAGATCGCGGTTCCCGCCGTCGGGGAGATGCGTGTCGGACAGCACCACCACCCTCATCCGACCGCGCCCCGCGTCGTGAGCTTCCATGGCTGGCGCCCGGTGAGGTACGACACGGCAGGGACCGTGGCGGCGATGGCGATGATGCTGTAGCCGACGTCGGTCGGCACCGAGAGGGCCACCGGCACCAGCGCGCCCAGCACCCACGCCAGCTGGAACCGCGTCTCGAACCGGGCGAAGGACCGCCCCTTGTCGGCGTCGGGCGCGTCGCGCTGCACGATGGCGTCGAAGCACAGCCGGGCGGCACTCGCCGCGGTGCCCATGGCGAAGGCCAAGACGGCACCCGCTGGCCGGCCGGCCGCCTGCTGCACTGCGAGCAGGCCACCCACGGCGACGACGATGAGGCAGCCGAGAAGGATGCGCTCCTCGCGCAAGAATCGCCGGACCAAGGGAGCGAGCACCGCGCCCGCGACCGCGCCGAAGCCACTCGCGGCGATCACCACGCCGAACCACCACGCCGGCGCGTCGTCGGCCCGCAGCGAGAAGGCCAACAGGAAGGCGAGGAACCCGACCAGACCCCGCAGCACGGCCATGGCTGCGGCGGCGAGCAGGACGCCCGTGCCACGCAGCTCGGCTCGCTCGGCCGCGGTGGCCGGCACCGGGGCACTCGCTCGCGGGATCTGCAAGCCGAACCCGACGCCAACCGCGAAGGTGACAGCGGCCAGACCCAGCACCCATTCACCGCCGAGCTGGTAGGCGAGCACGCCTGGGCCGGCGGCAGCGAAGCCCATCGCCGCCGAGATCAAGGTGAGCTTGGCGTTGGCCTGCACCAGCTCACCGGGATCGTCGACGACCGCCGGCACCAGCGCCGCCTTGGCCACCGCGTAGGCCTTGCCGAGCACCAGGGCGGCGAACGCCTCGGGGAACAGCAGCAGCCCGTGGAGATGGCGGGACATCAGGAAGCAGACCACGGCTCGCCCGGCGATCGACCCGACCAGCACGGCACGGCGGCTGCCCTGCTGGCGGTCGAGCAGGGGGCCGATGAGCGGCGCCACCAAGGCGAACGGGGCCATCGTCAGCGCCAGGTAGAGGGCGACCTTCCCTCTCGCCGCCTCGGGGCTGATGGAGAAGAACAGCGAGCCGGCCAGCCCGATGGCGACCAGGGCATCGCCAGCCGAGCTCAGGGCGTGAGCGCGCGCCAGCCGGGCGAACGGGGGCACCGGGCCGGGCCGCCGTGGCGCGAGGGGCCGCCACCCGGAGTCGGCCGCCGGGCTGCCCGGGCGTGGCACCGACGTTCGGCGGGAGCCGGCCACCGGCTCAGGCTACGACGAGGCGCCGGCGGGCGACCGCAACGCTTGGCCCGATCCGGTCGAATCGCGAATGGTCGTTCAACCACCGTTCACCTGAAAGCCATCTGGCGGCCGGACCGCTGCCACCTCGCCCGATGAAGCTGTGCTCGTGGCGGTCACCACCCTTCCGGACGGCGTTGCCGCCCCGGTCCGGCGCCGGATCGTGGCCTCGCCGACGCGGGCCGACCGCGCCTTCCAAGCGCTGGTCATCGGCGCGGCCTGGTCGGTGCTCGCCATCCTCGGCCTGATCTTCCTCTTCCTCTTCATGGAGGCGTGGCCGGCACTCCACCAGGCGGGCTGGTCATTCCTCGTTCGCTTCCAGTGGTTCCCCGATCTCACCCCGCCGGTGTTCGGCGTGGCGGCCCTGCTGGTCGGCACCCTCGTCATCGCCCTCGTCGCCCTGGCCATCGCCCTCCCCGTTGCCGTCGGCTCGGCGCTCTACGTCAACGAGTACGCCCCCCGCTGGCTGGCCCGCCCACTGGTGACGATGATCGACCTCCTCGCCGCCATCCCATCACTGATCTACGGCATGTGGGGCCTCTACTGGCTCTCCCCCCGGCTGAACGGCACCAGCCGGTGGCTGACCGACCACCTTGGCTTCATCCCGATCTTCCACACGTCGAGGCGGGTGTTCGGCTCGTCGATGTTCGTGTGCGGCATCGTCGTCGCCCTCATGATCCTGCCGATCATCGCCTCGGTGACCCGCGAGGTCTTCGCCCAGGTGCCCCGAACGACGTGCGAAGGCGCCCTGGCCTTGGGCGGGACCCGGTGGGGCATGGTGCGCCGGGTCATCTTGCCGTTCGGCCGGAGCGGGATGGTCGGTGCCGCCATGCTCGGGCTCGGCCGGGCGCTGGGCGAGACCATCGCCGTCGCGCTCATCCTGAGCATCAACTTCCAGATCACCCCGCACATCCTCGAGCCGGGTGGCGGCTCGGTCGCAGCCCACATCGCCAATCAGTTCCCCGAGGCCGGCCTGGCTGGCCGCAAGGCACTGGTCGCCGCCGGGTTGGTCCTGTTCGTCGTCACGCTGATCGTCAACATGGTCGCCCGTGTCGTCGTCAACCGGTCGCGCTCCTCGAGGGGGCTGGTCGACTGATGACCGTCACGACCGTCCCGTCACCGAACCCGGCGTCGCTGCCCACCCCCACTCGCCGCCGCCCGCAGGCCATCACCCCTGCCGAAGGCGTGCGGATCGCTGGCGTTGCCGGCGTCGCCGTCATCCTCACCGCGCTCGTGTTCCTGGCGACGCCGCTCAGCGGCGCGTTCGGTTCGGTGGTCTTCGCGTTCGCCGCCTTCGTCGCGCTCGAGGTCGTCGACGTCTCGTTGCGGCTCGACCCGCAGGCGGCCAAAGACCGGACCGCAACCATCCTCATCACCGGGTCGGCTGGCGTCGCGCTGGTGCCACTCGGCTTCATCGTCTGGTACGTGGTGTCGAAGGGCATCGGCGGCATGCACCCCGGGTTCTTCACCAAGACCCTCGAGGAGGTCGGGCCGCTCGATCCGGCGTCAGCCGGCGGCGCCGAGCACGCCATCATCGGCTCGGTCGAGCAGGTCGGCCTGGCCTCGTTGATCGCCACGCCGCTCGGCATCCTCACTGCCGTCTACCTGTCGGAGTACCCCGGCCGGCTCACTCGAGTCGTGCGCTTCTTCGTCGACTCGATGAGCGGCATCCCATCGGTGGTCGCCGGCCTCTTCATCTACACGCTCTGGGTGGTGCGGCTCGAGAAGGGCTTCTCCGGACTGGCCGCCGCCATGGCGCTGTCGGTGTTGATGCTCCCCACCGTCGCCCGTACCGCCGAGGAGATGCTCAAGTTGGTGCCCGACGGGCTGCGCGAGTCATCACTCGCCCTCGGCGCGCCGAAGTGGCGCACGGTCACCAGCATCGTCCTGCCGACCGCCCGCAGCGGGCTCATCACCGCTGGCATCCTCGGCGTGGCCCGGATCGCCGGGGAGACTGCGCCTCTCCTGATGACGGCGTTCGGCACCGACAGCGTCAACGTCAACCCGACCAAGGGCGCCCAATCGTCGCTGCCGCTCTTCGTCTACCAGCGGGTGCGAAACGCCGTGCCCTCCCAGGTCGCCCGCGGTTGGGCGGGCGCCCTGGTGCTCATCCTGCTCGTGCTCACCCTCTTCACCGTGGCCCGCCTGTTCGGGCGCGTCCGAAAGGCAGCCTGATGAACATGACGACCACTCCTGCTCCTCCGGTCTCGATGATCGACCCCGCTGTCCTCCCGACCGGCAACGGGGCCACGCTCGAGGCCCGGACCGTGGCGGCCTGGTTCGCCGAGCACCAGATCCTCGACGACATCTCCTTGGCCATGCCGGCCAACTCGGTCACGGCCATCATCGGGCCGTCGGGTTGCGGCAAGTCGACGTTCCTCCGGGTGCTCAACCGCATGCACGAGCTCGTCCCGAAGTCGTCATTGGCCGGCGAGGTGCTGCTGGACGGCGCCGACGTGTACGGCATCGGTGTGCGGCCGGCCGAGACCCGTCGCCACATCGGCATGGTGTTCCAGAAGCCCAACCCGTTCCCGACCATGACGATCCGCGAGAACGTGCTGTCGGGGCTCAAGCTCGCCGGCATCAAGAACGAGGGGAGCAACGACGACCTGGTCGAGCGTTGCCTCGATCAGGCCGGCCTCTGGCGCGAGGTGAAGGACCGCCTCGGCTCTGCCGGCGGCGCCCTGTCAGGCGGCCAGCAGCAGCGGCTGTGCATCGCCCGGGCCCTGGCGGTGTCGCCGCGGGTGCTGCTCATGGACGAGCCGTGCTCGGCCCTCGACCCGACCTCCACCCTGCGCATCGAGGAGACGATCCGCGACATCGTCGGCAGCGTCACGATCGTCATCGTCACCCACAACATGCAGCAGGCGGCGCGAGTCTCGGACTACACCGCGTTCTTCCTCGGCGACGAGGGCCGGCCCGGCACCGTCGTCGAGTTCGGCCCGACGAGCGAGCTGTTCACGGCCCCCAACGACCCCCGGACCGAGGACTACATCAACGGCCGGTTCGGCTGATCAGTCGCGGCGGGAGCGGGCGGCGAACCAACCGGCGGCGGCGCCGACCACGAAGGTCACCAGGAGCGCGACCCAGAGGGGTGACTGCACCTTCGGGACGATGAACCGGATGTCGGTCTTCGCCGTGTTCTCGGCGATGAACACCAGAGCGAGGATGACCGCGGCGATGGTGCCGATCATCCGCGGGGTCAGGACACGGTCCTCGCCGGGCTCTTCACGTCTCATGGCCTTCCATGCTCGCAGGCCGGGCCTCGCGCGCGGTGGTTCTTCGGTGGCCCCCCTGCTCATGGGCAGACGTTCGGGCGCTGTTCACCTCCCGGTCACCTGCTCCCTCTTTGGTGTTCGCGTTGCCTCCTTACCGTCTCCCGCAACAGCTTGAGATGACAGCACAACACCGACAAGGGAGAACAACGTGCGAGGCAAGCGATTCACGGCGGGATTGCTCGCTGCCGGACTGGTCGTAGCTGGTGCTGCGTCCGCATCGGCAGAGGTGGACAAGAAGACATCCGTGAGCGGCGCGGGCGCGACCTTCCCGCTCAACATCATCGAGCAATGGAAGGCCGACTTCAAGAAGAGCGCCGGCGTCACGATCAACTACACGGGCGTCGGCTCGGGTGCTGGCCGGAGCCAGCTCATCAACGGCACCGTCGACTTCGCCGGTAGCGACACGCCCGCGTCGGCGTCCGACACCGCGGCCTTGAAGGCCAAGTACGGCAACTTCGTCAACCTGACCGAGATCTCCGGCGGCATCGCCCTGGGCTACAACCTCCCGGGCAACCCGTCCCTGAAGCTCAGCCCGCCCACGATCGCCGGAATCTTCTCCGGCGAGATCACCAACTGGAACTCCGGCCGGATCGCCAACGACGGCAACAGCGGGCTGCCGAACCTGCCCATCCAGGCGTTCGTGCGGTCCGACAGCTCGGGCACCTCGGCGAACTTCACCGGCTTCCTCAACGCCGCCGCCAAGAGCTCGTGGCGCTACGGCGCCACCTCGCAGTTCCCGACCGACAACGGCCAGATCGCCAAGTCGGGCAACGACGGCGTCGCCAATGGCGTCGTCGCCGCCAGTGGCGGCATCGGATACATGGAGGTCAGCTTCGCCAAGGAGCGCGGTCTCAGCACGGCCAGCGTCCGCAACAGCGGCGACCAGTTCGTCCAGCCCACCACCAAGGCAGTCACCGACGCGGTGGCTGACGGCGTCGTCAACGCCGACGGCACCGTCAACATGGACCCGGCCTGGACCACGGGCACCAGCGGCGCCTACCCGCTCGTCGCCGTGACCTACCTGCTCATCCCGACCAACATGAACGAGCAGCTCGGCACCAACCTCAAGGCGTGGATCTACTACATCCTCCACGCTGGCCAGGACAGGGCGGCCCCGCTCAACTACGCACCGCTGCCGGCCAACATGATCGCGGCGGCCATGGCCAACCTCGACAAGGTCCCGGGCGACGATCCTCGGCCGAACGCTGGTCCGACGACGACCCAGCCGGGTACCCCCACCACCAAGCCGACTGGTACGACCGCCAAGAAGGTCTCCTTCCAGGCATCGGCCAAGAAGGTGGCCACCTTGGCCAAGGCCAAGTCGCTGCGAGCCACCCTGGCGAAGAAGGGCTTCACCGGCTTCGTCGTCGAGCGCGAGGCGAAGAACCGCTTCGACGTCGAGAAGCCGCAGTCCAACCACGGCCAGGCCCAGGCCCTCGTGAACCGCTTGAAGAAGGCGGGCTTCCACAGCGCCACCGTCGACCGGCCGTAACCCGAACGAGCTCCACCGCTCTCCCCTGACGTCGAGGCCCCCGCCGGTTGCTACCGGCGGGGGCCTCGACGTTTTGTCCCGCGCTCAGGACCGTCAGCCGGCGAAGGCCAGCTGACGGCAACCGCGACGCGCGCCGTCCAGGACCCCTGAGAACGGATCGCCGTGGTCGTGGCACGCCAGCACGACGAGCGCCCGATGCGTCAACCGACGGGACGCGGCGCTGGCTTGGGAGCGACTCAGCGCCAGGGCGCACTGAACCGCCTCTGCAGGCATGGCGGCCAGGACGCGTCGTGTGTCCGGCCGGAGGTCGTGCACCGACCAATGAGGTAGGGCCGCGAGCTCGTCGACCTCGGTGAGCATCTCGATGGGCATCCCTGACATTGGCGCTCCTTTCGATGGTGCCGGTTGGGCACGCACTCACCATCTCGCGGCCAGGTGTCGAGTTGGTCGCCGCCCGGCCAGAGCAGGATGAACTTCGCGGGAACGACAACTCAGGGAAGGGATGCGGGCATGCTTGAGGCGTGGGCGACAGCGCTGCTGCCGGCGAGCACATCGGCGTCGACGCCACGGTTGGGATCGAGCGGCTCCAGCTCGACGAGACGTCGTGGGTCGACGTGGGCCGCGGCTGGCTCAGCGGCGCCGACGACCTGTTCGACGCGCTGCACAGCGGGGTGGCCTGGCGCAGCAGCCAACTCTTCCGGTACGACCACTGGGTCGAGGAGCGTCGCCTCGGATCGATGTGGCGGCGGGGCACACCTCTTCCCCATCCCGCCCTGGCCCCGATCCACCGCACCCTGCAACACCACTACGGCGTCACCTTCGAGGGCTTCGGCCTCATCCTCTATCGCGACGGGAGCGACGGCCAGGCCTTCCACCGTGATACCGACATGCGCTGGCTCGACGACACTGTGATCGCCATCCTCACCCTTGGCGCTGCCCGCCCCTGGCTCCTACGGCCCCGGGCCAGCCGCCACGCCGACGCCGTCGGCAAGGGCGCGACCCATGACCTGCGACCAGCAGCGGGGGACCTCCTGGTCATGGGCGGCCGGTGCCAAGCGGACTGGGAGCACTCGGTGCCGTACAGACCGGACGAGCCCCTCGGGCCCCGCATCTCGATCCAGTGGCGCCACGCCCGCCAGCGGGGGCGGCCGTTCGTGGGCGGGTCGTACCGAGCGCCGCTCGCCTACGGCGGCAAACGATCGAGTTCTGGGCAATAGAGCTCGCCGAGCGCACGTTTCTGCCCAGAACTCGGAGGGCTACTGCGATCGGACGGGGTCCTTCGGCAGCTCGTACTTGTAGCCCAGGCCCCGGATGGTGACGATCCGGGATGGGCGCGACGGATCGGCCTCGACCTTGGCCCGCAGCCGTTTGATGTGCACATCGAGGGTCTTGGTGTCGCCGACGTAGTCGGCGCCCCAGACCCGGCTGATGAGCGTGTCACGCGTCAACACCCGCCCGGCGTGCGAGAGCAGCACGTCGAGCAGCTCGAACTCCTTGAGGGGCAAGGCGACCTGAGCACCCCGGATGGTCACCTCGTGGCGGTCGGCGTCGAGGCGGACGTCGCCGATCTCGAGCACGTCGGCGTCGTCGGCCGGGAGCGTCGCCACCCTGCCCTCGGCAGATGCCCGGCGCAACGCGGCCCGCATGCGGGCCACGAGCTCCCGCAGCCGGTAGGGCTTGGAGACGTAGTCATCAGCGCCGACCTCCAGGCCGACAACGGTGTCGATCTCGGAAGCCTTGGCCGTCACCATGATGATCGGCACCTGCGACGTGGTGCGGATCTGGCGGCACACGTCGATGCCCGAGACACGGGGCAGCATGACGTCGAGGAGGATGAGATCGGGCTGGACGAGCTCGAAGAGCTCGAGGGCCTCGGCGCCGTCGCGGGCCACCTCGACACGGAAGCCCTCACGCTGGAGGCCAACCGCCAAGGCATCGATGAAGGACTCCTCGTCCTCCACCACCAGGATCGTGGTGCGCTGATCCAGGACGTTGCTCATTGCTCGTGTGTCTCCTCTGGGTCGATCATGCCGATTCCGCTTGGTGGTGGGGCTCGTCGAACGTGCTGACCGCGACCGGGCCGGGACCGGACGGGAGCCGCAGGGTGAAGGTGGAGCCCTCGCCCTCCTGCGAGTCGACGCGCACCTCGCCGCTGTGGTTGCCGGCGACGTGGCGGACGATGGCCAGGCCCAGGCCGGTGCCGCCGGTCTCCCGGCTGCGGGCGCGGTCGACGCGATAGAAGCGCTCGAAGACCCGTTCGAGGTCGCGTGTCGGGATGCCGATGCCCCGGTCGCGGACCGAGATCTCGACCCAGGTGCCGTCGGCGACCGACGCCACCTCGACGATCGAGTCCGGGTCGCTGTACTTGCAGGCGTTCTCGAGCAGGTTGGCGAGCGCCGAGACCAACTGGCGGCGGTCGCCCCGCACGCTGTGGCGAGGACCAACACCGCTCACGTCGATGACGATGTGCTGGGCCTCGGCCAACGAGACGATGCGATCGATCGCCTCGGCCGCCAGCGCCGACACCGCCAGGAGCTCACGCAGCGGCTGCTCCTCGGCCTCGATCTGCGACAGGGCGAGGAGGTCGTCGATGATCCGCCCCACCCGGAACGCCTCGCCGGTCATGCGCTCGGCCAACCGGCGCATGACGGTCGGGTCCTCCTCGCTGGCAATGGTCTCGGCCAGCAACCCCAGGGCCCCGATGGGTGTCTTCAGCTCGTGGCTGATGTTGGCAACGAAGTCGCGGCGAACGGCTTCGAGCCGGCGCCGCTCGGACACGTCGTCGATCACTGCCACGGCACCGACCGGGCGGGCGCCGTCGTCAAGCGGCGCGGCCGTGATCACGAGCATGCGCCGGGGAGGACCGAGGATGTCGAGGCTCCGTCGCCCGGCCGCACCCGCGAGGGCCGCCGCGAGCTGTTCCTGCACCGCTTGCTCCACGAGCGCTTCGGCGTGGCGGGCGTCGACGAAGGCGTGGGCCATCTCGTTCCGGAAGACCTCGCGACCCTCATCGTCACAGAGCACGACGCCCTGGGGAATGCCGTCGAGCGCACGCCAGGCCCGGGCAACGTCACGACGGCCCTCGTCGAGCTGCTCGCGGTGGTTCTCGATGACCCGCTCGATCCGGGCGAGGGATGCCTCGGCGCTCGAGCTGAGAAGCCCCTCGCCATCGACTCGTGCGGCCAGCACGGCGAGACGACGGCGCAACGAGCGCCCGAACATCAGCCGCCCTCGTCGATGCTGGGCAAGCGAGTCACTCGCCTGGCACCTCGTCGGCCTCGCGTGCCGCGAGGCGGGCAGCGCCCGTGTGCTCTGGGAGCCAGCCGGTGACCATGTAATGGACCCGCTCGCCGATGTTCACCGCATGGTCGCCAATCCGCTCGTAGAACCGCCCAACCATGGCGAGCTGGACGGCGATCGGGAGCTCGATCTCCCGCCCCTCCCGGATCTCGAAGATGGCGGCGATGAACTCGCGATGGAGGTTGTCGATCTCGTCGTCCATGTCGTCGAGCGCATCGGCCAGCGCGGTGTTGCGGTCGATGTAGGCGTCGATCGCCAGCCGGTACAACCGGTGCACCCCGGACCCCATCTGCTCGATCAGGCCCCGGAGCTTCGGGGCAAAGTCCACGCCGTAGGTGCGGCGAGTGGCCTTCATGATGTTGGTGATGAGGTCGTGCGTCCGCTCGATCTCGGGCAGGACCCTGATGGCGGTCACGATGGCCCGGAGGTCGGACGCCATCGGCTGCTGGAGGGCGAGCAGCTGGAAGCACCGCTCCTCGACATCGATGGTGAGGGCATCGACAATGTCGTCGTTGCGGATGATCTCGTCGGCGATCTCCAGATCCCCGTCGAGGAAGGCCTGGGTGGCCCGCGCCAGGGACTCGGTGACCATCCCCGCCGCCCGAACCACGTCGTCTCGAATGGCGTCGAGCTCGTGGTGGAAGTTCTTCCTGATCTCGATCGCCGCCATCGGGGCCTCCTGGTCCATCAGCCGAACCTGCCAGTCACATAGTTCTCGGTGCGTTGATCACGTGGGTTCGAGAACATGGTCTCCGTACGGTCATATTCGACCAGCACACCCGTGCGCGTGTCACTTATCTCGTTCACCTCGGTGGTGAAGAAGGCCGTCATGTCGCTGACGCGAGCGGCCTGCTGCATGTTGTGGGTCACGATGACGATCGTGTACTGCTGCTTGATCGCCGCCATCAGCTCCTCGATGCGGCCGGTCGCGATGGGGTCGAGCGCCGAGCAGGGCTCGTCCATCAGCAGCACCTCGGGCTCCACCGCGATGGCCCGGGCGATGCAGAGCCGCTGCTGCTGACCACCCGACAGGCTCAAGGCCGACCGCTTGAGCCGATCCTTCACCTCGTCCCAGAGCGCCGCCTGGCGGAGTGCCTTCTCGACCACGCCCTCGAGGTCGCCACGAGGGACGCCCGCGATGCGAGGTCCGTACGCCACGTTGTCGAAGATCGACTTCGGGAAGGGGTTCGGCTTCTGGAACACCATGCCGATCCGGCGCCGAACCTCGACCGGGCGCACGGCCGGGTCGTAGAGATCGACGCCGTGGTACCGGAGCGTCCCCTCGACGCGGGCGCCGTCGATCAGGTCGTTCATCCGATTGAAGCAACGGAGCACTGTGGTCTTGCCGCATCCCGACGGTCCGATGAACGCGGTGACCTCGTGCCGGGCGACCTCCAGCTGCACGTCACGGACGGCGCGGAACGCGCCGTAGTAGACGCTCAGGTCGCTGGCCTCGAAGACGAAGTCATCAGGCACCTCAACCGGTTCGGATTCCATCAGTTCGACTCGCTCGCGAATCGGGCGGCCACCATGCGGGCGACCACGGTGAGCAGGAAGACGAGCAGGACGAGCGTGAACGCCGCGCCCCATGCCCGGTCGATGGCGCCAGCAAACGGCTGACTGGCATTGCTGAAGATCTGAGCCGACAGCGCGGTGTTCGGCCCCGAGAGGCTGGCATTGCGCTCCCGGACGATGCCGATCGTGAAGAGCAAGGGGGCGGTCTCACCAGCAGCGCGGGCCACCGCGAGCATCGCCCCGCTGACGATGCCGGGTAGGGCGGCGGGCAGCACGACCGTCAACACGGTGCGCCACGTCCGCGCCCCCAGCGCCACGCTGCCGTGGCGGAGCTCGGTGGGCACCAGGCGCAACATCTCCTCGGTGGTCCGGATCACGACCGGCAGCATGAGACAGGCCAACGCCAGCGCGCCCGCCAGCCCCGACTGGCCGTAGCGGAGCACCCAGATGGTGTAGATGAACAGCCCCATCACGATCGACGGCACACCGGTCATGACGTCGGCCATGAACCGGATCACAGATGCGAGGCGGCTCCGCCTCCCGAACTCGTTGAGGTAGATGGCGCCGAACACGCCGAGCGGGATGGCCATGACCGCTGCCGCGCCGGTGATCACCAAGGTGCCGACCACCGCCGGGCCCATCCCGGGACCCTTGGCCGTCGGCAGCGGGATGTTGCCGCTCAGGAAGTCCCAGCTGATGACGCGTCCGCCCCGCGCCAGGAGGTAGCCGATGATCAGCACGAGCGGAACCATGGCGACGAGGAAGGCGACGCACATGGCCGCCGTGGCGGCAGCGTTGGCCACCGATCGCCGCCGGGCCACCGTCGAGGTGGTGAGGTCGGGTGCCCGGGCGAGCGACACCACGGTCATGCCGCACCCCTGACCCTGACCTCGGCCCGGCGGACGAGCAGCCGGGCCGACATGTTGATGATGATGGTGATGGCGAACAGGGCCACCCCGAGCCCCATCAGGGCGGCGCGGAAGGTGCCCCCGGACTCGCCGAACTGGTTGGCGATCACTGCCGGCATGGCATCACCCGGCTTGAACAGGTTGGCCACGACCTGGGGCGACGACCCGATGACCAGGGCCACGGCAATGGTCTCGCCCATCGCCCGCCCGAGCCCGAGCATCACCGCGCCCGTCATGCCCCCGAAGCTATGGGGCAAGACCGCCGCACGGATCATCTCCCAGCGAGTCGCCCCCAGGGCCAACGCGGCGTCCTTCTCACCCCGTGGCACCGTGGTGAACACCTCGCGGGTGAGCGACGTGATGATCGGCGTGATCATGATGGCCAGGATCACCCCCGCCGTCATGAGGCTGCGCCCGTTGGGGTCGGGCCCGAACAGCCGGTTGAGCCCCGGCACTGGTCGGAACCACCGGTGGAGATCGCCGTAGAACCCCTGCGCCTGGGGGGCGAGCACGGCGATGCCCCACAGGCCGTAGACCACCGAGGGGATGGCGGCCAGCAGATCGATGAGGTTGGTGATCGGCCGGCGGAGCCGGCGGGGGGCCAGCTCGGTGGTGAACAGGGCGATGCCGATGCTCACCGGAACGGCGAGCAGCAGGGCGATGGTCGACGCCACGAGCGTGCCGTAGACGAAGGCGAACGTGCCGTACTGGGCGGTGGCGGGACCAGGCCCGTCGGGATCGTTGGGCACCCAATGCTTGGAGGTGAGGAAGTGCAGACCGGCGACTCGGAACGCCGGCCACGCCTCGTGTGTCGTCGACCAGGCGATCAGTCCGAGGATCGCGAGGACCGTGACCCCTGCCGCCAGGGCCAGGAGGCGAAAGGCCGTGTCGAGATGCGCGCCCCGGTCCTCCTGGGTGAGGTCCAAGTGGTCGGCCACGCCCTGTTCAGCTCTCGATCGAGCTCAGGCGCCCGGCAGCACGAGCTGGTCGAGCTGGGCCACTGCCTTGCCGGCCAGATCCTTCGAGATCGGGGCGTAGCCGTTGTCGGCGGCCAAATCTTGCCCGTCGGTCAGGACGTAGCGCAGGAATGCCTTGAGCACTGCGGCCTTGCCGGCGTCGGTCTGGTTCTTGTAGACGAGGATCCAGGTCGGCGAGGTGATCGGGTAGGCGTCATCGCCCTCGGGATCGAGCGGGCTGTACGTGAGGTCGATGCCGATCGTCGCTGCGGCCACTGCCGCTGATGCCGCGTCGAGGGTCGGGGCAACGAACTTCCCAGCCTTGTTCTTGATGGACGCCACCGAAAGATCGGTAGCGGTGGCATCGGAGAAGTCGACGTAGCCGATCGCCCCGTCGGACTGCTTGACGATCTGGGCGACGCCGGCGTTCTTCTGCCCGGCCTGCTCGTCGGCCGGCCACGCCACGGTGTCGCCCGACCCCAGGGTCCAGACGCCGGGCGCGGCGGCAGCCAGGTACTTGGTGAAGTTGCTGGTCGTGCCGGAACCGTCGGCGCGGTGCACCACGGTGATCGCCTTCGACGGCAGCGAGGCGTCGGGGTTGTCAGCCTTGATCGCCGGATCGTCCCATGTCTTCACGGCCCGCTGGAAGATCTTGGCGAGCGTCTCCGGCGACAGCTTCAGGTCGTCGAGACCGCTCACGTTGTACGACACGGTGATCGGGGCAGCGACGGTCGGGAAGTAGAGGAGGTCGCCGCCCTTGAAGCCGGCCTTCTCCTCCGGCTTCACCAGGCTGTCGGTGCCGGCGAAGTCGGTCACCCCAGCCGCCAGCTCGGTCTTGCCCTGCCCGGACCCGACGGAGTTGTAGTTGATCGTGACCCCCGACTCATCGGCGGTGAACCCGTCGATGGCGGCCAGATCGAAGTTGTTCTGGAAGCTGGAGCCGGAGCCATTGAGCGTGCCCGACAGGTCGGAGCCAGACGAGCTCTTGCCCTTCGAGCTGGACCCGCTGTCGTCGCCGCCGCACGCCGTGGCAAGCAGCGGGAGGAGCAGCAGGGCAGGGAGCATGCGCCGCAGGCGCCGGGGGGTGACTCGCACGGGATTCCTCCTGGGTCGTCGGTGGCGACGACGGCAACCTACGGGCGACCGGTGACGGGGGCCCGCCCCCAATGTGGACGGGAGGTGAACGGGTGGCGAACACTTGCCGGCCGCACCGCGACCGGCGACCGACCGTGGGATGAACGGTGGCGCCGGGCCAGGCCCCACCGTCGGCGGGTGCCTAGATTCCATCCATGATCGTCGATGGGAGCGCGCCCCGCCTCGAGCTGGCCCGCAAGGCCGTCGCTGAGCTGCTCGGCACCGCCCTGCTCGTCGCCATCGTCGTCGGGTCGGGCATCGCCGCCCAGCGGCTGTCGCCCGGCGACGTCGGGTTGCAGCTGCTCGAGAACTCGATTGCCACCGGCGCCGGGCTGATCGCCCTGATCCTGGCCTTCGGCCCGGTATCGGGTGCTCATCTCAACCCCGTGGTCACGCTGGCCGATCGCATCTTCGGCGGTGTCACCTCGGCGGCCGCGGCGGTCTACGTGGCTGCGCAAGTCGTCGGCGCGTGCATCGGGGCGGTGGTTGCCAACCTCATGTTCGAGCTCCCGGCGGTCACCACGTCGACCCACACCCGATCCTCGGGCGGGCTGTGGCTCGGGGAGGTCGTCGCCACGCTCGGGCTGTTGCTCGTGATCTTCGGCGTCGTGCGGTCGGGCAAAGCCGCGGCCGCGCCGTTCGCGGTCGGTGGCTACATCGCCGCCGCCTACTGGTTCACGTCGTCGACGTCGTTCGCCAACCCGGCGGTGACCGTCGGCCGCACGCTCACCGACACCTTCGCCGGGATCAAGCCATCATCGGCGCCAGGCTTCATCGCCGCGCAACTGGCAGGCGCTGCGCTCGCGGTCGCCCTCGCTCGATTCCTCTACCCGAGCATCCCTGCGCTGGATGTCGTGGTCCCCCACGAGCCAGCGACCTCCCGCTGACCGGACCGGTCAGCTGCCTCCGACGAAGGAGTCGAGGATCTCTCGATCGCGGTCGTAGCTCAGCAGCGCCCGGGCCACGCCCATCGACAGCCACCGGACCTCGTCGACCTCTTCAGTCGCGACGAAGGCACCGTCGACGGCGGTCATCACCCACCACCGCACCTCTTTGGGGCGGCCCTTGCGATCGATGTAGGCACTGCTGGCCAGCTCCGGTCCCAAGGTGCAACGGAGGCCGGTCTCCTCCTCGACCTCGCGTAGCGCGCACGCCTCGTCCGACTCACCGGCATCGCGCTTGCCCTTGGGCAACGACCAGTCGTCGTACTTCGGCCGGTGCACCACCAACACCTCGGTCTCGCCGTTCGCCCCGGCGCGCCAGACCACACCGCCGCCGGCACGAACCAGCGGAATCTGTGTGTCTACGCCTTCAGCCACGAGGTGAGCCTCCCCTTCTGCAGTCGATCCCACACCGCCGGCCACGCTTCGAGGTGACGGTCGGCCTCGACGCGTTGGCGCACGAGCAGCTCGCCGGCCACGAACGCCACGTCGGGTGCGGCATCGGCGGCAGCAGCGCGCAGCCAGTCGCCCGCGACACCGGCGTCGTGGTGATCGCCGAGCACATCCTGCGCCGCCGCCAGCGCGTCAGCCAGTCGTTGCGCTGGTCTGCCGACCGCGATCGAGGCCACTTCGGCAGCGTAACGAGCACGCTTGGCGCGTATGCGGACCTTGTGCAGCGCGTCGCCAGGCGATTGCGTGGTGATGCGACGGGCCGCCTTGGCGAACGACAGCCACGGTCCACGCGCGAGCGCGGGGAGCACGTCGCCCGCGGCACGATCGGCAGCGGCCAGCGTCGGAGGTGCCGCGGCGGCGGCGACCAGACGGTCGAGCAGCTCGAGGTAACGGCTCGAGCGGTAGGCCTCGAGCAGCTCGCCGCGACGCTCCGCCCGTTCGGCACCGAGGATGGCGACGAGGCGCGACCCGGCCACCCGATCGGCAGGACCCAGCTCACTGAGCTGGCGCTCGAGGCGACTCAGCAACACGTCGGCGTCACGCACGCCACCGAGGCGATCGGCGAGCCACGACAGCTCATCACGCAAGGGATCCACCCATCCCGGCTGGAGCAACGACTCGTAGACACGGAGGTCGGAGCGAAGGCGGCGGGTGGCGACTCGTGCCTGGTGCACACCTTCGGGATCGGCGCCTTCCCGGACGAGAACGTCGTGGTCGATCAGGCGCCGGACCGATCGAGTGAGGCCGGCCCGCAACACCTGCGCGGCAGTCGGCCGCTTGCCGAGCGTCACCTCGGCCAGCTCGGGCGGCAGCACGGCCGCCGGTCCCAGCGCGCGAATCACCTTGGGCGTGGGATCGGGGGCGCCGGCTCCAGCGGCCCGCAGGCGAACCACGAGCTCGGCGAGCGCCGACTCGTCGCCTGCCGCCCCGAGCTCGACCTCGACCTCCCGGAAGCGCAAGGCGACCCGGTCGCCGTCGAGCACGGAGACCTCGTCGTCGACCACCTCGGCAACCAGCTCGCCACTCGCGTCGCGCACGTCGGTGCGGCGACGGGCGGTCTGGAGCCTGGCGACCGGTCCCAGCGTGGCTGTCCGCACCCGCGCCGCGACCACCTCGTTCAGCTCGGCGGGGACGGCACGGGGATCACCGGCCACGGTGAGCTCGGCACGACTGAGCGCGCCGGCCGTCGCCGACTCATCGGGGAGCTTCAACGTCCAGACCCCGGCGTCGCCGGCGTCGGTGCTCTCACCCGTGCGGTAGCGAAGCGTGATCCCCGAGCGGCCGAGCCGGAGATCCTCGGTGTCGTAGTAAGTCGCCTCGAGCTGCTGGTCGGCGGCGGGCGAGGCAGTGGCCTGGTCGACGACCCCGCTCAGGTCGGGCAGCCGAAAGCCAGGCCAGACCGCCAGCTTGACCTCTCGCTCAATGGAGGCGTCGGGGGCCATCGGCGGCGCCGGCCTTTCGTCGATCGCGGGCCCGCTGTTGCAGCACCGATTGGGTGTTCACCCCGATCTCAGTGGGCACCTTCTGCCACGAGCCGGTCGAGGAGAGCACCCATGCCAGCTCGTCGTCGGCCAGGTTGACCGACAGGATCTCGTGCAGCCGGGCCTGCAACGCCGGGTCGTCGATCGGCAGGAGCGCCTCGACCCGACGGTCGAGGTTGCGCGGCATGAGGTCGGCCGAACCCACGTAGTAGGCCGGCTTCGCCCGGCCGTTGCCGTTGGCGAAGTGGTAGATGCGTGAGTGCTCGAGGAAGCGACCGACGAGCGAGCGCACCCGGATGTTCTCCGACAACCCCGGGATGCCGGGGCGCAGGCAGCACGTCGTTCGCACGACGAGGTCGATCTCGACGCCAGCCTGCGATGCCGCGTACAGCGCGTCGATCACCGCCACGTCGACGAGATGGTTCATCTTCATGACGATCCGGCCGCCGCCCACGCTCGCCTCGTTCTCGATGAGGCTGATGAGTCGGGGGCGCATCGAACCGGGCGCCACCAGGAGCCGGCGGAACCGCTCCTGGCGGGCATAGCCGGTGAGGTAGTTGAACAGCTGGGTCAGATCGGCACCGACCTGCGGGTCGCAGGTCAGCACGCCGATGTCCTCGTAGCTCCGCGCCGTGCGCTCGTTGTAGTTGCCGGTGCCGATGTGGCAGTAGCGACGAATGCCGTCGTCGTCCTGGCGAACCACCAGTGCCGTCTTGCTGTGCGTCTTCAGTCCCATCAGGCCGTACACGACATGCACGCCCGCTTCTTCGAGGGCACGGGCCCAGGCGACGTTGGCCTTCTCGTCGAACCGGGCCTTGATCTCCACCAACGCCGCGACCTGCTTGCCGGCCTCGACTGCGCTGATCAGCGACTGCACGATCGGGCTGTCGGCCGATGTTCGGTAGAGCGTCTGCTTGATGGCGAGGACCTTCGGGTCGGCTGCCGCGGCGCGAATGAACGCGGTGACCGTGCTCGTGAAGCTCTCGTAGGGATGGTGGGCGAGGATGTCGCGCGCCCGGATGCGCTCGAAGATGTCGATGGCGTCGCCCTCGGGGGCCACCAGCCCTGGCGGGCTCACCGCCCGCCACGACTCGTACTTGAGGTCGGGGCGGGCGAGCCCGTACACGCTCATCAGGCCCCCGAGGTCGAGCGGCGCCCGCGTGACGAAGACGTCCTCGCGGCCCAGCGCCAGCTCGGCGAGCAGCAGGTCGAGGATCTCCTCGTCGAAGCCCGACATCACCTCCAGCCGCACCGCCCGGCCGAAGCGCCGGCGGCGCAACTCGAGCTCGACCGCCTCGAGGAGGTCGTCGGCCTCGGCTTCCTCGAGCGTGAAGTCGGCGTTGCGGGTGACCCTGAACGGGTGATGGGCCTCGATCCGCATGCCCGGGAACAGGACCTCGAGATGGGCCGCGATGACCTGTTCCAGCGGCACATATCGCTCGCCATCGGGCATGACGACGAAGCGGGGCAGGAGATCGGGCACCTTCACCCGGGCGAAGCGGCGGACGTCGGTGGTGGGATCGCGCACCATCACGCCCAGGTTCAGCGACAGATCGGAGATGTACGGGAACGGGTGGCCAGGATCGACCGACAGCGGCGTGAGCACGGGGAAGACCTGCCGCTCGAACACCTCCACCAGATAGGCGCGGTCGTCGTCGTCGAGCGTGTCCCAGTCGGAGAGCTGGATGCCGGAACCGGCCAGTGCCGGTGCCACCTCGTCGAGGAAGATGCGGTCCTGGTGGGCGATCAGCTCCTCCACCCGATCACGGATGGCAGTGAGCTGCTCGGCGGGCGTCTGCCCCTCGGGCGAGACGGCGCCGAGGCCAGCGGCTGCCTGATCATCGAGGCCAGCCACCCGCACCTGGAAGAACTCATCGAGGTTCTGGGCGAAGTGGCCGAGGAAGCGGGCCCGTTCCAACACCGGCGTCGTCGGGACGTCGGCGAGCGACAGCACCCGGGCGTTGAAGTCGAGCCACGAGAGCTCGCGGTTCAGATAGCGGGTGTCATCGGCAAACGACGGCCCCTCGATGAACGACTCGAGATGAGCAGCCATGGCGTCATTCTCACCGACGAGCGATGAGTGCCGCGCCCATCGCTCCGCCAAGATCGCCCAGGGCGGCGGGCACCACACGAAGAGGTGAACCGGGGACGAACAGCAGGTGGCGCGTGGCTTCCTCGACCCGTCCGGCAAAGCCGGGACCGAGCTTGTCGGCCAGTCCCCCTCCCAGCACGACCATCGAGAGATCGAGCAGGTTGGTCGCCGACGCCAACGCCTCGCCGAGCGCCGCCACCGCGTCGTCGATCAGCGACAGCGCCATCGTGTCGCCGGCCTCGACCGCCTTGCGCCACACGCTCGACTTCATGCGTCCGTCGCCGGCGAGCTCGACCAGGAGCGTCGGCTCGCCATCGGCATGGCGCCGCCGTGCCTCACGCTCGAGGCTGGCCCGCCCGGCATAGGCCTCGAGGTGACCGACGCCGCCACAACCGCAGGCACGACCGCCGTCACGGATGGCGACGTGGCCGATCTCGCCGGCGGCGCCAGTGCTCCCGTGATACGGCTTGCCCCGCAGCACGAGGCCGCCACCGACACCGGTGCCGACGAACACACCCAACAGGTCGTCGCATCCCCTGCCCGCGCCGAGCTCGTGCTCGGCCAGCGTGCCGACGCTGACGTCGTTGGCAACGGCCACCCGTTTCACCCCAACCGCGTCGGCGACCATGGCGCCAAGCGGGACCGGCGCGTCGAAACCGGGCAGGTTCGGCGCCCGCAGGACCTCACCCGTGTGACGATCGACGACACCGGGTGCGCCGAGGCCGACGCCGTCGATGTGCTTCACCCCTCCGAGCTGCTCGACGCAGTCAGCGATGGCGGCAACGACCGCGTCGGGCCCGCCGTGCTCGGGCGTCTCGACCCGCGCGTCCGCTCGTACCTCCGTGCCGTCGAGCACGACCGCCTGCACCTTGGTGCCGCCCACGTCGATGCCAATGGTGGTCGTCACCCGATGAGGGCTCCTCTACGAGCGGTAGGCGGGATCGGGCGGGGCCTGCTCGTCGGGCAGGCCGAGGTCCCACTCGAGCAGCAGGTTCTCACGCTCCGCGTCGCGGGCGACCCGCTCGCGGTTGCGCCGGAACTGTGGGTCGTGCGGGGGCAGCAGCACCAGCCGGGCCATGACCCGCTGGCGGAACTCGTCGATGCCCTTGGGGTCGCCGAAGTCGGACTGGACCTCCCAGTGGGGCGCGACCGGGCCGAGGTACACCACCCGCACGTGACCCTGCGGCTGCTGGGGGGCTTCGACGGTCTGCTGCGACATAGGGCGTCGAGGCTACCCGGTGCTCCGCGAACCCAATTTGGCGGTCACCGTGTGCCTGTGGCCCCGTCGCTCGTAGACGATGGCGATCGAGTCGCCCGGCGCGTGCCGGGCGATCGCCCCGCTGACGTCGGTGTTCGTGCGCACCCGCTTCCCGTCAGCCCCGAGGATGACGTCGCCTGGCCGCAGCCCGGCCGCCGCCGCGCCGCTGCCCGCCAGCACGTCCTGCACGAACGCACCGTCGTCGCGGGTGATGCCGAACTGCTCGAGCACGCCGGGGAACACGTTGCCGACCGTGACCGTCGTGACCCCCAGCAGCGCGCCCCCGATGCCGGTGTGCAGCCGCCCGAGCAGGGGCTTCACGCTGTCGATCGACAGGGCGAAGCCGATGTTCTGGGCCGAGCTGGCCACCGCGCTGTTGACCCCCACGACCTGGCCGGCGGCGTTCACCAGTGGTCCCCCCGAGTTGCCGGGGTTGATGGCGGCGTCGGTCTGGATCAGGTCGGTGTAGGTCACCCGGTTGCCGGCCTCGATCGTCCGCCCGAGGGCGGAGACGATGCCTCTGGTGACCGTGGGCTCGGCGCCGAGGCCGAGGGCATTGCCGACGGCCACCACGTCGTCGCCGACCTGGAGCCTCGACGAGCTGCCGAGGGTCACGGTGGCGATGTCCGCCGCCCCTCGCATGTGGAGCAGGGCAACGTCCTGGTCGGGCAACGACCCCACCAGCTCGGCCGGGAACTCCTTGCCGTCGGGCAGCGCCACCGAGATGGTCGACGCGCCCTGGACCACGTGGGCGTTGGTCAGGACCGTGCCGTCGGACTCGACCACCATGCCCGTGCCGGCGCCCTCCTGGCCACCGGGACCCTTGGTGTTGATCGCCACCACCGCGGGGCTGACCGCAGCGAGGACGCCCCGGATGTCGAGGGGCCTGCCCGGGGCGAGGGCCACGGCCGGCCGGCTGACCAGCGAGGCTGGACCCGATGACCGCCCATCGTCGCTGGCGGCCACGATGCCGCCGGCGACGGCCGCGGCGACCAGGGCGCCCACCAAGCCGCCGGCCACGGCCGGCCGCAGCCAGCCCTTCCTGTCGTCACCGGTCACCGTGGCGGCGCCCGGGGGGCGCGGAGGCGGCGGCGGCCAGCCACCGGGCGGAGGTGCCTCGAACCGCGGGAAGCGTGCCGTCGTCGGCATGGCCCAGTCGTCGACCGCCCCCCTGGCCGGCTCCGGAGCCGTCACGGGCGGCTCGTCGAGCCACTCCGGGCGGGTCGGCTCCTCGGGAACCGGGGCGGGGAAGGGGGAGGGCTCGTCCATGTCGGTGTAACGGAAGGGGCCCGACCGCGGTTCCCTCTTTGGAGGGATGGGAACCAATTCGCCCGCTTTTCCGTACAGTGAGCAAGACCGATGGCCGATGGAGGCCCTATGGACACCGAGTGGATGCGGTTCGGCAAGTGCCGAGAGGTCGCGCCCGCCACGTTCTTCCCGAGCGATGGTGTCGGCGTCGACGTCGCCCGCCGCCTCTGTGCCGAGTGCCCGGTCAAGGAGCCGTGCCTCGAGTACGCCCTGGTCGAGCGCATCGACCACGGCATCTGGGGTGGCGCCTCCGAGCGTGAGCGTCGCCGCATCCTCCGCCGCCGCCGCCAGGAAGCCGCAGCAGGCAAGCGCTGACCTGCGGTCTCCCCGGTTCCTCAGCCGGGGCCGGGGCCCAGGTGATGGAGCGCGCCGCTGCTGGCGTGCTGCAGCCGGCGCAGCAGTCCGGCGCGGGGCGGGCCGGGCAGGGCCTTGGCGACGGCCTGCAGTGCCTCCGGTGAGTCATCGCCCACCAAGGTCACGACCAGCCCGTCAACGCCCAACACGATCACCTGGCCGGTGCCGCTGGGGTGGTCCCAGGCCCAGGCGTCGCTGCCCGAGATCGACAGCCGGGTGGCCTCCACCGGCACCATCGACCGATCGAGCCGGCCACGGGACTCGTACACGGTGAGGCGGCTCACGCCCCGTCGATAGACGATCTGGACGGCACCGCTCGACCGAACGGTCGCGACCCGCTGATAACCGGCGAGGGCCGGGGGGTGCACGAACGTTGCCGGATGGGCCGCAGCAACTGCGAGAACCAGCCCGACCGCAACGGCTGCGACCGCTGGTCCCAGCCCCGCCAGCAGCCGCGAACGCCTGGCCGGCAGCGGTCTGGACCGACGCCCCAGCTCGACGAGGTCGACGGGCGGCGGCACCGCCGGGAGGGTGCGGATGGCCAGCCGGGCCGCCCGCACGGTCGCCAGCTCGGTGGCGCAGGTGGCACATCCGGCCACGTGCGCGCCCACCTCGGCGTGCTGGCGCCGGCCGAGCTCGCCGTCGAGATACGCCGACAGGGCGTCGCCCACGTGGCCGGCGGCATCGGTGACGGGCGCGTCGCTCATCGGTGGGCCAGCAGGGTTCGCAGCGCCGAGCGACCGCGGTGGATGCGACTGCGGACCGTGCCCACCGGCACGCCGAGCCGGTCGGCGATCTCGTCGTAGGGCAAGCCGACGACGTCGCACAGCACCACCGCGGCGCGGTAGTCGTCGGGCAACGACCGCAAGGCGGCCTGGATGTCGTCGGGCAGGGACGTCGTCGACCCGCCGTCCCCCGCCACGTGCTCGGCGGGGACGCGCTCGGGATCATCGGGCAACGGCACCGTCGGTCGCCGGCGGCGGCGGCGGGTCTCGTCGAGAAAGGCGTTGGTGGTGATCCGGCTCAACCAACCCTCCAACGAGCCCGGTCGGTAGGTGGCGAGGCCCCGGTGCAACCGGAGCAGCACCTCCTGCACGAGGTCCTGTGCGTCGGCGTCGTTCCCTGTCAGTCGGTACGCCACGGTGTAGAGGAAGCGCCCATGACTGCGGGCGATGTCCTCCCAGGCGGGTGCCGCTACAGGAACGTCGTCGGCGGACAGGAAGTTCCCGGGCGAGACGGTCAGGTCTTGGGGGTGTCCTCGGCCGACTCGTCGTGGCCCTTCTTGAACTCGCGCTGGGCCTCGCCGAGAGAGCGAGCGAGCTTCGGCAGCTTGGCGCCACCGAACACGAGCAGGACGATGAGGAGAAGGATGAGGAGCTCAGGTGCTCCGAGGTTCATGGAGGCAATGTAGTGCCCCTGCTCTGTCCGCTGAATGTCGCCGAGGGTCGTTCACGCGATGTTCTCGCGGCGCTGCGCCGAGCCGCTGGCGCTGAGCTGCTCGACATCCACGTCGACCCTCACCACCATCGGGCGGTGCTGACGCTGGTCGGCGAGGAGGCGCCGCGCCGGGTGGCGTCGGTGGCCGTCGACATGATCGACCTGGGGCTGCATCAGGGGGTGCATCCGCGGTTCGGGGTCGTCGACGTGGTCCCGTTCGTCCCCTGGGGCGAGAGCACCCTCGACGACGCGGTGTCGGCCCGGGCCCAGTTCCTGGCCTGGGCGGCCGCCACCCTCGGCCTGCCCGGGTTCGCCTACGGCATCGGCGGCCCGTCGCTCCCGGAGGTCCGCAAGCAGGCGTTCCGGGAGCTGGCGCCGACCGCCGGCCCACCCCGGCCCCATCCCACCGCCGGAGCGGTTGCGGTGGGCGCCCGGGGCCCGCTCGTGGCCTACAACGTCTGGCTGGCGCAGCCCGACCTGGCGGTGGCCCGGCGGGTGGCCGCTGCGGTTCGAGGGACGACCCTCCGGGCCCTGGGCCTGCAGGTCGGCGACCGGGTGCAGGTCTCGATGAACCTCGTCGAGCCGGGCCGGACCGGGCCAGCGGCGGCCTACGACGCGGTGGCCGAGCTGGCCGCCACCGCGGGCGCCGAGCTGGTGGGCCTCCTGCCTGCGGTGGTGCTCGACGCCGTCCCCCGAGGGCGGTGGGCCGAGCTCGACCTGGCGGCCGACCGGACCGTCGAATGGCGGCTGGCACACCGACCGCCCGCCGGCGAGGACTAGGCGCTAGGCGCTAGGTCCTAGGCCGACACCACCGAGGCTGCCGCCCGGCGGGCAATGGCTCGGGCCCGCCGAATGCGCCGGCGCTCGCGCTCGCTCATGCCGCCCCAGATGCCGAACTTCTCACCATTGGCAAGCGCGAACTCGAGGCACTCGTCGCGCACCACGCACCCCCGGCAGACCTCCTTGGCCTCGCGTGTCGAGGCCCCGCGCTCCGGAAAGAAGAGATCGGGGTCGACGCCCAGGCAGTTCGCCATGTCCTGCCATGTCTTGTCGCTCGGATCGACTGCGTTCATCACGGCGGTTCTCCCCTCGGTAGACCACCCGTGTAATTACATCTGTGTGATCATGACCCGCGGCATAGGCCCAGCGCAAGAGGGTGTTTGACAAATCGCCGCCGATCGGGCGGTGGCTCTCCGGGGGCTCTAGGAGACGCGGCGGCCGCGGGACACGTTGCGGCGGTGCTCCATGAAGTCGACCAGCACGTAGTCGCCGAGGGTGTCAGGGGTGGTGAAGAACGCCCGCCCGCCGTTGAGCTGGGTGATCTTCTCCACGAAGTTCTTCAGGTAGCCGCTGGCATCGAGCATGAACGTGTTGATCCGGATGTCCTCCCGGCTGCAGCGGTTGACCTCCCGCAGGGTGGCGTCGACCGTCTCCCGCACCGGCGGGTAGCTGAAGAACGGCTCGTCCATGCCCGGCTCGAAGTGAGCGGTGGGCTCGCCGTCGGTGATCATGATGATCTGCTTGGTGCCGCTCTGCTTGGCCAGCATCCGGCGGCTCAGCAGCAGGCCGTGCTGCATGTTGGTGCCGTAGTCGAAGTCCCATGAGACCTCGGGCAGGTGCTCGGGCTTGAGCTCGCGGGCGACCTTCGAGAAGGTCACCACGCCGAGGAAGTCACGAGGGAACTGCGACGAGATCAGGGAGTGCAGGGCCATCGCCACCTTCTTGGCGGCAAGGAAGTTGTCGCGCATCGGCATCGACAGCGATACGTCGAGCATCAGCACCGTGGCCGCGCGGGTGAGCGTCTCGGTCTGCTCGATCTCGAAGTCATCGGGAATGAGCTGCACCGGTGTGCCGCCACCCGCCCGCTGGATGGCGTTGCGGATCGTCTTGTGGATGTCGAGGTTGAACGGGTCGCCGAACTCGTAGGGCTTGGTCTGGTAGGCGCGCTCGTGACCGACGCCCAGCCGCTCCATCTCGTGGCGGCCACCCTGGTCGCGGAGCAGCTTGGAGAACAGGTCGGACAAGGCGTTCTGACCGATCTTGCGGATGCCACGCGGGGTGAGCTCGTAGCGACCCTCGCGCTGCTCGATCAGCCCGGCGTCCTCGAGCATGCGGGCCACCTGGGCCATGCGCTCCAGGCTCAGCCCGGCGTCGTCGCCGAGCAGTTGCTTGGCCCGCTCGACATCGACCTCGGCCAAGGCACCGGGGTTGGACGCCCCCCGCAGCAGCTGCTCGAGGCGATCGAGATCGCCGAGGTCCTGCATCATCTGGGCGGCTTCCCCGAAGCTCAGCTCCTCATCGCCCGAGAACCGGTACTGCTTGCCCCAGCCAGCTTGGGGGAAGGCGTTCTGGAGGTTCTGGGACAGCTGGTCCATCTGCCAGCGGAGGTCCATGTCCTCCATCAGCTGCTCGGACAGCGCCTGGAGCTGGGCCCGCTGCTCCGGCGTCATCGAGTTGAGCATCGCCTGGGCGGCAGCCATGCGCTGGGCCATCTGCTCGAGCAACTCGTCGAGGTTCTGCGGGTTCTCCGGGAAGAAGTCGCCGTACTTCTCCATGAAGCCGTCGAAATCGGGCTCCTCTCCCGCGTCACGCTGCTCGAGCATCTGGTTGAGGTCGGCCAGCATGTCCTTCATCCGCTGCATGTCCTCGGGGCCGAGGTTCTGCATGCCCTCCTGGACCTGGTTGAAGTACTGGTTGGCCAGCTCCTGCTTGAGCTGCTCCATCAGCTGCTCGAACTTCTCCCGCGCCTCCGGTGAGGTGAACTCGTACTTCTGGAGCTCGCGGACCTGGCCGGCGAGGTCCGGCGGCAACAGGTCGAGCTCCATGGCCTTCTCGGCGGCGACCTGGTCGGCGATCTCGCGGCGGCGATCGTCGCCCGACTCGCGCGCCTCACGCTGGAAGTCGTCGATGCCCCCGCGCTCCGTGTCGACGACCTCCTTCAAGGCCTCGGCAATCTCGTTGTAGACGCCACCGAGGTCGAAGTTCTCGAGCCGCTCGCGCCGTTCCTGGCGCAGCTTCTCGAGCATCTCCCGCATGCCCTGGACACGGTTTCCCTCGCGGTCCTCGAAGCCGCTCTGGAGCATCCGCCGCAGGGCGGCGTTCACGTCGCCGTGGTGGATCAGGTCGTCGCTGATCTCGGCCAGCACCGCGTCGGCGTCGAGGTCGAACCCGACCTGGGTCCCGTCCCACCGCGAGTAGTTGAAACGCCCCATGGGCGAAGGCTACGCCCTCGCCCTCAGGCTCACTCGGCCTGTCGTCTGGCAAGGTCGATGGCCTCATGGCGGGTGGCGACACCCAGCTTCCGGAGGATGGCGGCGACATGGACTCGAACGGTGGCCGGCGCCATCCCCGTGGTTCCGGCCACCTCGGCGGTGGTCGAGCCCGACGCCAGATGGTCGAGGACCTCCCACTCCCGCGGGCTCAAGGACGCGCTCCGCTGGTCGCGACCGGTCACCCGGCGACCACGAGCCCGACCCTCGGCCTCGTCGAGGAGCGGCCGCACGAGGGCTCGCGGCATCGACACCTCCCCGGCCATGACGGCCTCGATGGCAGCGACCATTCGCTTCGGCTCGATGTCCTTGAGGAGATAGCCCGCGGCCCCCACCCGCATGGCAGCCACCAGGTCGTCGTCGTCCCTGGACACGGTGAGGATCACGACCAACGTGTCCGGCTGCTTGGCGACGATCCCGCGCGTCGCGGCGATGCCTCCACCACCCGGCATGCGAATGTCGATCAGGCAGACGTCCGGCCGCTCCCGTTCGACCGCCTCGATCGCGGACGTGCCATCGCCGACCTCGGCCACCACGGTGGCGCCCGCCCGCTCGAGGGTCCACTTCACACCGGCCCGCGTCGGTGGATGGTCGTCGGCCAATACGACGCGCACTCCATCCAACTCATTCATGGCAGGACGACCTCGACCGAGGTTCCCACTCCCGGCGCGCTGCGAAGCGCGAACCGAGCGTCGATCCCGGCTGCTCGCTCACGCATCGTCAGGATCCCATAGCGATCGCCCGCCGTCGCCGACTCGACCACGAAGCCTGCGCCGTCGTCGTCGATGTGGAGCACACGGTCGGCCCCGAGACGCACCCTGATCGCCCGTGCCCGCCCATGCCGGGCGGCGTTGGAGACGGCTTCGCGAACGATGCGGACGACCGTCTCGCGAACGTCGGCGTCGAGCTCGAGCCCGGCGTCGACCTCGACGGTGACGCCGGCACCGGCTCTGGCAGCAACGTCCTCGGCGGCCTGCCGCACCATCTCCTCGAGCGTCTCCCGGCCCGACCCGCGGAGCACGGCGATGGCACGACGAGACTCGTCCAGCGCCCGCTGCGACGAGGTCAACATGTGGTGGAGCGCGCGCTCGGGCGCGTCCCCGTCATTGAGCAGCTGCGCCTGCTGGGCGATGTAGGCAAGCTCCTGGGCCAGCCCGTCGTGCAGCTCGCGTGCAACACGGCGGCGCTCCTCCAACACCGCGAGGTCGCGCTCGCTACGCCAGAAGGCGGCGACCTCGCCGGCGGCGCCGCCCAGCACGACCAGCCAGAACAGCACGCGCAGCACGTCGCCGACGTGCACGTGGTCGGTGTAGAGGCTCGGCCGACCGGTGAAGGCGAGGAACGACGCGGCATTCACGACCGATGCAACAGCGAGAGCGCTCACGAGGACATCGCGCTCACGTGATGCCCGGCGATAGAAGCCCCACGCCGCGACGGAAGCCAGCAGGAGCTGCGCCACCAACGCCACCCTCACGAGGGGATGGCTGCCGACCACCAGCGCCGAGCGAGGTCCGCCCATTCGAACTGCCTCGGGCAAGTGGTCCTCGGCAACGGTCATCGCGATGGCGGCGCAAACAGCCACGCCCGCGAGTGCGGTGATCGGCGCCCTGACCCGGTCGAACGACACCCGCAGCGGGAGGACTGCGGCGAGGGCGATGGCCAACGAACCGGCAAACCGCAGCAACACACGGCCCCACACCACCCCGTCCGCAGGCGGAGTGCCGGGCAGGACGACGAGGTCGACGACGACGAGGATGCTGTTGCAGGCCAAGAGAAGGAACCCGGACAGCAGCACGGCGTCGACGGCGGCCCGACTGCGCTGGCACCGGCCGTAGAGCAGGAAGGCAACCAGGAGGGCGATCATCCCCTGCACGCCCTCGAGCGCGGTCTTGAGGCCGGGTAGCGAGGCACCCGGGCCGGTCTTGACCAGCAGCAGCTCGCCAGCAGCGACGGCGAAGCACGGGATGCCGGCAACCAGCACGAGCTGGCCCACGGTCAACCGACCAAGGTCGAGACGCCGGAAGACCCGTGGCACCGCGACGGAGGCTACCGATGGTGACCCTGCGGTCAGCTGCACCTACTGCAGCAGCTGCCAGCGAAGGGGCACGTCGACCGTGCGACCCTGCACGTCGTTGCCGGCCGTGCCGGGCAGCTGGACGTAGACGCGGAGGAAGCGCTGTTCGCCCGTGACCGTCGGTCCGAGGTCGATCGGCGCCGAGTCGTCGTGGGTGGCCAGGTCGGCCAGCGTCTTGGCGGCGTTGAAGCTGCAGCTCGTCGCCGAACCGCCGCCGTACCAGCACGTGCCGCCCGTACGGGTGTTGGTGCTGCGGTTGGCGTCGGATGTGTACTGCTGGACGTAGATCCGCATCTGCGGGCACAGATCGCCGGCACCGTGGAAGATCGTGCTCGCCGCGTCGGCCGTCGTGCACGGCGGCGTGGCCCATGACAGCTGCAAGCTCGACCCGTCGATGTTGCCCTCGTTGATGAGGGTGACGTCGACGTTGGCGCTCTGTCCCGGCTTGCGGGCGTTGAGGGAGTAGAGGGCGTCGCAGGCATTGGCGTTGGCGTCGGTGGTCCCGCCAGCGGTCGACAGGCAGGTGGTGGCCGATTCCACCTGGTTGGAGAGCACCAACGAGCCCGTCGCGAACGTCCCAGCGTTGGCGGTGTCCGCGGTGAACGAGGCGAAGGTGCCCTCGGTCATGTTCAGGGCCAAGCCGGTGACGAGGAATGCGAGGAGCCATGACCGAAGCCGTCTGCGCACTGCCACCTCCCTGATCCCTTCCGCCGCGTAGCCCACTACACCATCGCTTAGTTACCTACACATCGGATCATGGCAGGGGGGTGTTGAGGGAGGATCATCCTGGAAATGGGACTCCTCACCGCTTCGGGGGGAGGCGACGCTGGCCCGATCGGGCTAGTCATCTCGGGCAATGCCCGCCCGGCGACGGGTTTCCGGAGCGCAGACCTCAGGAGGTCGCGATGACTAGTCAGCCAGGGCGCCGGGCGCGGTCAAGATCAGGGTCAGCCTGGTGACGAAGCCGCGAGCGGCGGCGAACGCCTCCGGAATGGGTACCGCCGTGACCTGGAGGTACTCCGGCCCGGCGACGAAGTCGGCCCGGCGGGTGCCACCGGCGCTGGTGCCGGTGGGCGCATGCAGGGTCCTCTCGCGCCATCCGAGCGCCAGGAGCTGGCGGCGGTAGAACCCGACGATCTCCACCGCGGTGGCCGTCGGCACGTCGTAGTCGGCGGAGATCCGGTTGGGCCCGGCGATGGAGCGGCTCACCTCTCGGCTGCCGTTCGGCAGCGGGACCGCGGCGAGGGCGGCGGTGGGCCCGTTGGGCAGGCGGGGCGTCGGCCGCCCACCGGTGACGTCATTGGAGGCGCAGCCCACCAAGCCGAGGACCACCCCGGCGACCACCCCGGCCACCAACACCTGCCGGCACCACGTCCGCGTAGGTACCTACACATCACAGCACAGCGCGGCGATGCGGCAGAGTTCCGCCATGCCCGAGGGCCACACGATCCGCCGGCTGGCTTCCGAGCACGAGCGGCTCTTCGCCGGCACGCCCGTCCGCGTGTCCTCGCCGCAGGGCCGGTTCGGCGACGCCCGCGTGGTCGACGGCGCGGTGCTGGAGGCCACCGACGCGTGGGGCAAGCACCTCTTCCACGAGTACGCCGGCGGCCGCATCGTGCACGTCCACCTTGGGCTCTACGGCACGTTCACGACCCATGCGCTCCCCGCGCCGACGCCACGGGAGACGTGCCGGATGCGGATCGTCGGCGACGACGCGGCCGTCGACCTGGTTGGGGCGACGATCTGCGAGCTGCTCGACGGCGGCGGCAAGGCGGCCGTGCTCGCCCGCCTCGGCCCCGACCCGCTGCGCCCCGATGCCGATCCCGATCGAGCGTGGCAGTCGCTGCGCCGCCGGCGGATCCCGGTCGGCCAGGCGCTGCTCGATCAGTCAGTTGTCGCGGGCGTGGGCAACGTCTACCGGGCCGAGGCACTGAAGGCCCACGGCATCCATCCGCTGCGGCAGGCGTCGTCGATCACCGAGGAGGAGTGGCGTGCCCTGTGGCGCACGCTCGTGCGCCTCCTGCGCAAGGGCGTGCGCGAAGGACGCATCAGCGGCCGGACGATCTACCGGCTCGACGCCTGCCAGACCTGCGGCGCCCCCGTCCGCCGCTGGGATCTGGCCGGCCGCTGGGCCTACGCCTGCGAGACCTGCCAACCCCTCTGACCCTGCCTGTTCTGCGGTATCAGCGGTCCGCTGAGCGGACCCGCGATACCGCAGAACAGGAGAAGGAGGAACTAGCCGCGGCCTCGGTAGGTGGCCCGGCCGCCGATGGCGTCCTTGTTGAGCCGCTTCGAGAGGTGGAGGCCCTCGAGGAGGAACTCGACGGCGCTGGCGACCATGGCGGGGCTCTCGTCGTCGCCGATCAGCTCCTGGACGTGGGGCCGCAGGGCGGGGACGTCGGCCACCAGCTCGACGTAGTGAGCAGACGGAACGTCCTCGCCGGCGTGGACGACCCGGCCCTCGTCGAACGAGCCGACGACGTCGACCAGGCTGCCGATGTTGCAGTGGGCCCGCCACGTCGTGAGCAGCGCCGCCTTCACCAGGTTCTCGACGATCTGCTCGTCGCGACCCTCCTCGACCGTGTCGAGCTCGATCTTGCCGGCGGTCGACGCCACGAGGGCGTCGAGATCGCTGACCCGCGGCACGACCTCGTCCTCGCCCCCGCGCAGGGCGCGGCGCATGGCGTTGGCCAGCAGTGTCTCGTTGTTGGCCACCGTGAGGCGCACCGACACACCGGAGCGCTGGTTGACGTGCGGGCTCGAACGGGCCAGGTGCGACAGCTGGGCCACGACCTCGGCCAGGAACTCGGGGACGGCCACCCGCTTGCCCGGAACGTCGAGGCTGCGCGATTCCTGCTTGGCGATCGCCACCTCGGTCTCGAGCTCGAGTGGGTAGTGCGTGCGGATCTGCGAGCCGAACCGGTCCTTCAACGGCGTGATGATGCGGCCGCGGTTGGTGTAGTCGTCGGGGTTTGCCGAAGCCACCAACATGACGTCGAGCGGCAACCGCACCTTGTAGCCCCGGATCTGCACGTCGCGCTCCTCGAGCACGTTGAGCAGGCCCACCTGGATCCGCTCGGCGAGGTCGGGGAGCTCGTTGATGGCGAAGATGCCACGGTTGGTGCGGGGAACGAGCCCGTAGTGCAACGTCAGCTCGTCGGAGAGGTAGCGCCCTTCGGCCACCTTGATCGGGTCGACCTCGCCAATGAGATCGGCGATGGAGGTGTCAGGGGTTGCCAGCTTCTCGCCGAAGCGGGTCTCGCGGGACACCCACTCGATCGGCGCCTCGTCGCCCTTCTCGGCAACCAGGTCGCGCGCGTGCCGGGACACCGGCTCGTAGGGGTCGTCGTTGATCTCGGAGCCGGCGATCACCGGCAGCCATTCGTCGAGGAGCTGCACCAGGCTGCGGATCATGCGCGTCTTGGCCTGGCCCCGCTCGCCGAGGAAGATCACGTCGTGACCGGCCAGCAGGGCGTTCTCCAGCTGCGGGAGGACGGTGTCGTCGTAGCCGAGCACCCCGGGGAAGAGCTGCTCACCGGCGGCGATCTTCCGCATGGCGTTGCGCCGGAGCTCTTCTTTCACCGGAACCGATTCCCAGCCGGAATCCCGCAGCTGACCGATGGTCGCGGGTCGAGAGGTCATGCCGTCGAAGCTACCGGAAGCGGCCTGGCTACCGTCTGGGCATCGACACGACCGATGCAGCCGTGCTCGACCTGGCCGGCGACTGGCGGGCGGCGATCGCCGACGAGACCCTCCGGCGGGCCTTCACCCTCCCTCGCACCAACGACGACGACTGGGTGCCGATCACGGTGCCCGGCCACTGGCGGTCGACCGACGCGCTCGCCGGGACCGACGGGCCCGTGCTCTACCGGCATGAGTTCGCGGCCGGCGCCGCCCCTGCTGCCCAGCGGGCGTGGTTGGTCTTCGACGGCATCTTCTACCTCGGTGACATCTGGCTCGACGGGGCGTACCTCGGCACGACGGAGGGCTACTTCAACCGCCACACGTTCGAGATCACCGCGCAGCTGGCCGCCAGGTCGGAGCACCTGCTGGCGGTCGAGGTCGGCTGCCCGCCGGGCTCCGACCGAAGCCTGACCGGGGCGTTCCAACGGGACGACCCGGGCTGGAACCCGGGCGGGATCTGGCGCGGCGTGCGACTCGAGCACACTGGTCCGGTCCGGGCGCGTGACCTGCGCGTCGTGTGCCGCGACGCGACCGAGGAGCAGGCCGTGCTCCTGATGCGGGCCGAGCTCCTCAGCGACGCCGCCCGCACGGTCTCGCTGCGCACGTCGCTCGCCGGCCACGAGGCCGCCGACACCACGGAGAGGTCGATCGCAGAGGGTTCCAACTTCGTCGAATGGATCTTGACCGTGCCCCGGCCGGACCGGTGGTGGCCGCACGCCCTCGGCCGCCAACCGCTCCATGACCTCACCGTCGAGCTCGACGCCGAGGGCACCACCAGCCACATCCTCACCCGCCGGATCGGGCTGAGGTCGGTGACCCGGAAGGACCGAATCCTCGCGGTCAACGGCGAGCGCCTGTTCCTCAAGGGCACCACCAGCGGGCCGGCACGACCGGACCTGGCCGCCGCCGAGCCGCAGGACCTGCGCGACCACGTCGAGGGCTTGCGGCTCGCCGGCTTCGACCTGCTGCGCCTGCGCGCCCACATCACCAGGCCTGAGGTCTACGACGCCGCTGACGAGCTGGGCCTGCTCCTGTGGCAGGACCTGCCGCTCAGCGGCCCGTACGCCCGGGGTGTCCGCAAGCAGGCGGCCCGGCAGGCAGGCGCAGCTGTCGACCTGCTCGGCCATCATCCTTCGATTGCCATCTGGTGCGCCCACGAGTGGCCGAACCGCGGCGCCAACCTGCTCGAGGGCACCGCGGTGCGGGCGCTGGAGAAGGCCGACGGCACCCGGCCGGTGGCCAGCCGCGCCGCCGCCGGCCGGGAGAGCCGCGACGTGCTGCGGCTCGGCCGGGTCATGCCCCGGGCGGTGCGGTTCCTGACCGGCGTCGACCGCCGCCAGGCGGAGTCGCTCCGGAGGCTCAAGTACCGGCCGAGCGGCGGGTTCTGCCTGGCGCCCGGCACCGACCCCGAGGGCGTGGCCCAGCCGGTCGTGGTCGCCGCCGACCCGCTGCCCGACGCGGTGGCCCCGGGCGACACCCTCACCCTCGACGTCCATGTGGTGAGCGACCGCCGCCAGCGCCTGGCCGGGGCGGTCGTCGAGGCCACGCTGACATGGACGGGCGGCGACCGCTCCTGGCGGTGGCAGGGCGACGTGCCGGCCGACGGCTGCGCCCGGGTCGGCACCGCCCAGCTGGTGGTCCCCGACGCCCCCGGGCCGCTCTCGTTCGCGCTGCGGCTGACCGCCAACGACGTGGCAGTGACCAATCGTTACGAGTCGGTCATATCGGCCTGACCCGCAATTCCCCGGATTCCAGGGACCAGGAATAGCGTCGGTCGCTGTATGGCGACGACGACACGTCCGGCCGCGGCCGAGCTCGCGACCACGAAGCGCAAGCGCCCGTGGTTCATCGAGCTCTACGGAACGGCCCTTGGCAAGAAGTACGTGATGGCGATCACGGGCATCATCGGGATGCTCTTCATCGTCGGTCACATGGTCGGCAACTTGAAGCTCTACCTCGGGGGCGATCACCTCGACGTCTACGGCGAGTGGCTCCGCACCATCGGCGAGCCGGCCCTCCCCCGCACGGTCTTCCTGTGGCTCCTCCGAGGACTGCTGATCACTGCGGTGGTGCTGCACATCCACGCCGCCTGGTCGCTCACCCGCCTGAACCACCGGGCCGACATCAAGTACACGAACCGGCGCGACTTCATCGCCGCCAACTTCGCCAGCCGAACCATGCGCTGGACGGGGATCCTCGTCGGGCTGTTCATCGTGTTCCACCTCGCCGACCTCACCTGGGGCGCCGCCAACGGCGACTTCATCCGGGGGGCGGTACGGCACAACATGGTTCACTCGTTCCGGCGGCCACCCGTCGCCATCACCTATGTGGTGGCCAACGTGGCGCTCGGCATCCACCTGTGGCACGGCGCCTGGAGCCTCTTCCAGTCGATGGGCTGGAACAACCCGAGGTTCAACCAATGGCGCTCATGGTTCGCATGGGCCTTCGCCGGGGCCATCGTCCTCGGCAACATCTCCTTCCCGATCCTGATCGTGACCCATGCGGTCACCTACTGAGCTGAGGCCTCGATGACCTTGAACCTCGACTCGAAGATCCCCGACGGCCCCATCGCCGACAAGTGGGACAACCAGAAGTTCGGCATGAAGCTGGTGGCGCCCCACAACCGCCGGCGGTTCGACGTCATCGTCGTCGGCTCCGGGCTTGCCGGCGCGGCCGCGGCGGCCACCCTCGGCGAGCTCGGCTACAACGTCCGCTGCTTCACGTACCACGACTCGCCGCGGCGGGCGCACTCCATCGCCGCCCAGGGCGGCATCAACGCGGCCAAGAACTACAAGGGTGACGGCGACTCGGTCGAACGCCTCTTCTACGACACGGTGAAGGGCGGCGACTTCCGGGCCCGTGAGGCCAACGTCCACCGGCTCGCCGAGCTGTCGGTCGACATCATCGATCAGTGCGCCGCCCAGGGCGTGCCGTTCGCCCGCGAGTACAGCGGCCTGCTCGACACCCGCTCGTTCGGCGGCACCCAGGTCTCGCGCACCTTCTACGCACGGGGGCAGACCGGCCAGCAGCTGCTCCTCGGGGCGTACCAGTCGCTCATGCACCAGGTCGACGCCGGCACGGTGGAGCTGCACGATCGCACCGAGCTCCTCGACGTGGTCGTCGTCGACGGTGAGGTGGCCGGCATCGTCACGCGCCACCTCCACACCGGTGCTGTGCAGTCCTGGTCGGCGCATGCCGTGGTGCTCGCCACCGGCGGCTACAGCAACGTCTTCTTCCTCTCCACGAATGCCAAGCACTCCAACGCTTCGGCCATCTGGCGCGCCTACCGCAAGGGCGCCGCCTTCGGGAACCCCTGCTTCACGCAGATCCACCCCACGTGCATCCCGGCCAGTGACGACTTCCAGTCGAAGCTCACGCTGATGTCGGAATCGCTCCGCAACGATGGTCGCATCTGGGTCCCGACCGAGTTCGACGACAAGCGGTCACCCGACCAGATCCCCGCCGAGGAGCGCGACTACTACCTGGAGCGCCGCTACCCGGCCTTCGGCAACCTGGTCCCCCGCGACGTCGCATCGAGGGCCGCCAAGGCCGAGGTCGATCGGGGCCGGGGCGTGGGCGAGCTCAAGAACGGGGTGTACCTCGACTTCTCCGATGCCATCGCCCGCCTGGGCCGCGACGTAATCGAGGAGCGCTACGGGAACCTCATCGAGATGTACGAGCGCATCACCGACGAGGATCCCTACAAGGTGCCCATGCGCATCTATCCCGCCGTCCACTACACGATGGGCGGGCTGTGGGTCGACTACAACCTCCAGACCACCATCCCCGGCCTCTTCGCCGGCGGCGAGGCCAACTTCTCCGACCACGGCGCCAACCGGCTCGGGGCGTCGGCGCTCATGCAGGGCCTGGCCGATGGCTACTTCGTGCTGCCGGCCACCCTGGCCAACTACCTCGCCGACCGCCTGAGCCGGCCGCCGGTGCCCACCGACCATCCGGCCTTCGCCGAGGCCGAGGCCGCCGTGCGAGATCGCACCAAGCAGCTCCTCTCGACCGGCGGCACCCGTACCGTCGACTGGTTCCACCGCGAGCTCGGCAAGATCATGTGGGACAACTGCGGCATGGCCCGCAGCACCGAGACGCTCACCAAGGCCCTGTCGGAGATCCCCGCCCTGCGGTCCGAGTTCGAGAAGGACGTGCGGATCCTCGGTGACGGCGACAGCCTCAACCAGTCGCTCGAGAAGGCCGGGCGAGTGGCCGACTTCTTCGAGTTGGCCGAGCTGATGTGCATCGACGCCCTCCACCGAGAGGAGTCGTGCGGCGGCCACTTCCGCGTGGAGCACCAGACGCCCGAGGGCGAAGCCGAGCGCGACGACGAGAACTTCTCGTACGTGGCGGCATGGGAGTTCACCGGCGATGGCAACGCGCCGGCACTCAACAAGGAACCGCTCGAGTTCGAGTACGTCCACCTGGCGCAGAGGAGCTACAAGTAATGGACCTGACCCTGAAGGTGTGGCGCCAGGCCGGGCCTGGCACCGAGGGCCGGATCGAGACCTACGACGTTCCCGGCATCAGCGAGGAGATGTCGTTCCTCGAGATGCTCGACGTCCTCAACGACCGGCTCATCGTCGAGGGCCGGGAGCCGATCGCCTTCGAGCACGACTGCCGCGAGGGCATCTGCGGCTCGTGCGGGATGATGATCAACGGTCAGGCCCACGGCCCCCAGAAGGGCACCGCCACCTGCCAGCTGCACATGCGCAAGTTCTCCGACGGCGACACCATCGTGGTCGAGCCGTGGCGGGCCACCGCCTTCCCGATCGTCAAGGACCTGGTCGTGAACCGGTCGACGTTCGACGAGATCATCGCCGCCGGCGGCTACATCTCGGTCACCACCGGTGCCGCCCAGGAAGCCAACCTCACGCTGGTGCCGAAGGCGGTCGCCGACACCGCGATGGATGCGGCCCAGTGCATCGGCTGCGGTGCGTGCGTGGCCGCCTGCCCCAACTCGGCCGCCCAGCTGTTCACGTCGGCCAAGCTCGCCCATCTCAACCTGCTCCCGCAGGGCCAGCCCGAGCGGTGGGACCGCACGGTGCGCATGGTCGGGGTCATGGAGCAGTACTTCGGCTCCTGCACCAACCACGGCGAGTGCCACGAGGCCTGTCCCAAGGAGATCAGCCTCGACTTCATCGCCTACATGAACCGCGACTACCGCAAGGCCATCGTCAAGAACCGGTCACTGATCGCCCAGCCCTAGCTCGTTCTCCGGCGACTTGCCCGCACTGTGTGCGGGCAAGTCGCCAAAGAACGGAAGGACTCAGAGCCGGCGGTAGCGGTCGACGGCGAGCGTGGTGAAGATGGCGAGGATGCCGATCATCCACGCCAGGGCGATGAGGACTGGCCGCATCGTCGGACCGCCCAGGACGAGGGCGCGAACCGCTTCGACGGTGTTCGAGACGGGCTGGTGGCGGGAGTAGACCTGGAGCCAGCCGGGCATCGAGCCGAGGGGCACGAACGCCGACGACGCGAAGACCAGCACGGCGAGCAACGGGAACGACGCCGCCTGGGCTGCCTCGGCGTTGCGCACACCCAGCCCGATCAAGGCGAACACCCACGAGAACGCCAAGGCGAACAGCAGCACCAGCCCGACCGCGGCGAACAGGCACAGCACGTTGGTGTGGACGCGAAAGCCGACGGCGAACCCGATCAGGAACATGATCGCGACCACGAAGACGTTGCGCACGAGGTCGGCGAGCGTGCGCCCGGCCAGCACCGCCGAACGGGCCATTGGGAGCGACCGGAACCGCTCGATGATCCCGGTCTGCATGTCCTGGGCCAGGCCGACCGCGGTGTTGGTGGCGCCGAAGACCACCGTCTGCACGAACACGCCGGGCATCAAGAAGTCGACGTAGGGAACACCCGGCACCTTGATGGCGCCGCCGAAGACGTACCGGAACATCAGCACGAAGATCACCGGTTGGATCGTGCTGAACACCACCACCTCCGGCGTCCGCATCATGCTCCGCAGGTTGCGCCAGGTGATGGAGATGGCGTCGGCCACGACCGTGTTGCGCGTGTTGCCGGCGGCGACCGGCGCGTCGAGCGTGATGGTGGTCACGAGGCCTCCTTGTCGGACTTCGTCATGTTCTTCGACGGCTCGGTGGGCGCCTCGTCGTCCTCGGCCTTGTGGCCGGTGATCGACAGGAAGACGTCGTCGAGGCTGGGTTCCCGCACAGCGACCGACTCGGGCTCGATGCCTGCCTGGTCGAGGATCCGCACCGCTCGGAGGAGCGAGCGACCGCTGTCGGCCACGTTGACCTCGATGCTCTTGCCGTCCTCCCCGATCTCGACCGGGCCGAGCTCGGCGAGGAGGCTCTTGACCTGTTCGGCCTCACCCGGCGCCACGAGGTCGACGTGCACGATCGTGTCGCCCAACCGGGCCTTCAGCTCGGCCGCCGTTCCCTCGGCGATGACCAGGCCGTGGTCGACGACGGCGATGCGGTCGGCCAGCCGGTCGGCCTCTTCGAGGTACTGCGTCGTGAGCAGCACCGAGGCGCCCTCGGCCACCAGACCCTCGATCACGCCCCAGAGATCGGTTCGTGAGCGCGGATCGAGACCGGTGGTGGGCTCGTCGAGGAAGAGCACCGCCGGTCGGTGCACGAGGGCGGCCGCCAGATCGAGCCGGCGGCGCATCCCGCCCGAGTAGGTCTTCACTGGGCGGTCGGCCGCGTCGACCAGGTCGAACCGCTCGAGCAGCTCGGCCGCGCGCGGCAGGATCTGCTCCTTCGGCTGATGGGTGAGCCGGCCAATCAGCCGGAGGTTCTCGCGGCCGGTCAGGTTCTCGTCGACGGCCGCGCTCTGCCCGGCCAGGCCAATGGTCTGGCGCACGCGCTCGGCGTCACGGGCCACGTCGAGCCCGAGGATGGTGGCCCGGCCCCGATCGGGTCGCAGGATGGTCGTGAGGATCCGCACGGCGGTGGTCTTGCCGGCGCCGTTGGGGCCCAGCAGCCCGAACACGGTGCCGGTGGGCACGACCAGGTCGATGCCCCGAAGGGCTTCGACCGGGCCGAACCGCTTGTGGACGTCCTCCACGAGGATTGCCGGTTGCTGCTCCATGGCCGCCCACCTTACGCCACTTCATTGACCTGGATCAACTTTCTTTCTCTATCAACAATCGTTCACGCAGAAGCAATCTGCTGTACGATGAGCCCGTGGGCGAGGACCCGACCCGGCGAGCATGGGCGTCGCTGTTCCGGGTGTTCATGGACGACCGTGTCCACGCCCGATTGCACGACGTCTCCCGTGAGATCGGCGTCCCGAACCCCGGCTTCCTGAAGGCTCTCTTCTGGCTCGAGCCCGACCGCCCACCGACCATGCGGGCAATGGCCGAGCACATGGCCTGCGATGCGTCCTACGTCACGTCGATCGTCGACGAGCTCGAGGGTCGCGGTCTGGTCGAACGGCACGCGTCCCCCACTGACCGGCGGGTGAAGCTGGTGCAGCTCACCCCGCTCGGGGAGAAGACCCGGGAGAGCGCCCGCGAGGCCATGGCCGAGCCGCTGGTCGGTGCCAAACGACTCAACGCCGCCGAGTCGCGCACGTTCGTGGAGCTGATGGGGAAGCTGCTCGGCGACTGACCATGACTGCCCTGCTCGCCTTTCCGAACCCGGTCGACGAGGTGTCGGCCCGACTGGTGGCCACGGGCGTCTTCGCCGGGGCGGTGCTGGCCATCGCCCTGCACAGCCCGGCGCTCGTCGTGGTCCTGTGGCTGGGCTTCCTGCTCCGGGTCGCCAGCGGCCCTCGCTTCAGCCCGCTCGCCCTGCTCGTCACCCGTGTCATCCGCCCCCGCCTCGCCATCGCCCCCAGGCCTGTCCCAGGAACACCGAAGCGCTTCGCCCAAGGCATGGGCGCCACCTTCACGTCCGCTGTCGTCCTCCTGCTGGCGATCGGCGCGTCGACAGCGGCCTGGGCGCTGCTGGGGATCCTTGCCACCTTCGCCGCCCTCGAGGCGTTCGCCGGCTTCTGCATGGGCTGCACCGTCTACGGCTGGCTGGCACGGGTCGGCCTGGTCGAGGAGTGCCCCGACTGCAACGACATCGGTACGCGCACCAGCTAGCGGCACCGTCGCTACGGTGGGCCGCAAGGGGACACGGGAGCGGCACGCCATGTTCGAGCTGTCAGAGGACCACGAGGCGTTCAGGTCGGTGGTCCGGGACTTCGCTCGGGCAGAGATCGCCCCCCACGCCGAGGCGTGGGACCGCGACCACGTCTTCCCGATCGACACCGTGTTGCGCATGGGCGAGCTCGGTTTCTTCGGCATCGTGTTCCCCGCAGCGTGGGGCGGCGGCGACGGCGACTTCACCTCGCTGTGCATCGCCATCGAGGAGATCGGGGCCGTCGACCAGTCGATGGGGATCACCCTCTCGGCAGGGGTCGGGCTCGGGGCCAATCCGATCTTCCGGTTCGGCACCGACGAGCAACGATCGCGTTGGCTGCCCGACCTCGTCGCCGGGCGACGGCTGGGGGCCTTCGGCCTCACCGAGCCGGGCGGTGGCAGCGACGCCGGCGCCACCGCGACCAAGGCGTCATGGGACCAGCAGGCCGGCGAGTGGGTGCTCAACGGGGCCAAGGCCTTCATCACCAACTCGGGCACGCCGATCACCTCGATCGTCACCGTGACGGCCCGCACCGACGACGGCATCTGCGCCTTCGTGGTGCCGAGCGGCTCACCGGGACTGGTCGTCGAGCCGCCCTACCGGAAGCTGGGCTGGCACGCGAGCGACACCCACGGCGTCGTGCTCGACGACTGCCGCGTCCCGGCCGACCATCTGCTCGGCGCGCCGGGCGCCGGCTTCCGCAACTTCCTCGCCATCCTCGACGACGGTCGCGTCGCCATTGCTGCCTTGGCACTGGGCTGCGCCCGGGCCTGCCTCTCCCTCGCGACCGCCTATGCGGGCGAGCGGGAGGCGTTCGGTGGTCCGATCGGTCGCTTCCAGGGAGTGGCCTTCCAGCTCGCCGATCTGGCAGTCGCCGTGGAGAACGCCACCAACCTCACCTACAAGGCGGCCTGGCTCCGTGACGCCGGGCGGCCGATCACCCAGGCAGCGGCCATGGCCAAGCTCTACGCCACCGAAGCCGCAGTCGCCGCCAGCCGGGTGGCGACCCAGGTCTTCGGTGGGGCCGGCTTCATCGACGACAACCCGGTGGCCCGCTTCTACCGCGATGCCAAGATCCTCGAGATCGGCGAGGGCACGAGTGAGATCCAACGCATGGTCATCGCCCGCGGCCTCGGGCTCCCGGTGACATGACCACGCCGGAGGAGCTGGCCGCCGGGGCCGCCCGCGCCCTCCGGGGCAACCTCGACCAGGGCGCGGCCAAGCTGGCGGCCCAGGGGAAGCTCTTCGTGCGCGACCGCCTCGCCCTCCTGCTCGATGACGGCTCGCTCGTCGAGGACGGCCTCCTCGCCAACGCGTCGGCCCCCGACCTTCCCGCCGACGGCGTCGTCACCGGCGTTGGCCGGGTCGACGGCCGACCGGTGTGCGTCGTCGCCAACGACCCGACCGTGAAGGCGGGTTCATGGGGGGCCCGAACCGTCGAGAAGATGGTCCGCCTGACCGAGCACGCCATCCGCCACGAGCTCCCGATCTTCTGGCTGGTCGACTCGGCGGGAGCCCGCATCACCGACCAGGTCGAGCTGTTCCCGGGTCGCCGCGGCGCCGGGCGCATCTTCGCCAACCAGGTGCGGCTCTCGGGCCGGGTCCCCCAGATCTGCTGCCTGTTCGGCCCGTCGGCCGCCGGTGGCGCGTACATCCCCGCCTTCGCCGACGTGGTGATCATGGTCGAGGGCAACGCCTCGATGTACCTCGGGTCACCGCGCATGGCCGAGCAGGTGGTCGGCGAGCACGTGACGCTCGAGGAGATGGGCGGCGCCCGCATGCACGCCACGGTCTCGGGCTCGGGCGACAACCTGGCGGCCGACGACGCTGGCGCGATCGACCAGGCGCGCTACCTGTGGTCGTACCCGCCGTCGAGCTGGCGCCAGCTGCCGCCGACCGCCCCCGCGCTCCCCCCCGTACGGCAGCTGACCGCGGCGGTCATCCCCGAGCACGAGTCCGAGGCCTACGACATGCACGACCTCATCGAGGGCGTCGTCGACGAGGACTCGTTCTTCGAGCTGAAGCCGCTCTTCGCCCAGGAGCTGATCACCGGTCTCGCCCGTCTGGAAGGCCACCCGATCGGGGTGGTCGCCAGCAACCCGCAGCACAAGGGCGGCGTGCTGTTCGTCGACTCGGCAGACAAGGCCGCCCGGTTCGTGTGGCTGTGCGACTCGTACAACATCCCGCTGGTGTTCCTCGCCGACGTGCCGGGCTTCATGATCGGCACCCAGGTCGAGCGGCAGGGCATCATCCGCCACGGCGCCAAGATGATCTACGCCATCACCGAGGCCACCGTGCCGAAGATCTGCGTGGTGGTGCGCAAGGCCTACGGCGCCGGGCTCTACGCCATGAGCGGACCGGCGTTCGACCCGATCGCCACCCTCGCGCTGCCGAGCGCCAAGATCGCGGTGATGGGGCCCGAGCCCGCCGTCAACGCCGTCTATGCCAACCGCATCGCCGCCATCGACGACCCCGCCGAGCGCCAGCGCTTCGTCGAGGAGAAGCGGGCGGACTACGAGCTCGACATCGATCTGCTCCGGTTGGCCAGCGAGCTGGTCGTCGATGCCGTCGTGCCGTTCGAGCGGCTGCGTCACGAGCTGGTGTCGCGCTTCGCCACCGCCGATCCCGTCGAACGAGAGCGATCGCGGCGGCTGGGCGTCCCGCCGGTGTAGACCGGCGCCGTGACCGACGACAGAACGACCGACGACAACCCGAACGAGCCGTTGCACCTCGGCAAGTGGTTCGAGGAGCTGACGCCCGGGCTCCGCATCCGCCACGCCTTCACCAGGACGATGACCGAGAGCGAGAACTTCCTGTTCTGTGGCATGACGATGAACCCGGCCTCGCTCCACGTCGACTTCGAGGCGGCGGCCACGGGCATGTACGGGAAGCCGCTGATCAACAGCCTGCTCACCCTGGGACTCGTCGTCGGGATCTCGATTCCCGAGGCCACCCACGGCACGACGGTGGCGAACCTCGGGTTCGACGAGGTGACCTTTCCGGCGCCGATCTTCGCCGGCGACACCATCCACGTCGTCACCGAGGTGCTGTCGGCTCGCCCGTCGGCGTCGCGCCCAGCAACCGGCATCGTGGTCTTCCAGCACGAGGGCTTCAACCAGCGGGACGAGCTGGTGTGCAAGGCCGTGCGCAACGCCCTGATGCACCGCCGCCCGACGTGACCCCCGCCCGGCCAGTGCGATCGAGGCTCTATGTGCCCGGCAACCGGGCGGCATGGATGGACAAGGCGCTTGGCTACGGCGCCGACGCGCTGATCCTCGATCTCGAGGACTCGGTGCCCCCGGGCGAGAAGGCAGCGGCCCGGTCCTCGGTCGTCGCGGTGCTGGCTCACCACGGGGCCGATCACACGCTGTTCGTCCGGGTGGGCGAACCCGGCAGCCCCGACCTCGCCGCCGACCTCGATGCCGTGGTCGGGCCTGGTCTCTACGGCGTTGTCGTGCCCAAGGTCGCCTCGGCCGGCGACATCGGGGCCGTCGACCGCGCCTTGGGCGAGCTGGAGCGCAAGCGTGGGCTGCCGGCGGGCAGCGTGTGGATCACGCCGATCCTGGAGACGGCCCGCGGCCTGCGTGACGCCAACGTCATCGCCGAGTCCTCACGCCGGCTCGCCTATCTCGGTGCCCTGTCGACGAGAGGCGGGGACGTCGAGCGGGCGCTGGGCTACCGGTGGACCCCCGAGGGCACCGAGACGCTCATGGTGCGGTCGCAGGTGCTGCTGGCAGCCCGGGCCGCGGGCGTTCCCAATCCCATGACCGGGCTGTGGACCGACATCGCCGACCTCGACGGACTGGCCGCCTTCGCCATGCACAGCCGGGGCCTCGGCTACGAGGGCATGGACATCATTCACCCC
>JAEKLB010000090.1 GCA_019510095.1 Acidobacteriota bacterium | reverse complement strand
AAGCCGGTGGCCGACACCGTGCTGCGCGATCTCGGCGTGCGGCTCCTCCCGCCGCCCACGTGATGCCGTAGACCGTGCCTGACCTCTTCGACGTCGCGGCGGAGCAGCACCTGGCGGCCCGCGCGCCGCTGGCCGCCCGGCTCCGGCCCCGGACGCTCGACGAGGTCGTGGGCCAGGACCACCTGCTTGGCAAAGGCAAGGCACTGCGCGCCCTCATCGACGCCGACCGGCTGTCGTCGGTGATCCTCTGGGGCCCCGCCGGAACCGGCAAGACCACCATCGCTCGGCTCATCGCCGGCGCCACCAGCCAGGCCTTCGAGCCGCTGTCGGCGGTCAACGCCGGGGTCAAGGACGTCCGCGAGGTGATCGAGCGGGCCCGGCGCCGCCTGGGTGAGCACGGGCAGGGGACGATCCTGTTCCTCGACGAGGTCCATCGCTTCAACAAGGCCCAGCAGGACGCCCTGCTCCCGGCGGTGGAGGACGGCACCCTGACCCTCGTCGGGGCCACCACCGAGAACCCGTTCTTCGAGGTCAACGGCCCGCTCCGGAGCCGGTCGACCCTGTTCCGGCTCCAGCACCTCGACGAGGAGGCGGCGACCACCCTGTTGCGGCGGGGCCTCGAGGCCGAGAAGGCGACGATCGACGACGACGCCCTCACCCACCTGGCCGAGCGGGCGGCGGGCGACGGCCGGGCTGCCCTCACCGCCCTTGAGGTGGCCATCGCCCTGGCGGCTGATCACACTGGCGTCCCTGTCGCAGGGCTCGCCGGTCGGCTCGATGGCGCAGGTACGCGGAAGCACGTGACGCTGGCCCATGCCGAGGCGGCGCTCGACGCCCGGGCCCTCCAGTACGGGCGAGACGAGCACTACGACGTGGTGTCGGCGTTCATCAAGTCGATCCGGGGCAGCGACCCCGACGCCAGCCTCTACTGGCTGGCCCGGATGCTGGAGGCGGGGGAGGACGCCCGCTTCATCGCCCGCCGGCTGGTGATCCTGGCGTCGGAGGACGTGGGGATGGCGGACTCGATGGGCATCGTGGTGGCCGACGCCGCCGCCCGGGCCGTCGAGTTCGTCGGGCTGCCCGAGGCCGGGCTCAACCTGGCCCACGCGGTGATCTACCTGGCCACCGCCCCGAAGTCGAACTCGACGATCCACGCCCTCGGTGAGGCCACCCGCGACGTGCGGGAGCGGCCGGCGGGGGAGGTCCCGACCCACCTCCGCGACTCCCACTACCAGGGGGCGGCGTCGCTGGGGCACGGCAAGGGCTACCGCTATCCTCACGACGACCCGCGGGGCTGGGTGCCTCAGTCGTACCGCCCCGACGAGCTGGCGGGCCGTCGCTACTACGAACCGTCGACGCACGGTGAGGAAGAGGAGATCCGCAGGCGCATGTCGGAACACGGTGCGGAGTTCGATCAGCAGGGGGATCAGTGATCCTCGCCGAGATGACCGGGGCCGACGTCGCCGCCATCATCGTGGCCATCGCCAGCGTGGTGGCGGTGGTGCTGCTGGTGATCGGCCTCGTCGCCGTCACCCGCACGCTCACCGCCCTGCGCCTGTCGATCGAGCAGCTCCGGCGCGAAACCCTGCCGGTGGTCGACGAGGTCCACCGGACCGTCGCCACCGCCAACGCCGAGCTCCAACGGCTCGACGGCCTGCTCGACTCGGCCCAGTCGGTCTCCTCCACCGTCGACTCGGCGTCGCACCTCTTCTACCTGGCCGTCTCCAACCCGATCATCAAGGCCATCGCCGTCGCCGCCGGCACGGCGCGGGCGTCCAAGGCCTTGCGGCGGAAGGGCTGAGCGATGTTCCGACGCCTGTTCTGGCTGGTCGTGGGGGCCGGGTTCGGCTTCGGCGTGTCGTTCTGGCTGATGCGGTTCGTCAAGGAGACCGCCCAGCGGTACAGCCCCGAGCGGGTCTCGGCCGACCTGGCCGGGGCGCTCAAGGCGTTCGGGGGCGACCTGCGGGCGGCGGCGGCCGAGGGCCGGCTGGCCATGCGGGAGCGGGAGGAAGAGCTGCGCTCGGAGGTGGAAACACCCAGGCGGGTGCCCTCGCGCCTCTAGCCTGGACGGCACCATGAAGGCCGCCGAGCTCCGCCGCGTGTGGACGCAGTTCTTCGCCGAGCGGGAGCACACGCTGGTGCCCTCGGCCGGGCTCATCCCGCATCACCCCACCGCCCCGATGTTCACCAACTCGGGGATGATGCAGTTCGTCCCCTACTTCCTGGGCGAGGAGCAGCCCCCGTTCAAGCGGGCCCAGTCGATCCAGAAGTGCGCCCGCATCGGGGGCAAGCACAACGACATCGACGAGGTGGGCCGCACCAACCGCCATCTCACGTTCTTCGAGATGATGGGCAACTGGAGCTTCGGCGACTACTTCAAGGAAGACGCCATCCGGTGGTCGTGGGAGCTGCTCACCGACGTGGTCGGCTTCGACGGCGACCGCATCTGGGTGACGGTCCACGAGACCGACGACGAGTCCGACGCCATCTGGCGGGGCATCGGCTTCCCCGGCGAGCGCATCCAGCGGATGGGCAAGGACAACTTCTGGGAGATGGGCGACACCGGCCCGTGCGGCCCGTCGACGGAGATGCACTGGGACCTCGGGCCCGACTTCGGCGAGGCGGGCGGGCCGGCCGGTCCCAACGACGCCCGCTACAGCGAGATCTGGAACGACGTCTTCATGACGTACTTCCGCGAGCCCGACGGGTCGCTCATCGACCTGCCCAGCCGCAACGTCGACACCGGCGCCGGCTTCGAGCGCTGGCTGATGCTGCTCGACGGGGTGCCCACCGTCTTCGACACCGACGCCGTGCGGCCGATCATTGCCGTGGCCGAGGAGGTCACCAAGACCGCCTACCGGACCGGCAACGACGAGGCCGACGTGGCCCTCCGGGTGATCGGCGACCACGCCCGCACCATGACCTTCCTGATCAACGACGGCGTGGTGCCGTCGAACGAGGCGCGGGGCTACGTGCTTCGCGGCGTCATCCGCCGGGCCGTCCGGCGGGCCTACAGCCTCGGCGCCGAGAGCAGCATCGTGCTCCCCGACGTCGTCCGGCAGGTCATCGACCACATGGGCGATGCCTACCCCGAGCTGCACGACAACGCCGAGGCCATCCTGGGTACGGTCGAGCGGGAGGAGGGTCGCTTCCGCCAGACCCTCAAGGCCGGCTCGCTGCTCCTCACCGAGGAGCTGGCCAAGGGCGAGGTGGCCGGCGACGTCGCCTTCAAGCTGCACGACACCTACGGCTTCCCGATCGAGATCACCCAGGAGATCGCCGACGAGGCCGGCGTTCCCGTCGACCGGCCCGGCTTCGACGCGGCCATGGCCACCCAGCGCAACCGCTCGCGCGAGTCGCAGAAGAAGGTCACCCTCTCGGCCAGCTCCGACGAGGCCTACCGGCAGCTCCTGGCCGAGTACGGCACCACCGAGTTCACGGGCCGCCAGGAAGAGCGCACCGAGGCCACCGTCCTCGGCGTGGTGGCCAGCGGCCCGGAAGGCGAAGGCGAAGCCGACCAGCCCGGCACCATCGAGATCTTCCTCGACCGCACGCCGTTCTACGCCGAATCGGGCGGCCAGGTCGGCGACACCGGCACCATCACCACCGGCACCGGTCGCGCCGTCGTGCTCGACACCACGTACGCGTTGCCCGGGCTCCACCGCCATCTGGCCCGGCTCGAGCACGGCACCATCGAGGCCGGCCAGGAAGCCGTCGCCGAGATCGACAGCAAGCGCCGCGACGCCATCCGCCGCAACCACACCGGCACCCATCTCCTGCACTGGGCCCTGCGCCAGGTGCTCGGCACCCACGTCAAGCAGCAGGGCTCGCTGGTCTCGCCCGAGTACCTGCGGTTCGACTTCTCCCACCACGAGGGCCTCACCCCCGAGCAGGTCCAAGCGGTCGAGGACCTTGCCAATGGCGAGGTGCTGGCCAACGACAGCGTGCGCCACTACGAGACGAGCAAGGACGAGGCGCTCGCCATGGGGGCGATGGCGTTCTTCGGCGACAAGTACGGCGACGTCGTCCGGGTGCTCGAGGCCGGTCGTCACTCCACCGAGCTGTGTGGTGGCACCCACGTGCGGGCCACTGGCGACATCGGTCCCATCAAGATCACCAGCGAGGGCTCGATCGGCGCCAACCAGCGGCGCATCTTCGCCACCACCGGGACGGGAACCCTCGCTCGCTTCCGGGAGGAGGAGCATCGCCTCACCGAGGCGGCGGCCTTGCTGAACGTGCCGCCGGAGGAGGTGGTCGACGGGATCGAGCGCCTTCGTGACGAGGTCAAGAGCCTGCGCGACCAGGTGCGCTCGCTGCAGAAGGACGCCGCCGGCGCGGCAGCGGGCGATCTCGCCCTGACCGCCGTCGACGGGGTCGTGGTGGCCCGCAGCGACGGGGCGACCCGTGAGGAGCTGCGCGATCTCGCCGTCGCCATTCGTGACCACGCCGACGTGCGCGCCGTGGTGCTCGGTGCCGTTCCCGATGGCGGCGGCGTGGCCCTGGTGGCAGCAGTCACCAAGGACAGTGGGCTCAACGCCGGCGAGCTGATCGCCGAAGCAGCGAAGGTCCTTGGCGGCGGCGGGGGGAAGCAGGCCGACATCGCCAGCGCCGGCGGCCGTCATCCGGAGAGGCTCGACGAGGCGCTCGCCCTTGCTCGGGCCGCCGCCGGCATCTCTTGAGCAGGGTCATCGGCATCGACCTCGGCAGCCATCGGGTCGGGATCGCGGCCAGCGATCCCGGACGGATCCTGGCGTCGCCGCATTCGGTGCTGGCGCGGGGCGCCTCCCATGCCGACGACCATCGCCACATCGCCGACTTGGTGTCGGAGCTGTCGGCCAGCCACGTCGTCGTCGGGTTGCCCCGCTCCCTCGATGGGAAGGAGGGGCCTGCTGCACGCATGGTGCGGGCCGAGATCGAGGAGCTGCGCGCCATGCTCGAGGTACCCGTCGACGCGTGGGACGAGCGCCTGTCGACGGTCACTGCGAACCGGGGCCTGCAGGCCCGTGGGGTGAAGTCCAAGGCGGCCCGCAAGATCATCGACCAGGAGGCGGCGGCCGTCATCCTCCAGTCGTGGCTGGATGCCCATGGGTAATCGCATCGCCCGCACCGGCGCCGTGGTCGTGGCCGTGATGCTGGTGCTGCTGATGGGCATCGGCATCTACCTGAAGAGCAAGATCGACCCGTTGGGGCCGGCCGGCCACGAGGTGGCTGTCGACATCTCCCGGGGCTCGACCACGGCCAACATCGCCGAGCAGCTGGCCGAGAAGGGTGTCGTCACCGACGCAGGCATCTTCCGCATCTATCTGAAGGTGCGCGGCGGCGGCCCGTTCGAGGCCGGCCTCTACCGCTTGCGCCGCGGTTCGTCGATGGGCGAGGCCCTGTCGGTGCTGGCCGACGGTCCCGATCTGCCACCGGCGGTCTACGTCACCGTGCCCGAAGGGCTGACCCTGGCCGAGATCGCGGCGCGGGTGCACGAGAAGGCGCCGCATCTCGATCCGACCCGCTTCCTGGCGGCGGCGGCGAGCGGCGCCGTGCGCTCGAAGTACGAGCCGCCGGGGTCGACCAACCTCGAGGGCTTTCTCTTCCCCGAGACCTATCGGGTCGAGGACAGGGAAGACGAGACCGCAGTCGTCCGCCGCATGGTCGAGACCTTCGACCAGGTCGCCGAAGGTCTCGGCTATGACAACGCGCAGGCCAGGGTCGGGCGCTCGCCGTACGAGACCGTGATCGTGGCGTCGCTGGTGGAGGCGGAGGCCAAGTCGGATGAGGATCGGGCCAAGATCGCCCGGGTCATCTACAACCGGCTGGCCAAGAACATGACGCTCGGGATCGACGCCGCCTTCTACTACGTGCTGCCGCTCGACCGGCGGGGCACGGGGCTGCGCAAGTCCGACCTCGCTCGCGACACGCCGTACAACACCCGCATCCATGCCGGGTTGGTGCCGACACCGATCATGGCGCCGAGCCAGGCGTCGCTCGAGGCGGCGCTCAACCCGGAGCCGGGACCATGGCTGTTCTACGTGCTCAAGGATTCCCGCACCCACGCCTTCAGCTCCGACTACAACCAGTTCCTCCGCGACCGTGAGGCGGCTCGACAGAAGGGATTGCTGTGACGGAGCGATCTGGGCTGTGGTCGCCGACCGGTCGCACTCGCCTGGCCGCGGTGATCGGCGACCCGGTGCACCACTCGCTCTCGCCGGTGCTGCACAACGCTGCGTTCCGGGCCCTCGACCTCGACTGGGTGTACCTCGCCTTCGAGGTGCCTGCAGGCGGCGCCGCGGGTGCGCTCGACGGCATGCGGGCCCTGTCGTTCGACGGGCTCAATGTCACCATGCCCCACAAGGGCGACATCGCCGCTGCCGTCGACGAGTTGACCCCCGACGCCGACCGGCTCGGCGCCGTCAACACCGTCGTCCGGGAGGGATCGGTGCTCGTCGGCCACAACACCGACGGCGAGGGCTTCCTGCGGGCCCTCCGCATCGACGAGAACGTCGATCCCGAAGGCAAGCGCTGCCTGGTGCGGGGCGCTGGTGGCGCAGCACGGGCGGTGGTCCTGGCGCTGGTGACCGCCGGCGCGTCCGATGTCGTGATCGCCGCCCGGCGGACGGAGGCGGCCGAGGCGGTGGTGGCCATGGCCGGCCCGCCGGCCCGGGTCGGCGGCGTCGAGGAAGCCGACGGCGCCGACCTGGTGGTGAACGCCACGCCGGTCGGCATGGACAACGTCGTCGGCATCGACCCCGGCGCAGTGCCCATCGATCCGTCACGCCTCGGGCCCGGCCAAGTGGTCGTCGACCTGATCTACGACCCGGTCGTCACGCCGTTGGTCGAAGCCGCTCGCCAACGGGGCGCGGTGGCGGTGAACGGCTTGGGGATGTTGTTGCACCAGGCCGCCGTCGCCTTCCGGCTGTGGACGGGCCAGGACGCGCCGGTGGAGGCGATGTCGGCTGCAGTCCTGCGCGAGCTGGCCCACCGCGCTTGAGCCGCGCGCTCATCGCCCTCGTCACCGCCCTGCTCGGCGCGCTCGTCGGCGCCACCCTCCTCCCTCGTGTTCTCGGTGCACAGGCGGGCCGATACGGCCCGCCTGTGCACCGAGAATGGAGCAGGGGGCTGGTGGTGGCGCTCGCTGCCGGGGCGTTCGGGGTGATGGGGGGGCGGTTCGGTTGGTCCTGGGAGCTCCCGGCATTCGTGGTCCTCGCCGCGTCCCTGGTGGTCGTGTCCCTTGTCGACCTGCGCCACTTCGTCGTGCCCAACCAGGTCGTCGCCGCCACGCTGGCGCTGTCGGTGCCGCTCCTCGCCGTCGCAGCTGTGGCTGGTCACCGCGGGGACGACCTCGGGAGGGCCGCCATCGGTGCCGCCCTCGCGTCGGGCGTGCTGCTGGTCATGAACCTGCTCAACCCCCGCTGGATGGGCATGGGCGACGTGAAGCTGGCGGTCGTGCTCGGCCTGTTCCTGGGCTGGCTCGGCCTCGGTCATGTGGCGGCCGGGCTGTTCCTCGGGTTCCTCGTGGGCGCCGTGGTCGGTGTGGTGCTGCTCGCCACCGGTGTGCGCACCCGGCGCGACCACCTGCCGTTCGCCCCCTTCCTGGCCACCGGGACCATGGTCGCTGTTGCCATCGGCCGTCAGCTCATCGACTGGTACGTCCGATAGCGGGAGAACCCACCCCGGCCATCGGGGAACCCCCAGGTAGCTTGGACGGCGATGTTGCGCTTCCTCACCGCTGGCGAATCACACGGCAAGGGGCTCGTCGTGATCATCGAGGGCCTGCCTGCGGGCCTGCCGGTGACCGTCGGGGACGTGCAGTCGGAGCTGGCCCGCCGCCGGCTCGGGTACGGCCGCGGCCCCCGCATGCGGTTCGAGGAGGACGAGGTGACCCTCCTGGGCGGGGTGCGCCACGGCCGCACGCTGGGCTCACCGCTGGCCATCGAGGTGGGCAACAGTGAATGGGTCAGGTCCGACAAGTGGCACGAGGAGATGTCGCCGGCGCCCGGCGCCACCAAGGCGCCTCTCACCGAGCCCCGACCTGGCCACGCCGATCTGGCGGGCATGCAGAAGTACGGCTTCGACGACGCCCGTGACGTGCTCGAGCGGGCCTCGGCCCGGGAGACCGCAGCCCGGGTGGCGGCCGGGGCAGTGGCCAAGCTCCTCCTCGGCCAGCTCGGGATCTCGATCCTGTCCCATGTCGTGCAGCTCGGCCCGGTGACGGCCAAGTCGACCGTGCAGCCCACTCCTGACGACCTCGGCCGCATCGACACCTCGGAGGTGCGGTGCTTCGACCCCGATGCCGAGGCGGCCATGATCGAGGAGATCAAGGCGGCGGCCAAGGACGGCGACTCGCTCGGCGGTATCTGCGAGGTGCTGGCCTACGGCGTGCCCGTCGGGCTCGGCAGCCACGTGCACTGGGACCGCAAGCTCGACGCCATGCTCGCCCAGGCGCTGATGAGCATCCAGGCGGTCAAGGCCGTCGAGATCGGCGAGGGCTTCGACGTCGCCGGTCGCCGCGGCTCCGCTGCCCACGATCCGATCCACTGGGACGATGCCTACGTGCGGGAGAGCAACCTGGCCGGTGGCCTCGAAGGGGGCATGACCAACGGCGAGGTCGTCTGGGCCCGCGCCGCCATGAAGCCGCTCGCCACGCTCAACCGGCCGGTGCTCACCACCGTCGACGTGGTGACCAAGGAGGAGACGGTGTCGTTCAAGGAGCGCACCGACGTCACCGCGGTGCCGGCCATGGGTGTGGTGGCCGAGACGATGATGGCGCTCGTGCTCGCTGGCGAGGCGCTCCGCAAGTTCGGCGGCGACTCGCTCCCCGAGCTCGTCCGCAACCGCGATGGCTACGTTCAAAGCCTCGGGTGACCGTCCCCGGCACGTCGTCCTGGTGGGGATGATGGGAGCCGGGAAGACGACCGTCGGCAGCCGGCTGGCGAGGCGCCTCGACCGCCCGTTCGTCGACAGTGACGTCCAGGTCGAGCGGCGGGCAGCTCGCACGGTGCGCCAGATCTTCGAGACCGAGGGCGAAGCTGCCTTCCGCGCCATCGAGTCGGAGGCACTGGCTGAGGCGCTCGCAGCCGAGGAGCCGGCGGTGATCGCCGCGGCCGGTGGCACGGTGCTCGACCCGGTGAACCGCCAGCGCATGAAGGACTGTGGCACCGTGGTGTTCCTCGAGGCGCCGCCGGAGGCCTTGGCACCGCGGGTGGGTGGCGACGACCACCGCCCGTTGCTGGGCACCGACCCGGCCACCGCCCTGCGCGCGATGGACGAGACCCGGCACCACCTGTACCGCGAGGTCGCCGACCACATCGTCGACGTCACGACCGGCAGCCCGGACGACGTCGTCGACCAGATCATGGAGCTGATGAAGTGATCACCGTCCCGGTGTCGCTCGGCGATCGGTCCTACGACGTGCTCGTCGGCGAGGGTGCGCGGCACCGGCTGCTCGACGTGCTGCCCTTCGGCGTGCAGCGGGCCGTGGTCGTGACCCAGCGGGAGATCGGCTGGGAGGTCGATCCCGGCGTCGAGCACCACATCGCCTACCTCGACGACGGCGAGGCGGCCAAGAACCTCGAGACCATCGAGGATCTCTGCCGCCAGTTCGCGTCGTGGGGCTTGACCCGCGGTGACGTCGTCATCGGCGTCGGCGGCGGCATGGTCACCGACGTGGCCGGCTTCGCGGCCGCCGTGTACCACCGCGGTGTCCCCGTCGTGCACGTGTCGACGACGCTGCTCGGCCAGATCGACGCGGCCATCGGCGGCAAGACCGGCGTGAACATGCCCGAGGGCAAGAACCTCGTCGGCGCGTTCTGGCAGCCGACCGCGGTGCTGTGCGACGTCGAGACCCTGGCGACCCTGCCGCCGCGCGAGTACCGCTCAGGGCTCGGGGAGATGGCGAAGTACCGCTTCCTCGGGGTGCCTGACCTCCTCGACCTGCCGCTCGACGAGAAGGTGGCGGCCTGCGTGCGCATCAAGGCCGACGTGGTGAGCGGCGACGAGCGCGAAGGCGCCAGCCTCCCGGCGCCTGAGGGCAAACGTCCCCGGGCGGTGCTCAACTACGGCCACACGCTCGGCCACGCCCTGGAGATCGCGACCAACTACGACATGACCCACGGTGAATGCGTTGGCGTGGGGCTGGTGTTCGCCGCCGAGCTGGCCTGCCGGCTCGGGCGCATCGACCGCAAGCGGGTCGACGAGCACCGGTCGACGGTGGGTGCCTACGACCTCCCGATGACGATCCCGGCCGGCATCGACGAGGCCGAGCTGGTCGAGCTCATGGGTCGGGACAAGAAGGCGATCACCGGCATCACCTTCGTGCTCGACGGGCCCGACGGCGTCGAGCCGGTCACTGGCGTTCGCGTGGACGACATCCGGTCGGCCCTGGAGGCGGTTCGGTGAGTGATCCGACGGTCCTGCTGCTGCACGGACCAAACCTCAACCTGCTGGGCGAGCGGGAGCCAGAGATCTACGGCACCGCCACGCTCGACGACCACGTCGCCGCCGCCCGCAGCGCCGCGGGCGCGGCCGGGCTCACCCTCGAGCACCTGCAGTCCAACGCCGAGTCCGATCTGGTCGACGCCATCCAGGGCGCTCGCGGCCGCTGCGCGGCGATCGTGATCAACCCCGGCGCGCTCACCCACTACGCCTGGTCGCTCCACGATGCACTCGCTGCCTACGACGGCGTGGTCATCGAGCTGCACCTGTCGAACCCCAACGCCCGCGAGGCGTGGCGCCACACGTCGGTGGTGTCGCCGGTGGCCACGGGCACGATCGTCGGCCTCGGCGGCCATGGCTATGTGCTGGCCATCGAGGCCGTGCGCCGCTTGCTCGGATGACGACCCTGGCGCTGGTCCCGATGGACGTGGCCGGGCGGCTCGGCCGGCTGCGGGCCCGGCTCGGTGGCGCCGGCTGCGAGGCCCTGCTCGTCACTCGCTTGGGCAACATTCGCTACCTGACCGGCTTCACTGGCTCGGCCGCCCTGCTGCTGGTCCTCCCGGACGAGACGGTGTTCGTCACCGACGGCCGGTATGCGACCCAGGCGCCGGAGCAGCTCGGGGCGGCGGGCGTCGAGGCTCGCATCGAGATCTCGGGCCCTGCGCAGCTCCAGGTGCTGCACGACGCGGCCACCGGCATCGCCCGCCTCGGCCTCGAGGCCAACGACGTGACGTGGGGCGCCCAGCGCCGGTACGCATCCGAAGGCTTCCCCGAGCTGGAGCTGGTCGCGACCGAAGGTCTTGTCGAGGGGCTGCGCCTGGTCAAGGACGACGGCGAGATCGCCCGCATCGAGGCGGCCGCGGCGATCGCCGACGCCGCCCTGGCCCAGGTCCGCCCCCGGCTGGGTGCCGGCCTCACCGAGAAGGACTTCCAGCTCGAGCTCGACCACGCCATGCGCCTGCTCGGGGCCGATGACGTCAGCTTCGAGACGATCGTCGGGAGCGGACCCAACGGGGCCAAGCCCCACGCCCGACCCTCACGGCGCCGGATCGTCGAGGGCGACCTCGTCGTGCTCGACTTCGGCGCCCTCCTCGACGGCTACCACTCCGACATCAGCCGAACCGTGATGGTCGGGGAGCCGTCGGCCACCCAGACCCGGATGCTCGAGGTGGTGGCGGCCAGCCAGTCGGCGGGGGTCGATGCCGTCCAACCGGGGACCGACGCGGCGTCGGTCGACAAGGTCTGCCGCGACGTGATCGCCGACGCCGGGTGGGGCGACTTCTTCCTCCACGGCACGGGGCATGGGGTGGGCCTCGACATTCACGAGGACCCTCGGGTGGCGGCCACCTCCACCGCTACACTTGCCCCCGGCCACGTGGTGACTGTCGAGCCTGGCGTCTACCTGCCCGAGCACGGTGGTGTCCGCATCGAGGACACGCTCGTGGTCACCCCCACCGGCCATCGCAGGCTCACCAACGCGCCCAAGGACTTCTCACTGTCATGACTATCTCGACCAACGACCTGAAGAACGGCATGACGCTCGACCTCGACGAAGGCCTCTTCCAGGTCGTCGAGTTCCAGCACGTCAAGCCGGGCAAGGGCGGCGCCTTCGTTCGCACCAAGCTCCGCAACGTGCGCCTCGGCACCACGGTCGAGCGCACGTTCCGCGCCGACGAGAAGGTCGAGCAGGCGGTCATCGACAAGCGGGAGATGCAGTACCTCTACGCCGAGGGTACCGAGATGGTCTTCATGGACAACACCTCCTACGACCAGATGCACGTGTCGCCCAAGGCGCTCGGTGGGGCCGAGAGCTACATGATCGAGGGGTCGACCGCGGTGCTGCAGATGTACAAGGGCGAGATCGTCGGCGTCGACCTACCGGCCTCCGTCGAGCTGGGCGTGACCATGACCGAGCCCGGTCTCCAGGGCGACCGCAGCTCGGCGGGGCGCAAGCCGGCGACGGTCGAGTCGGGCCTCACCGTGCAGGTGCCGCTCTTCGTCAACATCGGCGACCGGATCAAGGTCGACACCCGCAGCGGCGACTACATCACCCGTGTCTGATGCGTGACCTGTGATGCCTGACCATGGTGGCTGATCCCCTCGGCAGCCGCCGGGAGTCGCGTGAACGGGCGTTGTCGTTGCTGTACGAGGCCGATGCCAAGGGCCGCTCGCCCGGCGACGTGATGGCCGAGCTGCCGATGCCGCCCGAGGAGTTCGCCGCCGACCTCGTCTCCGGCGTCGGCGACAACGAGGCCGAGGCCAGTGACCTCATTCGCCGGTTCGCCAAGGGCTGGACGCTGGAGCGGATGCCCATGATCGACCGCACCGTGTTGCGCATGGCCATCTACGAGCTCGTCCACCGGCCCGACGTGCCGACCGGCGCGGTCATCTCCGAGGCCGTCGAGCTGGCCAAGCGCTACTCGACCGACGACTCCGGCCGCTTCGTCAACGGCATGCTCTCGGCCATCGCCGCCGAAGTCCGCCCCGCCCCGACGCCCTGATCCCTCCAGTTCTTCGGCGACTTGTGGGCGCCCGAGGCTCCCGAGTCGCCAAAGAACGGATCAGGAGAGCTCGTCGAGGGTGGCCATCTCGTTGAGGACCCTGGCTGCGGCTTGGACGAGGGGAAGGGCGAGGAGGGCGCCGGTCCCTTCGCCGAGGCGGAGGTCGAGGTCGAGAAGGGGGATCAGGCCGAGGTGGGTGAGGGCAGCCGACGCGGCGGGCTCGACCGAGCGATGGCCGGCGATGAGGAAGTCCCGGCAGGACGGCTCGATGGCGACGGCCACGACCGCGCCGGCGAGGGCGATGACGCCATCGAGCACAACCGGCACGCCGGCGGACGCGCCGCCGAGCACGTACCCGGCGAGCGCGGCGATCTCGAGGCCACCGATCTCGGCGAGCAGCTCGAGCGGTGGGAGCCCCGAGGCCCGAGCCACGGCGCCCGTCACGATCCGTTGCTTGGTGACGAGCATGGCGTCGTCGATGCCGGTGCCCCGGCCGGTGGCATCGACGGGGTCGGCGCCGGTGAGGGCGGCGATGATCGCGGCGGACGGCGTGGTGTTGCCGATCCCCATGTCGCCCGTGACCAGGCACCGGTTGCCGGCAGCGACGAGGGAGCGGGCAACGTCGCGCCCGGCGTCGAGCGCGGCCTGGGCATCAGCGGTCGACATGGCGGGGCCGACCGACAGGTCGTCGGTGCCGGGCCGCACCTTGCGGTCGACGACGTTCGGCGACGGGGGATACGGACAGGCCACGCCGACGTCGACCACGACCACCTCGGCGCCGACCTGGCGGGCGATGGCGTTCACGGCTGCCCGGCCGATGGCGAAGGTCGAGACCATGGCGGCGGTGATGGCCTGGGGCCAGGGCGTCACGCCGCTGGCAACGACGCCGTGGTCGCCGGCGAACACGGCGACGGTGGCCGGCATCGGTATCGGCGGCGGGCAGGTGCCGGCCATGCCGGCCAGCCGGGCGCCGAGCGCCTCCAACCGGCCGAGTGACCCGGGCGGCTTGGCCAACCGGTCGTGCAGCGCGAGGGCAG
>JAEKLB010000089.1 GCA_019510095.1 Acidobacteriota bacterium | reverse complement strand
ACGTGGAAGTAGGCCTCACCGACATACGCCTTGGCGAGCGACGCGACCGACGGGACCTCGTCGCTGCCCTCGGCCACCATGCCGGCGCCGTAGTAGGCCGCCGACTTCGAGGACTCGACCTCGAGCAGCATGTCCGCGCACTTGTGCTTGATGGCCTGGAACGAGCCGATGGGCCGGCCGAACTGCACCCGGTCCTTGGCGTACTGCACGGCCATGTCCAGCACGAACTGGGCGCCGCCGACGCTCTCGTTCGACAAGGCGATCACGGCCAGGTCGAGCACCCGTTCGAGCACCGGCCAGCCGCCGCCCTCGGTGCCGATGAGTCGGGCCGGGGTGTCGTTGAACTCGAGCTTGGCCTGCTTGCGGGTGAGGTCCATGGTCGACAGGCGGGTCTTGGTGACACCGGCGGCGTCGCCAGCCACGGCGAACAGCGAGACGCCGGTGCCGGTGCGGGCCGCGACCAGGATCAGGTCGGCGGTGGCACCGTCGATCACGAAGCTCTTGGTGCCGCTCAGCTTGTAGCCGTCGCCCGACTTGGTGGCCGTCATGGTGACCCCGGCCTCGTCCCAGCGACCGTTCTCCTCGGTCAGCGCCAGGGTGGCGATGGTCTCGCCAGTGGCGATCCCCGGCAACAGCTCCTTCTTGGCAGCGTCGTCACCCGACTCGAGCAGCGTGTTGGCAGCGAGCACCACCGACGAGAAGTACGGCGCACACAGCAGGTGCGAGCCCATCTCCTCGAGCACGATGCACAGCTCGACGTAGGTGTAGCCCGAGCCCCCGAACTCCTCCGGGATGTGAAGGCCCTGGAGGCCGAGCTGCTCGCCCATCTGCTTCCAGACCGCCGGGTCGTAGCCGTCGTCGGTCTCCATCAAACGGCGGACCTCGGTCTCGGGGGACTTCTGATCCAGGAACGAGCGGACCGTCCGGCGCAGCTCTTCCTGCTCTTCGGAGAAGGCGAAGTTCACGCCGGTTGTTTACTAGAGACGTGCCCACACTGCATTGGCGGGATGAACAGGCCGAGATCCACAAAGTGGTCGTCGGGCCCTACGAGAACAACGTCTTCGTGCTGCGGTGCACCCAGACCGGCGAGGCCGTCCTGCTCGATGCCGCCAACGAGCACGAGCGCCTGCTCGACCTGTGCCGGACCCTCGGCGTGGGCCGGGTGCTGGAGACCCACGGCCACTGGGACCACATCCAGGCGGTACCGGCCGTCCGGGAGGCCGGCTACCGGGTGGCGGTCACCGCCGACGATGCCGGCATGCTGCCGTCCTACGACGACATCCTCGAGGACGACTCGGTGATCGAGGTCGGGCGGCTCCGGCTGCACACCATCCACACCCCTGGCCACACGCCCGGCTCCATGTGCTTCCAGGTCGAGGGCAGCCCCATCCTGTTCAGCGGCGACACCCTGTTCCCCGGTGGGCCGGGCAACACCGCCGGCAACGCCGCCGCCTTCGACCAGATCATCGAGCAGATCGACCGCCGGCTCTTCACCCTGCCGCCCGACACCATCGTGCTGCCCGGCCACGGCGCCGACACCACCATCGCCACCGAGCGCCCCCACCTCGACGAGTGGATCGAGCGCCGCTGGTAGCGGTACTGCTCCCCATTCCCGGTGCACCAGCGCCGCTACCGCCGGCGCTGGTGCACCGAGAACGACGAAAGTGACTCGGGAGGGGGGCCAGTGCGGCCCAGGGCGAAGTCGCGCAGGGCGAGGAAGCGGCCGCGGCGGTGCCAGAAGATGGGCCGGCGGCCGCCGAGGCTGGCCCGGACGGTGATCCAGGTGGCCACGGCGAAGTGGACGGCGGCATGCCCGCGGCCGAAGTGCCAGCGCACCAGGTGGAGGCTGTTGCGCAGCATCAGGTACTCGGGCACGCCCGAGGTCGACGTCATGCCGGGATTGCGCACGACCGCACCCCACACCACGCCGACCTCCCAGCCGGCGGCCCGGGCCCGGATGCCGAGGTCGGTCTCCTCGCAGTAGGCGAAGTACCGCTCGTCGAAGAGGCCGATGTCGTCCAGGCACTGGCGCCGGGCCAGCAGCAAGGTGCCGTGCGGGTAGTCGCAGGCCTCCCAGCCGGGCCGCCGCTCCGAAGGGGCGAGCACGCCGCCGAACAGGGGGTTCACCGTCGGCCGGTTGTTGAGGATGTCGTCGGTGCCGTACTCGGCGCAGGCCAGCCCGGCGTGGGCCCGGTCGGCGGCCGCCGCCACCAGCGTCGCCACGCATCCGGCGTCGGGCTCGGCATCGTGCGGCGCCAGCAGCACCCACTCCCCCTGGCCGCCCGCCAACCACTGGCGCAACCCGGCGTTGGCGCCCGGCCCGAACCCAGTGTTGTGCGCCAGCTCCAACAGCTCGGCCCCTGGTAGCCCGCCGCGCACGACGGCCACGGCCTCGGCCGACGAGCCGTTGTCGACGACCACCAGGTGGTCGACCCCCTGCGCCAGGAGGGCCCGGCCGGTCGCGACGCAGGCGTCCGGTCGCTCGCGGTGGACGACCACCGCGGTCAGCGTCAAATCTTGCCGGCCTCCGCGGCCGCGGTCTCGGCCGCTTCCAGCTGGGCCTCGACAATGGCGAGACCGCCGTCCCAGAAGCCGGGGTCGGCGAGGTCGCAGCCGACGATCTTGCCCAGCTCCTCCGGCGGCAACGACCCGCCGGCCGACAGGAGGTGGAGGTACCGGGGCACGAAGTCGGGGCCCTGCTCCTCGTACTGCCGGTAGACCGACAGGGCCAGCAGCTGCCCGTAGGCGTAGGCGTAGACGTAGCCGGGCGTCCCGATGAAGTGCGGGATGTACGACCACCAGCCGCGGTAACCCTCGGTGAGCTCCACGGCGTCGCCGAGCATGTCGGCCTGCGTCGCGATCCAGAGGTCGCCGAAGCGCTCGACCGACAGCTCGCCCTCGTCGCGGCGGGCGGTGTGGACGGCGTCCTCGAACCGGTTCATGGCCGTCTGGCGGAACACGGTGGCGATGGCGCCCTCGACGTTCTCGGCCAGCAGGGCGAGCCTCGCCACCGGATCGGTGGTGGCCTCGAGGAGGCGGCCGAAGGTGACCGTCTCGCCGAACACCGACGCCGTCTCGGCCAGGGTCAGTGGCGTGCCCTGGTGGAACACGCCTTGGGGACGGGCGAGGTAGGCGTGCAGGCCGTGGCCCAGCTCATGGGCCAGGGTGAGCACGTCACGCCGGCGCGACGTCCAGTTGAGGAAGACATAGGGGTGCACCGACGGCACCGTGTAGGCGCAGAAGGCGCCCGGTCGCTTGCCGGGCCGGGCGGGGGCGTCGATCCAGCGGTCGTCGAAGAACCGGCGGGCGACGTCGGCCAGGTCGGGCGAGAACGAGGCGTAGCTGTCGAGCACGAGCTCGCGCGCCTCGTCGAAGCCGATGCGACTGTCCTCGGTGGCCAGGCTGGCCATGCGGTCGTAGTCCTTGACCCGCTCGACGCCGAGCACCCTCGCCTTCAGCCGGTACCAGCGCTGGGGCAGGTCGTAGCGCGACTGCACGGCGGACACGAGCGCGTCGACCGACTCGTCACTGGCCTCGTTGGCCAGGTTCCTGCTGGAGATCCAGGTCGGGTAGCCGCGGAGGCGGTCGTCGACGGCCTTGTCGTTGAGCAGGGTGTTGAACACGTAGGCCCGGGTGCGAAGCCCCGGCGCGAGGGCGGCGGTGACTGCCTCGGCCGACGCCTCGCGCACTGCCGGATCGTTCGACTGGAGGCGGCTGAGCCCCTCTTCGAGGCTCGTCGCCCGACCGTCGAGGGTCACCTCGATGGACGACGTCAGCTCGCTGAACAGGCGGCTCCACGCCGACCGGCCGGTGACCGACTTCTCGGTGAGGATGCGCTCCTCGGGCTCGGTGAGCAGGTGGTCGCGGTAGCGGCGCTCCGACCGGAGGTGGTGGGCGGCGAAGGCCAGCTCGTCGTCAGCGAGCAGCTCGTCGACCTTGGCGTCGTCGAGGACGGCCCACTCGAGGTCGAACCACAGCAGGCGGGTCTGGATGGCAGTGGCGCGCTCCTCGACCTTCTGCATGAGCGCCCCCCGGGCGGGGTCGGTCATGTCGGCCGCGAACCGCAACGAGGCCCACGACGCCGCCCGCCCGACGACCTCGGCCAGCTCGGCCTGGCCCCGCATGAACCGAGCCAATCGGCCCGAGTCGTAACCGGCGATGCGGCCCCGCTCGGCGGCCAGGGCCTCGGCTTGCCGGTCGGCGTCGTCCATGAGGGCGAGCACGGCCATCTCCCCGTCCTGCCCGTCGAGCAGGTCGGACAGATCCCAGACGACCTCGGCGGCATCCAGGGTGTCGGTCATCGGGTTGCTCCTCCCTCGCCCAGCTGCCCGCGGAGGGCGCCCTTGGGGAACGTCGCGCTGTGGACGTCGAGGTAGAAGCTCGACGGCGACGACTGCAGCTCCTCGAGCAGGATTCCGTCGCCGGCAGCGCAGCTGGTGATCGTGCCGCTCCTGTCGGGCGGCGTCAGGGCCAGCACGGCGTCGCCGTCCTGACCGGCCTCCCCGCGGTGGATGTGGGCCTGGGTGACGACGTCGACGTTGCGGACGGTGAGCGTGTAACAGACCTCGGCCCGCTCCGGCACCAGGCGGATCACGGCCGAGCCCGAGCCGTCCCGATCGCCCCCACCGACCACCGCGGCCGGCGTGAGCACCACGGTCGATCCGGCGGCGGGCTGCTCGGTGGTCGTCGACGGCTCGGTACCCGGCTCCAGCGTGGTGGTGGGCCGCTCCGTCGTGGTCGACGCGGGGCCCACCGTCGGGCTGCCGTCGTCGCTGCACGCGACGAGCAGAACCGCCAGCAGGCCGACTGCAAGCAGGCGGCGCATCGCGGCGACCCTAGCCACGCTGCCGGCCTGTCCCGGCGGGCTGCCCCGGCCCCGCGAATTTGCACTACGGCCATAGGAGGAAATGCCCCTCGCACCTAGACTCGGCGTCGTGAGCGCGCCGCTGCTGGAGATCGACGACCTCCATGTCGTCGTCGACGACGAGGTCGCCGGGCCGGCCGAGATCCTCCGCGGGCTGACCCTGTCGGTGGGCGTCGGCGAGGTCCACGCCCTCATGGGTCCCAACGGATCGGGCAAGTCGACCTTGGCCAACACCCTCCTCGGGAACCCCGAGTACCGGGTCGTCTCCGGCGCCATCCGCTACAAGGGCGAGGACATCACGACCTGGGGCACCGACGTCCGGGCCAAGGCCGGCATGTTCCTCGCCTTCCAGTACCCCCAGGAGATCGCCGGCGTGCCGGTGCGGTCGTTCCTCCAGCAGGCGCTGGCCGCCCGCAAGGGCATCGAGGACCTCTCCGCCCTCGAGACCCGGCTGGCGATCATGGAGTGGATGAAGCGGCTCGACATGGACCCGTCGTTCGCCGACCGCTACCTCAACGAAGGCTTCTCGGGCGGCGAGAAGAAGCGCAACGAGATTCTGCAGATGGCCATCCTCGAGCCGGAGCTCGCGGTGCTCGACGAGACCGACTCGGGCCTCGACATCGATGCCCTCCGCGTGGTCGCCCACGGCGTGCAGGAGGTCCGCAAGGACCGGCCGGAGCTCGGCGTGCTGCTGATCACGCACTACCAGCGGATCCTCGACTACCTGGTCCCCGACGTCGTCCACGTGATGGTCGACGGCAGGGTGATCGAGACCGGCGGCCCCGAGCTGTCCTCGACCCTCGAGCGGGAAGGGTTCGCGAGATGGCTCTAGACGTCGCGACCGTTCGCAAGGACTTCCCGATCTACGAGGCGCGCAAGCCCTTCGTCTTCCTCGACTCGGCAGCGTCGTCCCAGAAGCCCCGCGCCGTCATCGACGCCATGACGGCGTACTACGAGACGAGCCATGCCAACGTCCATCGGGGCGTGTACGGCCTCGCCGAGGAAGCGACGGCGCTCTACGAAGGCGCTCGTGCCCGCGTGGCCCGGTTCGTCAACGCGCCGCAAGCCAAGGAGATCCTCTTCTCCAAGAACGTCACCGAGTCCCTGAACCTGGTGGCCCAGAGCTGGGGCCGCGCCCACCTCGGCCCCGGCGACGCCATCGTGCTCACCGAGATGGAGCACCACGCCAACATCGTCCCGTGGCAGATCCTCCAAGCGCAGATCGGGTTCGAGATCCGTTGGATTCCGGTGACCCCCGACGGGAAGCTCGACCTGTCCGATCTCGATCGGCTGCTCGATGGCGCCAAGCTGCTCTCCTTCACCGGCGTGTCCAATGTGCTCGGCACTATCAACCCGGTGCGCCAGCTCACCGATGCAGCCCACGCGGCCGGCGCCCTCGCCGTGGTCGACGGTGCGCAGTACACACCGCACGTCGCCACCGACGTGCAGGCGCTCGGCGCCGACCTGTTCGCCTTCACGGGCCACAAGATGCTGGGCCCCACCGGCATCGGCGTGCTGTGGGGCAACGAGGCCCTGCTCGAGTCCATGCCGCCCTTCCTCGGTGGCGGCGGGATGATCAGGGATGTCCGCAAGGACGGCTTCCTCCCCGACGAGCTGCCCCACAAGTTCGAGGCGGGAACGCCCCCGATCGCCGAAGCCGTCGGCCTCGCCGTGGCGTGCGACGAGCTCGACCGCTACGACATGGGCGAGGTGCGTGCGCACGAGGTCGCGGTCACCGGGTATGCGCTCGACACGTTGCGCGAGCGCTTCGCCGGCGACGTCGTGGTGCACGGGCCCGCCGACCCCGCCTCGCGGGGCGGCGTCCTGTCGTTCACCTTCAAGGACCTCCATCCCCACGACGTCACCCAGGTGCTCGACGAGCACGGCGTGTGCGTGCGGGCCGGCCACCACTGCGCCAAGCCGCTGATGCGCTGCCTCGAGGTGGGCGCGGTGGTCCGCGCCTCGTTCTACATCTACAACGACGAGGCCGATGTCGATGCCCTCGCCGATGCCCTGCAACGCTGCGCCGAGTTCTTCGGATAGGAAGTGACCTGATGGCTGGCCTGGAAGACCTCTACCGGGAGATCATTCTCGACCACTACCGCAACCCCCGGAACCGGGGCGAGCTCGAGGCACCTCCCGCCCACCGGGTCGAGGGGTTCAACCCCCTGTGTGGTGACGAGATCGTCGTCTACCTCGAGGTGGGCGACGACGGCCGCATCGCGGACATCAAGATCGGCGGCCAGGGCTGCTCGATCAGCCAGTCGTCGGCGTCGATGATGTCGGCAGCGGTGAAGGGCAAGACGGTGGCGGAGGCCCGTGAGCTGACGCGCGCGTTCAAGGCCCTGATGACCATCCACGAGTCGCGGCTCGACGGCGGGGGCGACGGCTCCGGCACCGACACGCCCACGCCCGATCCCGAGGTGAAACTCGGCGACCTCGAGGCGCTCCAGGGCGTGGTGAAGTTCCCGGTGCGCATCAAGTGCGCCACCCTCTCGTGGAACACCCTCAGCCAAGGCCTCGACGAGGCCGCCGCCGACGCCACGGCCTGACCGGCGCTCCTCCCTTCCCGTTCTTCGGCGACTCGTGGGCCGCAAGGCCCCACGAGTCGCCAAAGAACAGATCACGCCAGGAGCTTGATCGAGCCTCGGCTGAGCTCGACGGCACCCCGCTCGGCCTCGCGACGAAGGGCGCGGTTGACGGTCTCCCTGGTGGTGCCGGCCAAGCCGGCCAGATCGTCCTGGGTCAGGTGCACGACGACGGCTCCGTCGCCGCCGGGCTCGGTGAGGTCGGCGACCTCACGAAGCCGGCGCAGCACCCGCGTGTCGGCGGGGACCGACGCCATCTCCGCCAGCCTCGACATGAGCTGACGGTTGCGGCGGGTCAGGATCTCGAGCAGCGCGTCGGTCAACTCGGGGTGCTGGCGGCGGAGGTCGGTGACGACCGACGCGGCCACCACCACTGACTCCGTCGGCTCCAGGGCGACAGCCGTACCGCCCCGCGGACCGGTGGGCTCGAGGATGGCCAGCTCACCAACCAGGTCGCCGGGACCGAGGACGTCGAGGGTGACCGACGCCCCGAGGGCGGTGGCCACCCGTACCGTCACCCGTCCCTTGAGGATCAGGTGGAGGGAGTCGGCCGGGTCGCCCTCGTGGAACAGGACCTCGCGGCGGGCATAGCGCCGACGCCGGCCGGCCGCCGACAGCAACCGATCGAGGTCGGCGCCGGGCACCGGCCCAGGTTACGGAGAAGTGGTCTAGGCGGCTTGCTCGGCCCGGTAGGCCATCGCCGACCGCACCCGATCCTCGACCTCCGGCACCCGGTCGAGCAGCGACCGGAACTCCGACGTGCCCAGGACCAGGACCCGCATCGGGGTGAGGGCGGTCACGGTTGCCGTACGGGGCATGCGGTCGAGCACCGCCATCTCACCGAACACGGCGCCCGGACCGAGTACGGCGACCTCCCGGCCGTCGACCGAGACGCTCGCTTCGCCATCGACGACGACGAACGCCTCCAGGCCAGGCTTGCCCTCGGTGGTCCAGACAGTGCCGGCAGCACCGTCGACGCCCGTCGTCAGCGAGCCGACGACGCGCAACGCAGCCCGTCCCAATCCTGAGAACAGGGCGACATCTCCCAATTGGTCGTAGTAGTCGTGCCGTGACTTCATCATGTGCTCCTTGCTTTCTGTCCGAGGTCAGGATGCGCTTCCCCGCCGGGACGGACCATGGCCTGGCGCACGGATGCAACGTGATGGCCATCACAGACGTGGCGCCAACCCCTCGACGCCGGCCCGAACAGCGGTTAGACCTCAGCGATGGCAAAGGACAGCCCATGGCCGACGATCCTCGCCGAGCGGGCCGCGCTGGCCGCTGACCTGGAGGCCGTGGCCCCTGAGCGCTGGTCGACACCCTCGCAATGCGAGGGCTGGACGGTGCGCGAGACCTTGGCCCACCTGACCGCCCTCGAGCGCCAGAGCCCGCTCCGCTTCTTCGCCGGGCTGGCCGGCTCGGGCTTCCGGTTCACCAAGATGGCGAACAAGCAGGTGGCCGACAACCTGGGCAGCTTGCCGGCCGACACCCTGGCCGGGTTCAAGGCCCACATCGCCGACACGACCGCACCGCCAGGCCCGGTCGACAGCTGGCTGGGCGAGACCATCGTGCACGCCGAGGACATCCGCCGCCCGCTCGGGATCGCACACACCTACCCGGCCGACGCCGTGACCCGGATCGGCGACTTCTATTCGACGTCGAACCTGCTGATCGGGGCGAAGAACCGGATCGCTGGCCTGACCCTGCGGGCGACCGATGCCGACTGGACGATCGGCTCCGGACCAGAGGTCTCGGGACCAGCCCTGTCGCTGGTGCTGGCGATGACGGGCCGAACCTCGGCCATCGCCGAGCTCTCGGGCGACGGCGTGGCCACCCTCAGCTCGCGCCGCTAGTCGTCGCGGAAGGTGCGGCGAACCGCCCACAGCCCGGCGCCGCCCATCACCAGCACCAAGAAGGGCATCCCGATGGTGTGGAGGAAGGCAACTCGCCTGTAGTCGTCGGCCTTGATCGCCCGATCGCCCTGGGTGAGCACCCCGACGTTGTCGTCGAAGCCGACGGTGACGCCCTTGGGAGCGATGGGACCGTTGGCGGTGATCTCGTCCCAGGCCAGCGTCGGGCCGGTGAGGTAGAGCCCGCCGACCACCAGCAGGACGAAGATCGACGGCAGGATGCCCGCCGTCGACCGCTCGTTGTCGGCCACCGTGCAGACGGCGCCGACCAGCGCGCTGACCACGGCCACCACCCCGAGGGCGGCATGCAGCCCGCGCACCGCGCCGCCGCCCGGCTTGTACTCGAACGCCAGCCAGATGCCAGTGGCGAACATCCCGGCGATGGCCACGCCCAGGACCCAGAAGGCCAGCCGGCTCAGCCGCTGGACCAGCGAGGGCTCAGCCAGGTGGGCGGGAGCACTCACGCGGCGCAGGTTACGCGAGGGGCGCCAAGGCCTCGTTGATCACGGCGGCCAGGCGTCGGTCGCGCTCGGTGATCCCGCCCTTGTCGTGGGACACCAGATCGATGCTGACCTTGTTGTAGGAGTTCGACCAGTCGGGATGGTGGTCGAGCTTCTCGGCCGCCATCGCCACGCGGGTCATGAAGGCGAACGCCTCCACGAAGCTCCCGAACTCGACGTCGCGATGGAGCTTGCCGTCGACGACCTCCCAGCCCGCCGGCGCCTCGATCGGCTCGCTCATGCCAGGGGATCGCCGAACGGATCGGCAAACGGGTCGGCCAGTGCGCCGGTGGGCGCCGCGACCGCGGCCGGCGTGTCGTCGAGCTCGCGGTAGGCGGCGTAGCCCGAGCGCTCGAGCTCGTCGACCACCTCGGGCCCGCCGCTGGCGACGATCCGGCCAGCGACGAGGACGTGGATCCGGTCGGCGTGCAGCTCCGTGAGCAGTCGCGAGTAGTGGGTGATGGCGAGCACGCCGAGACCACGCTCGTTGGTCAGGCCCTCGACCCGCCGGCTCACCGCACGAAGGGCATCGACGTCGAGGCCGGAGTCGATCTCGTCGAGGATGGCGACCTTGGGCTGGAGCACCGCGAGCTGAAGCGTCTCGTTGCGCTTCTTCTCGCCACCCGACAGGTCGACGTTGAGCGGCCGCACGAGGAACCGCTCGTCGAAGCCGATCAGCTCAGCCTCCTCGACCATGAGCCGGCGAACGTCGCCGCTCGCCTTGCCCGTGGCCACCAACGCCTCCTCGAGCAGCGTCTGCACGGCCACGCCCGGCACCTCGGTCGGGTACTGCATCGCCAGGAACAGCCCAGCGGCGGCCCGCTTCCACGCCGGCAGAGCGAGCAGATCGACCCCATCGAGGGTGATCGACCCTCCCAGCACCTCGTACCCGGGTCGGCCCATGAGCACGTGCGACAGCGTCGACTTGCCCGAGCCGTTGGGACCCATGACGGCATGCACCTCGCCGCCCCGCACGGTGAGGTCGATGCCCCGCAGGATCTCCCTGCCTCCGGCGGCGGCGCGGAGCCCGCTGATCACCAGCTCGGTCATGACTCGGGCACCTCGACGAACACGTCGTCGCCCTCGACCCAGATCCGGTACACGGGCTCGGGGATCACGGCTGGCAGGACGTCGGGCTCGCCGGTCTCGAGCGAGAAGCAGCTGCCGTGCTTCCAGCACTCGATGTGCTTGGTCTCCACATCGAGCTCGCCCTCCGACAGCGAGACGTCGGCATGGGTGCAGGTGTCGCCGATGGCATAGAGGTCGTCGCCGATCCGAACCACGCAGATCTTGTGCGGCCCGACCACAACTCGCATCGGGTCCTCGGGCTTGACGTCGTCGATCGACCCGATCCGTTCCTTCATTGCGCCACCTCGCGGCGATCGAACTTGGCGGCCAGCTCGGCCCGCACGCCGGGCATGGCAGCCGGAACGGGGAGGCGCTCCAGCACGTCCTCGAAGAAGCCGAGCACGATGAGCCGCTCGGCGATGTGCGGCGGCACGCCCCGGCTCTCGAGGTAGAAGCGCTGCTCCTCGTCGACCGGGCCGACCGCCGAGGCGTGGCTGCAGCGCACATCGTTGTTCTCGATCTCGAGGTTCGGCACCGACTCCGCCCATGCGCCCTGCGACAGCTTGATGTTGCGGTTGGTCTGGAAGGCCTGGCTCCCGGCTGCCTCCTTACCGATGTGGATCAGACCGGTGTAGACCGAGCTGGCGCGACCCTCGACCGCCCCCTTGAACAGCATGTTCGAGGTCGTGTGACCGGCGACGTGGTCCTCGATCGTGCGGAAGTCGTGCATCTGGTCGGCCTCGCCGAAGGAGACGGCGAGGAGCTCGCCGCTGGCCCCCCGCCCCTCGAGCCGGGACTCGATGGCGAGCCGGGCGAAGTCACCACCGAGGGCAACCATCCCCGACAGGAAGGTGGCGTCGCGACCGACGCGGGAGGTCTGCTTGCCCAGCTGCCAGACCCGCCGGCCGAGACGTTGCTCGTCGAGGAATCGGAACCGGGCGGCGTCGGCCACGTCGATCTCGACGACCGGGACGATCAGGGCGGAGATGTCGGCCGACGACCGGACGACGTGGACGGTCGCCTCGCTGTCGGCGCCGGCCCGGATGACCAGCCGGGAGAACACCGCGGAGCCGTCGTCGGGGACGCGCTCGATGACGACGATCGGATCGGTGACGATCGCGCCGGGCGCGATCTCGATCACGGTGGTCAGGGCCCGCTCGTCGTGCAGCTGGTCGATGGCGTCGGTCGGGGGATGCCCGACCGAGTGGCCGTCGAAGGCGTCGGTCACCGTCACCCCGGCCTTGGGGGCGATCACCTCGAGCGAGCTGCCGAGGTCGACGTCGTAGGCGTCGAGGTCGATGGCGTTGATGCGGCTGTAGCGCCAGTGCTCGAGCTCGGTCGTGGGGAGCGGCAGGGACGCGACGCGGCGCACCTCGTCGGCGAGCGAGGTCATGTCAGCGCCTGCCGAACCGGAAGATGCGGCGAAGGCGGCCGCCCTCGCGGCGCTCGTCGTCGGCCCTGATCTCGGCGAGGATGGACGGGCCAGCGGTGTTCACGATGTCCTCGGCCTCGTCGAGCAGCTCGGCGATGCCCTCGCCCTGCGGTTCGTCCTCGACGCGCCCCCGCACCAAGGTGCCGTGGTCGAGATCGGCGTCGTAGAGCCGATGCTCGTAGCGCGCACAGTCGGCCGGGCACCGCCACGGCGCCTCGGGCGCCAGGTCGAGCACGCACTTGCGCACGGCCTCGCCACCGGCGTAGGTGCGGCTCTCGAAGTGGAGGCAGTCCTCCCGCATGGGCATCAGTGGGACCAGTCCCGCATCAGCCGACGGATCCCTCCATCTGGAGCTCGATGAGCCGGCTCCACTCCACTGCGTACTCCATCGGCAGGGTGCGGGTCACCGGCTCGATGAAGCCGTTCACGATCATGCCCATGGCCTGCTCGGCGGAGAGGCCCCGGCTCATCAGGTAGAAGAGCTGCTCCTCACCGACCTTCGACACCGTGGCCTCGTGGCCGACGACAGCGTCGCGCTCGCCGATCTCCATGTAGGGATAGGTGTCGCTGATGCTGTGGTCGTCGAGGATGAGGGCGTCGCACTGCACGTGGCTCTTGCAGCCGTGGGCACCGTCCTCGACCCGCACCAGGCCCCGGTACGACGTGCGGCCGCCGTCCTTGGAGATCGACTTGGAGATGATGCGGCTGGTGGTCTCGGGCGCGGCGTGGGTCATCTTGGCCCCGGCATCCTGGTGCTGGCCGGCCCCGGCGTAGGCCACCGAGAGCACCTGGCCCGACGCCTTGGGCCCCACCATCACCACGGCCGGATACTTCATGGTGAGGCGGCTGCCGATGTTGCCGTCGATCCACTCCATGTGGCCCTCGGCCTCGACCCGGGCCCGCTTGGTGACCAGGTTGAAGACGTTGTTCGACCAGTTCTGGATGGTCGTGTAGGTCACGCGCGCCGACGGCCGCACCACGATCTCGACCACGGCCGAGTGGAGCGAGTCGGTGGTGTAGACGGGGGCCGAGCAGCCCTCGATGTAGTGCACCTTCGAACCCTCGTCGGCGATGATGAGCGTCCGCTCGAACTGGCCCATGTTCTCGGCGTTGATGCGGAAGTACGCCTGGAGCGGCATGTCCACCTCGACGCCCGGCGGCACGTAGATGAACGACCCACCCGACCACACCGCCGTGTTCAGCGACGAGAACTTGTTGTCGTTCGGCGGGATGATCTTGCCGAAGTAGGCACGCACGATCTCCGGGTGCTCCCGGAGAGCGGTGTCCATGTCGGTGAAGATGACGCCCTGCGCCTCGAGGTCCTCGCGGTTGCGGTGGTACACGACCTCGGACTCGTATTGCGCGGTGACGCCAGCGAGGTACTTGCGCTCGGCTTCGGGGATGCCGAGCTTCTCGTACGTGTTCTTGACCGATTCGGGGAGCTCGTCCCAGGCGTCGACCTGCTTGTCGGTCGGCTTGATGTAGTAGTAGATCTGGTCGAAGAAGATCTCCGACATGTCGCCGCCCCAGTTCGGCATGGGGCGCTTCTGGAAGTGGCGGTACGACTTGAGGCGCATGTCGCGCATCCAGTCGGGCTCGCCCTTCATCCAGGACATCTCGCGGATGATGTCCTCGTTCAGCCCGCGCTTGGGCT
>JAEKLB010000088.1 GCA_019510095.1 Acidobacteriota bacterium | reverse complement strand
ACCACGCCGACGGTGGCGCCGGCCGCAGGGTCGAGCACGATGGCGTCGTCGGTGCGGCGGATGATGCTGACCCCGGCGGTGGCGAGCTGCTTGGCAGCGTCGTCGAGGCTGGGCACGCCGAGACCGAGCACGTGGAAGCGAGCCCGGAAGTGGTTGTCACCCCAGAGCGCCTCGCTCTCGCTGGCATCACCCGGGACGCGGTACAGCGCGATGGTGCAGTCGGGCGTGGTCAGCCCGACGACCGGCTCGCCGACTGCCGCGTTGGGGTTGCGGAAGGTCTCGGTGAGGCCGAAGAGCTGCCCGAAGGTGTCGGCCCACTGCACGGGGTCAGGCACGACGGCGCCGGCGAAGGCGTGCTGGCGCACCTCGAGGATGGGCTCGTAGCTGGCCGCGGGCATGGGCGCGCCGAAGCGCGGGTCCTCGGGCTGGTGGATGACCGCCCACTCGAACAGGAGGCCGCCCGTCGTGCGCGGATCGGTGAAGCAGAAGTCGTTCGACGGGCGCACGCCCACCGTCACGCCGCTGGCCGCGAAGTGCTAGAGGGTGGCGTCGAGGTTGGTCACCTCGAAGGCGTAGGAGTGCATTCCCCCGCCGAAGCGTTCGACGAAGCGCTCCGAGGCGTGCCCAGGGACGATGGGTTCGCCGATCTCGATCGAGTTGTCGCCGAGCCAGGTCATGCCGCCGCGACGTCCGATGTTCTGGGACTCGCTGTACTCGAACACCCGCAGGTCGGCGAGCTTCCCGAGGGCGGCAACGACGGCGTCGTAGTCAGGCACGATCGCCGTGGTGTGGAAGGTGCGCACAACCTCGTGCCCGTTCGACATCAGCTGGCCTCTCTGTCAGTGATGGCCGCCACCTCGGCGACCTGGGCGGGGGTGAGCGTCCACTCAGCAGCGGCCGCGTTGGCCGCCACCTGCTCGGGCTTGGTGGCGCCGGCGATCACCGAGGGGATGCCGGGCTTCGCCAGCAACCAGGCGATGGCGAGCTCAACCACCGAGTGATCGTAGTCGGCGGCCCACGCCTCCAGACGGTCGACGACGTCGTGGTTGGCGTCGCTGAGCATGGCCGCGCGCTGCTCCTCGGGCTGGCCGGCCAGCCGGGTGCCCGCAGGCGGCGCCTCGCCCCGCTTGTACTTGCCGGTGAGCAGGCCGTGGGCCAGCGGGAAGAACGGGAGGTAGCCGATGCCGAGCTTCTCGGCCGCGTCCAGGGCCGGCTCATCCGACCGGTCGATCAGGTTGTAGTGGTTCTGCACCGCGACGAACCGGGCCGCGCCCGGTGCGACGGCGGCCTCGGCCTCACGCAGCTGGTCGGCAGAGAAGTTGGAGCAGGCGATCTCGAGGACCTTGCCGGCCTGCACGCACTCGTTGAAGGCGCCGAGGGTCTCGGCGATCGGTGTTTTGCCGTCGGGCCGGTGCAGGTACATCAGGTCGATGCGGTCGGTGCCGAGCCGTTGCAAGCAGTCGTCGACCGACTGGCGCAGGTGGTCGGGCGCCGCGCCGGTCCTGGACCCGAACTTGGTGGCCACGATGGCCTCGTCCCGGCGCTTGCCCAGCGCCCGGCCGAGGAACTCCTCGCTCTTGCCGGCGCCGTACACGTCGGCAGTGTCGAAGTGATTGATCCCATGGTCGAGGCAGGCCCGCACCACGGCGTCGGCCGCCGACTCGTCGATTCGCACGCCGAAGTTGTTCGTCCCCACCCCCACCACCGAGACGTTGAGCCCGCCGATCTTCCGAGTGTCCATGCAGCCGTGCTTAGCACCCACCGTCATGCCCTCGCCCGGGCGATGCGTCAGTCGATGGCGTCGACGAGATGGAAGGCGAGGGCGCGGGGGGCGTCGATGCGGGCGCCGGAGAGGACGAGCCAAGCGGTCCGGTGGCGGCCGATCCGCTTGGTGACGCTGACGGTGCCGCCGGCCCCGGGGATCAGGCCCATGCCGAGCTCGGGAAGGCCGAAGACGGTGGCGTGATCGGCCACCACCCGGTGGGCGAAGGCGGGGATCTCGATGCCGGAGCCCATGCAGGCGCCGTGCACGCGGGCCTCGACCCGGCCGGCCACCCGGGACACGGCGTAGCCCGGGTGGCGCGTGAGGCGGACGGCGTTGGCGAGCGCGGGGTCGCCGACCGACCCGAACTCGTCGAGGTCGCCACCGGCGGAGAACACCGGGCCCCGGCCCGACAGCACGACGTGCTCGATCGACGCGTCGGCCAGCGCCAGCCCCAGGGCGTCGACCAGGCCGTCCCGGACCGACGAGTCGACGGCGTTGCGGACGTCGGGGCGGTTGAGCTCGACCCGCATGGTCGACCCCTCGCGCGACACGAGCACGGCGGTGGCCGGGTCACCGGCCGGATGGCCCTTGCGGGGGGTCGCCTCCCGCCAGGCGTAGAACGCCTGGCTGCCGAGCAACATCGAGTAGGTCGACGACTCGGCGACGATGCCTTCCCACACCGGCACCAGCTCGGTGACCCGCAGGAGCGAGACCAGGGCAACGGCGGCCCGGGACTGGGCGGCGACCCGTTGCTCGAGACCCTCGAGCGCGACCAGCGGATCCTCGACCGCAACCCATCCCGCGCCGGCATCAGTTGCCGTGGTCAGCAGCACGTCGAAGCCGGCGAGCAGATCGCCGGGAAGATCGGGCTCGGCGGCCAGCCCGACCTTGACGCACGGCAGGGAGGCCAAGGCGGTCGCCGCGCCAGCCTCCCACCGGCCAGCGTCGAGATCGACAGCCAAGACCTCGCGCCCGGCGAGCACCGACCACTCCTCGAGGGCGCCGGGGCCCAACGCCGCGGGCAGGTCGTCGAGGCGAAGCACCACGACCAACCTAGGTTGGTCCCGATGGGCAACGGGCCGGGCGGCTGGGCAGCGAGCGGCGCCATGGCCATCACCGGCGACGGCAGCGGCCCGCCCCTTGCGCCGCCCGGTCAGCTTGCCGGTGCGCTCGACGCCCTCGCGGCCGAGCTCGCCGACCTCACCGGTGTCACCGTCGATGGGCCCGCCCTCCTGGGCGAACGGGCGGCGCTCAGTCGAGCGCGCCGCGCTGCTCGGGATCCCGGCGGGTGCTCTCCCGGCGGCGCCATTGCCGGCGCCCCCGGCCGCCGTCGACGTCACCGGCCACGCCGGGCATCCCCGCTCGCTCGCCGACTGCACCATCGCCGACCTCAGCGCCCTGTGGGCGGGCCCGCTGTGCAGCGGCCTCCTCGGTCGGGGCGGTGCCCGCGTGGTGAAGGTCGAGACGGCCGAGCGGCCCGACCGTGCCCGCCATGGCAACCGTCGCCTCTGGCGCCTGCTCAACGGGAACAAGGAGGACCGCACGGTCGACCGCACACGCCTGCGCGACGAGATCGATGCTGCCGACATCGTCGTGCTGTCGTCGCGGCGCCGGGCCTACGAGCAGCTCGGCATCGACGTCGACGACGTCCTACGCGCCCGCACCGACAAGGTGGTCGTCGCCATCACCGGCCACGGCTGGCGCGACGACCGAGTGGGCTTCGGCGACGACGCCGCGGTCGCGGGCGGCCTCGTGGCGCGTCACCCGGTCGACGGTGCGCCGCGGTTCCTCGCCGACGCCATCGCCGATCCACTCACTGGCCTGCACGCGGCAGTGGCGGCCGCCCGTTGCGCCACGGCTGGCGGGCAATGGTTCGTCGATGCCGCCCTCGCCCGGGTGAGCGGGGCGATGGCCGCCGTTGCCTGCGCCCACGAGCCCGCCCTGGCCGCCACCCGCCGGCGCCGCGGCTGGGTGCTCGAGACGGCCGAAGGCGACTGGCCAGTGGCCCCGCCCCGGGCCCGCGCCACATGAGTGTCGTCGTCACCAATGCCGAGGTGGCGGCCGGCCACCGGGCCGACGTGCGCGTCGACGGCGATCGCATCACCGAGATCGGTCACCTGCACCCCGCCGGCGACGACCACGTGATCAACGCCCAGGGTGGCGCGGTGCTCCCCGGCCTGCACGACCACCACATCCATCTGATGGCCACCGCGGCCGCCATGACATCGGTCGACGTGTCGACCGATCTGGCCGGCGCCGTCCGGGCCGCCCGGCGCGACCGTCCGCAGGGCTGGCTCCGCGCCACCGGCTACCACGTCGCCGCGTCCGGCGACCTCGACCGGGCGCCGAGCTCGACGACGACCGTGCGCCCACCGGTCGGCTGTTCCGCCTCGATCCCTGGCTGCGGGAGCGCACGGGCGCGGGTGTGCCCGACGAGGTCCAGGGGCTCGGCCAACTGCTGGCCTCGCTCGGCGTGACCGCGCTCACCGACGCCACCGCTACCAACGGCAGGGCCGAGCTCGAGCTGCTCGCCCGCGCCGGCCTGCAGCAGCGGCTCACGTGCATGACGAAGGGCACCCACATCGAACCGCCCGACGGCGTCACCCTCGGTCCGGTCAAGGTGCTGCTCGACGACACGCAGCTGCCCGAGCTGGTGAGCCTGGCGGCGACGATCAGCGACGCCCACGACCATGACCGGTCGATCGCCGTGCACTGCGTGACCCGAGTGCAGCTGGTGCTCACCCTGGCCGCCCTCGGTTGGGCGGGCGCCCGTCCCGGTGACCGGATCGAGCACGGTGGCGTGATCCCCGACGACCTGGTCGGCGACCTCCGCCACTTCGGCCTGACCGTCGTCAGCCAGCCCGCGTTCGTGACGGCGCGGGGCGACCGCTACCTCGTCGACGTCGAGCCCGACGATCGACCGTGGCTCTACCGGCTGCGTGGACTGCTCGACGGCGGCGTGCCGGTGCTCGGCAGCAGCGACGCGCCCTACGGCCCGCCCGACCCCTGGCTGGCCATCGCCGCCGCCTGCCATCGCCGAACGGCGGCCGGCGCCACCCTTGGACCGGAGGAGGCGCTCGACACCGCCACTGCCATCGCCCTGTACACCGGGCAGACCCAGCTCGACCCGAACGGGCCCGCCGACCTCTGCGTGCTGGCCGAGCCGTGGGCCCACGTGGTCGCCCATCCCGGCGAGGTCACGGTGCGGGCCACCGTCATTGGCGGCGAGCCGGTCTACGACTCCTGATCGCGGGCGGCGGAGAACTCGTCCCGGAGGACGCGCCGCAGCAGCTTGCCCATGTCGTTGTAGGGGAGGAGCTCGCGGAACTCGAGGTGCTCGGGCACGCGGGTCGACCGCAACCGGGCCCGCACCCACTCCTTCAGCTCGGCCTCCGTGGCGGGATGGTCGTGCTGCAGCACGACGGCCGCAGCAACGACCTCGCCCCACTCCTCGTCGGGGATGCCACAGACGGCGGCATCGGCCACCGCTGGGTGCTCGAGCAACACCTCCTCGATCTCGCCGGGCGACATGTTCTCGCCACCGCGCACGATCACGTCGTCGAGCCGACCCTCGACATAGAGGAAGCCGTCGTCGTCGAAGTGACCACCGTCGTTGGTGGGGAACCAGCCATCGGGATGGAGCGCACGCTTGCCGAGATACTCACCCGACACCTGGTCGCCCCGCACCCAGATCTCACCTGAGGTGCCGACCGGCACGGGGTGACCCTGGTCGTCGCGGATCTCCAGCTCGAGGGTGGGCAGCGGCCGGCCGACCGACCCGAGCCGGGCTCGCACCTTGGGGTCGTCGCTGGCGATCGCCACTCGGTGATCCTCGGGGCCGAGCAGCGCCACCGTCGAGCTCGTCTCGGTCAGCCCGTAGGCGTTCACGAAGTCGACGTGGGGCAGCAGCCGCATCGCCCGCTCGATCACCGGCACTGGCATCACCCCACCGCCGTAGGACAGCTGGCGCAGGGCCGGGAGGCTGACGCCCTCCCCTTCCATCACGTCGAGGATCCGCTTGAGCATGGTCGGCACGACCATGGCGAAGGTCACGGCCTCCTCGCTGGCCAGGCGCACCCATTCCTTCTCGTCGAAGTTCGGCAGCTGGACGATGCGTCGCCCGTTGTAGACGCCGGTCAGGAACGCCGAGATGGAGGCGATGTGGTACGGCGGCACGCTCATCAGCGCGCACTCCGATTCCTCCGAGCCCATGAACTCCACCGTCGACAGCACGTACGACGTGAGGTTCTCGTGGCGGAGCACCGCCGCCTTGGGCTCACCGGTGGTCCCGCTGGTGAAGAGCAGGGCGGCGATGTCGCCCTCGCCGCTCTCCGGGAAGATCGGCTCGTCATCGAGGGCGTCGATCCGCTTCAGGAACTCTGTCGGACAGGGCGCTCCCGTAGAGCACCAGGGGAACCACCGGCGTGTTGAGGTCGATCATCACCACGTTGCTGACGTCGTGGGTCTTGAAGTACTGCGCCGCCTTACGGGCCCGCTCGAGCAGACCTGCGTAGGTGGTGCCACCGTCCTTGGTGCCGACCGCGATGCGATCACCCACACCGTCGGCTGCCATCTCCAGCAGCATCGAGATGTTCATCTGTTCCCCCGCGTCGTCATCGGGTGGCGGAGCGTACCCTTCGCCCCGAGGATCAGCCGCCCTGGCTCATCGATCAGCAGGTCGCGGGCACGCCGAGGATGCGCTCGCCGATCTGGCTGCGCACGATCTCCGAGGTGCCGCCGGCAACGGTGAGGCATCGGGTGAAGATCAGCTTGGCGACGCTGCCCTCGGGACCCGGCTCACCGCCGTTTGAGCAGGCAGGTCTCGGCGAAGCCGAGCACCCGCAGGTGGTAGGGCCGGGCGCCGAAGCCGAGCGAGAGGTTGTGGCCGCCGTTGGGCTGCACGCCCGTCTCCACCAACGGGCTCGACCGATAGGCAGCGGCCACCGTCGGCAGGACGGCAGCGCCGCCGTCCCACCATCGCTCGTGCTCGGCGAAGGTGATCCGCACCGGCACCGTGACCCGCGCGGCCAACGCGGGGAACACCTCGGCCCACTCCCGCGCCGAGTCGCCGTCGGGAGGGACCACCGGGGCAAGGGGGCGGCCACCCGGCTCGAAGGTGCCCGGCGGATAGAGCTCCTCCGAACCCCAGAAGACGGCGCGGGAGCCGCCCTCGTTCGCCGCGTCCCGGTTCAGCCGGATGCCCACGCCCGAGTAGTCGACGCCGATCAAGCCAGGCCACGGCCACGTCGCTGCGGCATGAACCGACACGATGGCGCCGGCGGACTGCCCGACCAGGAGCACCGGTTCGTCAGCCCACTGACGACGGATGGTCGCCACGTGCAGCGCCGCCTCCTCGGTAGCCGGGAGGCCCGCCGGCCACGGCTCGTTGTTGGCGGCGTAGCCAGGGCGGTCGGGCGCAACCACACGGAACCCCAGCGCAGCACCCAGGCGCAGCAACGACAGCGACGGGTCACGGTCACAGTCCCAGTAGCCGCCATGCAAGCCGCCGCCGTGCAGCGCGTAGATCGTCGCCCGCGCCGGCCCATCGGGTTCAGCAACACGCAACACTAGCTCCGGTTCGGTCATGCGCCCTTGCGCCATGACACGGCCACCCAGTCGACCGGTTCGAGGGGAGCGGTGATGCCTGTGGCGGCGCGGTACTCGTCGACAGCCTGCCGGCACGGCGGCCATCCGTTGTAGTCGTCGATGATGACGAACCCGCCGTCGCTCACCTTCGGCTCGAGAGCACTGAGCACGTCCATCGTCGATTGGTAGAGGTCGCCGTCGACCCGCAACAGCGAGAGCCGCTCGATCGGCGCACTCGGGAGCGTGTCCTCGAACCACCCGGGCAGCAGATGCACTCGCTCGTCGAGCAGGCCATAGCGATCGAGGTTGGCCCGGACGCTGTCGATGGTGACCTTCAAGGCGGCCACGCCCGACCAGTCGTAGTCGGCGTCGGCGGGATAGCGCTCGGGGTCGGGCACCGGCAGCCCGTCGAACGAGTCGGCGCCCCACACGTCACGAGTGAGGTCGCCGTAGGCGGCGAGCGTGGCCCGCAACAGGGCGACGACGCCGCCGCGCCAGATGCCGCACTCGGCGAAGTCGCCGGGGACGTCGTCCTCGATCACCGTGCGAGCACAGGCCCCGACGTGCTCCAGGCGGGCGCGACCAACCATGGTCTCGGCCGTCGAGGGCCAGTCGCGGCCCTCGGCTCGTACGAGCGGATCGAGGTCGGGCTCGTCCTGGTCGAGGAACAGCTCGCGAGTGAGGCAGCGCTGCAGGAGGGCGAGGTAACGCTCGCCCCCCTCCGTCAGCGTTGGGCGCAACGCCTAGCGGGATGCCAGCTTGAACACCGGCGCCTCGTCGAGCAGCTCCTCCATCCGTGACGTCACGTAGTGCTGTCCCATGATGTCCATGGTGATGTCGGAGGCCCGCTTCGCCTGCCGGAGGGCCAGCGGATCCTGCTCGCTCACCTCGTGCGCGAACTTCAGGGTCTCGGCGTGGAGCGTCTCGATGTCGGGATAGAGGCGGTTGACCTGGCCCATGGCGTAGAGCCGCTGCGCCGGGAGCCGCATCCCGCTGTAGATCATCTCCTTGGCCAGGCGGGGCCCGTAGAACCAGGTGTGCAGGTGCGACTGGATGCCGCCGATGCCCATCGTCGCGGTGGGGTCGCGAAAGAAGGCGTCCTCGGTGCAGAAGATGATGTCGCAGGGCCAGACCATGCGCTGGCCGCCGCCGAGGCAGCCACCTTGCACGGCGGCGATCGTCGGCTTCATCGTCCCCTTGATGAGCTTGATCTCGTCCCAGGCGTTGAGCACGACCGAACCCTCCGGAGCCTTCTGCGCGTTGCGCATGTTGGCGCCGGCGCAGAAGTGCCTGCCCGTGGCCTTCATGACTACCGCCGTCGTGTCCGGGTCGTGGCGCGCCTGCTGCCACGCCCCCTGGAACTCGACGTGGAAGGCGCCGTCGTAGGTGTTGATCGGGTCACGGTCGAGGGTGATGATCCCGACCTTGCCGTCACGCTCGTAGTGGACCATCTCGGTCGTGTTGTCCCCCATGGCCCGAACACTACGGAGTTGTCAGCCGTCGAGGGCGGCCCGCCGTCGACGCGCTTCGTCCAGGGCGTGCCGGGCGGCGACGGTCGCCGCCTCGGCGGCCTCGAGCGCCTGCTCGGCATCGGCGAGGGCCCCCTCGGCCGCCGCCACCTCCTCGTCGGCCCGGAGGCGACGCTCCTCGGCCTTCCGGTTGATCCTCGGGGGTGGGGCGAGCTCCTCGGGCACGCCGGTGAGGTCGAAGGCGCTCGGCGGCGGGGCATCGCGGGTGAGCCGACCGGCGGCCAGCAACTCGCCCACCTCGGTGTCGACGGCAGCCGCCTCGATGGTCGCCGCGATCGCCTCACGGTGGGTGGCGCCGACGATCTCGGTCGCCGCGGTCGCCAGCCGGCCGATGAGGTCACGCCGATGACGTGACGCGTCGCGGAGCGCCTCACGGTCGCCGCGAACGGCCGCCGCTTGTGCTGCTGCGAGCTGCTGACCGGCCTTCACCAGGTCGGCCACCAGCGCCGGTTCGTCACGGGCCACCCGGTTGAGGGCGGCGGCCGCCGCCGTCGGTCGCCGCAGTGCCCGCACACGCGAGGCCGCTGCGACTTCGCCCTTGCCCTTCAGCTCCTTTGCGAGAGCGTCACGAGCGGCGATGAACCCCGACGGGTCGATGCCGTACAGCTCGTCGGCGCCCTCGGGTAGCTCGTCCAAGGGCCGGGTCTACCCAGCCGGCGTGAACTTGTAGAGCGTGAGGTCGGGTGCCACGTCCTCGTACACCAACGTCACGGGCATCCCGATGTGCACGTCGGTGGGATCGCAACCGACCACGACGCTGATCATGCGGGGACCCTCGTCGACGGTCACATGGGCGATGACGTAGGGCGCCTCGGCCTGATAGGCCGGCGTCGGGGCCCGGTGCACGACGGTGTAGGTGTAGACCTCGCCGGTACCGGCGATCGGTGTCCAGGTCGACGCGGCCGACCCACACCGGCACAGCTCCGTCGGGATGAACCGGAAGGCGCCACAGCTGTCGCACCGCTGGAGCTCGACCTGGTGGCGCTTCACCGAATCCCAGAACGGCTCGTGCAAGGGCGTGATCTCGGGCCGGAGCTTCTCGTAGTCAGCCATCTCATGCCCTCCCGTAGACCGCGCCGTACTGGACCTGGGACACGCCGCCGACGCCGTGGGCGTAGCCCAGCTGGGCCCCTTCGACCTGCCGCGGACCCGCGTCGTGCCGGAGCTGGCGCACCAGCTCGATCGTGGTGAACAGCCCGCAGCTGCCGGCGTGGCTGTTGGAGAGGAAGCCGCCGTCGGTGTTGACCGGCAGGCGGCCACCGATCCGGGTGGCCTGGTTCTCGACGAAGGCGCCGCCCTCACCCTTGGCGCAGAAGCCGGCGTCCTCGAGCTCGACCAACACGTTGATCGTGAAGTGGTCAGAGATGCCGGCGACGTCGATGTCGTCGCGAGTGACTCCGGCCATGCCGAACGCGGCGTCGGCCGCAACGCGGCCACCCTCGAACCCGGCGAGGCTGGGGGCCTTGCACGGATCCAGGTAGCCGTGGCCCTCGCCCCACCCGAGCATGACCACCGGCACATGCTTGCCCTGGGCCCGCACGTCGGACGCTCTCGTCATCACGACGCAACCTGCACCCTGGTTGACCAGGCAGCAGTCGAGCAGCTTCAGTGGCTCGGCGATCGGGCGCGAGGTCATCACGTCCTCGATGGTGATCTCGCCACGCCGACCGTTGACCGACAGCGGGTTGAGCGTGGCGCCCAAGCGCTGGGCCACCGCTATCTCGGCGAGCTGCTCCTCGGTCGTCCCGTACTCGTGCATGTGGCGGCGGGCGACGACCGCGTAGTCGGCAACTCTCGTCGTACCCCACAGGTACTCATACGGGCTGCCCAGCTGGGCCATGCGGGCCACGGCGTCGTTGCGGTCGGCCCCGGCGTAGCCGGGCGCCTGACCGGCGGCCACGGTCGGGATCACCACCACGCTCGCCAACCCGTGCGCGATGGCCATGGCGGCCAACCCCATGCCGGCCGACTGGGCCGAGGCCCCGATGTTGGTCGTGGCGTGGAACCGCAACGGGTTCCCGGTGAAGTCGGTGAAGGCCCCACCCGGCAGCGATGCACGAATGCCCAAACCCTCGGGGGCCGAGCCGATCAGCCCGTCGACATCCGACAGGGACAGGCCGGCGTCGTCGAGGGCTTCCTTGACGACCTCCCAGTACACATCGGCCTGGAGCCGATCGCTCAGATCACCCTGCTTGGTCATGGCTATTCCGGCGACGGCGGCCTCACGTAGTTCCCCCATGGCTGGGGGACTGTACAGACCCGATCGCTACGCTTCCCGGCCATGTCCGATGTCCTCCTGATCGAACGACGCGGCCACACGACGATCTTCACGTTGAACCGGCCCCACACGCTGAACGCCTACAACGAGGACCTCACTGCGGCGGTCGCCGACGCCATGGCTGACTTCGACGCCGACCCCGACCAGTACATCGGCATCATCACCGGCGCTGGTGACAAGGCGTTCTGCAGCGGTGCCGATCTGATCAACCGCAGTGCCCCCGCCGGCCGGCGCCCGGGAGAGCGGGAGGACGCGTCCTTCACCCAGATGTTCGGCATCGGCCGCGTCGGCAAGCCGATGATCGCGGCGGTCAACGGGCTGGCGGTCGGCGGGGGCGTCGAGATCGCCCTGAACTGCGACTTCCGAGTCGCGTCCGACCAGTCGTGGTTCGGCCTGTTCGAGCCGAAGCGGGGCATCCTCCCGGGCGTCGCCGTTCATCTGCTTCCTCGCAACATCGCCTTCGGCGACGCCGCCTACGCCCTGCTCACCGCCGAGCGCATCCCGGCCGAAGAGGCGCTGCGCATGGGCATCGTCCAGAAGGTCGTCCCCCACGACGAGCTGCTCGACACGTGCCTCCGCATGGCCGACGAGATGGCCAAGTTGTCGCAGCTCTCCCTTCAGGCGATCAAGCGGGTGATGGGCGTGCACAAGAACGCGCTGATCCGTGAGGGCGTCGAGCTCTATGCCGAGCTGATGGCCCGCATCTTTGCCGCCGGCGACGTGCCCGAAGGCATGGCGGCCTTCGCCGAGAAGCGCGACCCGGTCTTCAAGAACCGCTGGTCCGGCCAGTAACACCCGTTCTTTGGCGAGTTGCCCGCAGGATGTCGGGGCAAGTCGCCAAAGAACGCAGCAGTTGATCCCACGTACAGTGCCCGGCAATGGTCAACAGGCCCGCTCGACTGTCCAATCGGCAGATCTGGCTGGTCTTCGCCGGACTGCTTGTCGGCAACTTCCTGAGCGCGCTCGACACCATGGTGCTCATCACCGCCCTCCCGTCGATCGTCGGTGATCTCGGCGGGCTCAACCACATCTCCTGGGTGGTCACCGCCTACCTGCTGAGCTCGACCACGTCGGCCCCGATCTACGGGAAGCTCTCCGACCTCTACGGCCGCAAGCGCCTGTACCAGCTGGCGATCGCCATCTTCGTCGTCGGCTCGATTGCCTCCGGGCTCTCCCGGGACATCGTCGAGCTCATCGCCGCCAGGGCGGTGCAGGGCATGGGCGCCGGCGGTCTCATGGTGCTGTCGATGTCGATCATCGGCGACATCGTCTCGCCCCGGCAGCGCGGTCGCTACCAGGGCGTGATGGGGTCGAGCATGGCCGTCGCCAGCCTCCTCGGCCCGATCGTCGGCGGCTTCTGCGTCGACCACCTCTCGTGGCGATGGGCGTTCTTCATCAACGTCCCCCTCGGAGTCATCGCCCTGGCGGTCACCGGCACCGTCCTCAAGCTCCCGGCCCGGGCGATCATCCGCCGGCGCTTCGACATCGCCGGCACGCTGTGCCTGATGGGCTCGGCGACGGCCGTGCTGCTCGCCGTGACCTGGGGTGGCGACGAGTACGCGTGGGACTCCCCGGTGATCCTCGGACTGGCCCTCGGCGCGCTGGCCCTCGTCGCCCTGCTCATCCGCATCGAGCGACGGGCCATCGAGCCGGTGCTGCCGCTGCGCCTGTTCCGAAGCGACATCTTCGACGTCACCGTCGCCTCGGCGTTCATCCTCAGCGTCGGGATGTGGGCCGGGTGGGTGGCCATGCCGGTGTTCCTACAGGTGGTGGTCGGCGTGAGCGCGTCGAACTCCGGCCTCCTCACCTTCCCCCTGCTGGGAACGGTGACCCTCTCGTCGATCATCACCGGTCGGCTGATCACCCGGACCGGTCGTTACAAGATCTTCCCGGTCGCCGGCTCGGTGGTCGCCACCTTCGCCTTCTTCCTCTACAGCCGGCTTGACGCCGACTCGTCACGGTTCACGGCGTCGGCCTTCATGATCGTGCTCGGCCTCGGTCTCGGCATGTGGATGCAGACGCTCGTCACCATCGCCCAGAACGCTGTCGACTACCGCGACCTCGGCATCGCCACCGCCACCCTCAACTTCTTCCGCTCGCTGGGCGGGTCGATCGGCGCCACCTTGGCGCTCGCCCTGCTCAACAGCCGGATCGGTGGCGAGGTGGCATCACGGCTGAGCCCGACCGAGCTCGGCGCCCTCAACCCCGCCGTGCTCCGAGGCGATCCGAAGCACGTCGATGCCCTGCCGCCCGACATCCACGAGAAGGTGGCCCACGCCTTCGCGGCCGCCCTCCACATGTCGTTCCTGTCGGCCCTTCCCTGGGGATTGGCCGGGGTGGCCGTCATCCTGTTCCTGCGCGAGATCCCGCTGGAGGACGACATGCCGGTGGCCTCCGAGCTCACCGACGACGTCGAGTCGACGCCCCCGGAGCACCTGAGCCCGATCCCCTGAGCGAGAACGCATCGGCGAGAGCAGCGCTCACCCCTGCTTGGTGATCGGCACCACCTCCACTAGATCGCCGTAGATGGGCGGGTCCGGCTCCGTGCGGCTGCGGATGATCGCCACGACGCCGGTGCCCAACGCGGCAGCCGCGCCGATGGCGATCGCCACCCGGGGGTTGGTGAGGGCGGCCGCGGTGCTGACGATCACGCTGCCCACCGGCGTCGAGCCGAGGAACAGGATCGAGTAGAGCGACATCACCCGGCCGCGGTAGCGATCGTCGGCGACCGTCTGGAGACGGGCGTTGGTCGTGGAGATGTAGAGCGAGGCGACGAAGCCCGAGCACGCCATGAACAACAGCGCCAAGCCCGTCCACGGGGAGATCGACACCAGCGCGAGGAAGACGCCGAGCAGCAGCGCCGACCTGGCGATCACCGAGACGGTCGCCTCCTTCCGACCGGCCGCGACGAGAGCACCGCAGAACGCGCCGAAGGCTTGGACAGCGCCGAACATCGCGAAGGTCCCGGGCCCGGCGTGGAAGGTGATCCGGGCCAGCAAGGGAATAGTGACCTGATTGTTGAGCGCAAGTGTTCCCACGACCGCCATGGCCACAAGAGGGAAGCGGACCGCCGGCTGACCGATCGCGTACTGAAAGCCTTCGACGATCTGTCCCTTGGCTCGCACCGCGCGCTCAGTCGGGCGGATCTCGCTCTCACGAAGGAGCACGACACCGAGGATGGTTGCGAGGAAGGACAACGCGTTGATGTAGATGCAGACGGTCGCGCTGAACAGCACGATCAGCAGGCCAGCGAGGGCGGAGCCGGCCATCCGCGACCCGGTCATGACTGCCACGTTCAGACCGATGGCGCTGGGCAGGTCGGGGGGCTCGACCAACTGGCCGACCAAGCTCTGGCGGGTCGGCAGCTCGAATGCCGTGGTGGCGCCGAGCAGGAGGGCCATGACAGCCAAGACGCTGACCGAGCGATGGCCGGTGGTTACCAGCACCGCGGTGGCCAAGGCGATGACCGCTGCCGCGGCGTTGGCCACGATCAGCATGCGACGCTTGTCGTGCCGGTCGGCGAGGGCACCTGCCCACGCGCCGAGCAGCAGGAGGGGCAGGAACTGCATGGCGATGACCAGGCCCACGCCGGCAGCGGCATGGTGCTGGCGGACCACGATCCAGGCGATGGCGGTGTTGTGGATCCACGACCCGGAGACGTTCAGGATCTGGCCCAGGAAGAACAGCCGAAAGTTACGCACGCGCAGCGCCCGGAACGCTCCTCCGCCGTCCTCTCGAGCCATACGGCCAATCATGCAGCATCGGCCGTCGGCCGCAGCGGGCCGGCTGGCCGAACTCAGTAGTGGATGGCCCCCTTGGCGCCACCACCGGCGGCGATTGCATCGCCAGTGATGGAGACGCTCTTGGGTGACGCCAGGAAGGCCACGACATAGGCGACCTCGTCGGCGTCGACCCAGCGGCCGATCACATTGCCGATCGGGCGAGCAGCCATCTCGTCGCTCGTGCGCTCGGTGCGTGTGGCGCCGGGATGCACGACGGTGACGTTGACGCCGTGGGGCCCGAGCTCGTCGGCGAGGTTCTTGGTCAGTGCCGCCACCGAGACGTTGCGGATCGAGCCGAGCACGTTGCCCGACTGCCGGGCGGCCAGGCCGCTGACGTTGACGATCCGGCCCCAGCCCTGGGCGACCATCGAGGGGGCCACCTCCCGGGCACAGCGCAGGTAACCCATCACCTTGGTGTTGAGCTCGTCCCAGAAGGCCTCGGTGGAGACTTCGGCCAGCTTGGGCGGTCGCACCACACCACCGGGCATCGCCGCCGAGTTGACCAGGATGTCGACCCCGCCGAGCGCGGCGGAGAGCGTGCCGACCATGGTCCGCACCGACTCGTCATCGGTCGTGTCGCAGGCGTGGCCCACGATCCGCCGGCCAGTCACCGCGGCGAGCTCGGCGACCGCATCGTCGATGCGCTGCTGATCGCGCGCAGCGATGCCGACGTCGCACCCTTCGAGCGCCAGCTGCCGGGCGACGGCCTTGCCAATCCCGCGGCTGCCGCCCGTAACGATCGCCCGCTTACCCATGAGCTCGAGGTCCATGACGCGGGACAGTACGGGTCAGGGCTGGCGGCGGCTGGGCCGACCAGGCCACGGCTCGACCAGAACGGTCTGGCTGGCCCGGCCGAAGCGGGTCGTCTGGTCGTAGAGACCGCCGCCGGCCAGGGCGACCCCGGTACCGCTCCGTGACTTCGCCTGGTAGCAGATCCAATCGCCGACCGGCTCCCGAAACAGGTGGACGCTGATGTCGGTGTTGATCGACCGGTAGTTCGGGGGATGCCCACTGCTCATGCCGCTGCCGAAGTCGGCAGCGGCCGCGGCCCGCACGGCTGGCGACGGCGCCTCGCCCTCCACCACGGGATGAGCAAGGCGTATCCAGACCACCCGGTCGCCAGTCGGTGGGCGCTCGCCCACCTCCGCCGCCCGCAGCTCGACGCCGTCCACGTGGAAGTACTCGAGGGTCGGGTCGAGCGCCCCGCGCCGACCATGGCCCGGAACGTGCTCGGGCCCGGCCGGCGACGGCTCGTGCGTCGGTTCCAGCTCGAGGTAGGGCGCCGGCATCCGCAGCGCCGAGGCCCGGGTCACGACCTGGTCGTCCGCCTCCACCAGCACCTCGACCAGCTGGATCTTGCGCCCGGGCCGAAGCGTGGTGGCCCGCACGGTCAACGGCGCGAGCGGCGCCGGGCGCACCAGATCGATCGTCAGTCGGGCCAGCAGGTGGTGGTCGAGGATCGGCGCACCCTCGTCCTCGTGCAGCTCGGCTGCCCGTGCCACCAGGGCAGCGACAGCACCGCCGTTCATGGCGTTGGGGTCCCACGGCCCGCGGGTCAGCCCCGTCGGGACAAACCGCGGGCCATCCCGCTCGAACAGGGGCATCGGCGCGAAGACTACGAGAGTCGGTCGCCGGGTCCAGCGGGGGCCGTTGGGGAAATGTTGCGAGGAAACCCCTAAAGGTCGCTACCCGCCCGGTCGAGGCAATCGCATGACCCAGCGATCGGTTCATCACACCCGCATCGTGTGGGCGCCCCCCGCCGTGACCCGCCTGAAGGCGGTCCGGTCCGAGCTCGACACGCTGGCGCTCATCGAGGCCCAGCGCATGCTCACCGCGGCCGAGCACAACTACCACGACCACCTGATCCGCCGGGAGGAGGAGCTTCAGGAGGAGGCCCTCCAGGAAGCTCGCCAGCGCACGGGCACTGTCGCCGCCCGCTACTGACCCCGATCACGCGCCCGTGGCGCGCCTCCCACCTGACGACTGCTCGCTTGGCGCAACGACCGGAAGGCTCAGCGCCGTCGGGTTCGCAGGATCGACCGTGACGGTGAGGACGTTCGGCACGCGTGAGCCTGCGTAGCCATCGTCGGTGGCCGAAAGCACCAGCCGGACGCGGTGGCCGGCACCGAATCGGTGCACGATGCCGGGCAACGTCACGACGACCGGCTTGGACATGTCCGCGACGCGCACCGGCGAGACGAGGCGCTGGATGAGCGTGGCCCTCCCGTTGGTGCCGACGTCGTACAGCTTGGCGAAGAAGAGTGCGTGGGTAGTCGGGTCCGAGCCCGGCGGGGTCGACGCCGACAGCCGCAGCCGCACCGAGGGGACACCCACCACGTCGATGGGGGCGGCGAGCGGTGTCCCGTCGAACGCGATGGACGATCCGATGAGATCGGTGCTGGGCACGTCCGGGAGGCTGCCCTGCTCGGCGGGGACCTCGGAGTAGCTCGCCGGCACGATCGGGTTGGCGAACGACGGCGTGCCGGGCCTGACCATCGAACCGTCGGTCACCAGCCGGCCGTCGCCCGAGAGGTAGAGCGATGTGGGAGCGCCGAGCGGCCACGAGCCGCCTGTGCCGTAGGCCGAGGCGGCCGAGCCGTTGGCGTTGTAGGGGATCCAGTCACGGAAGTACTCGACGGCCGGGCCGGTCGAGACCGCCTCGTGCTTCAGGTACCTGGCGAACCACGCCTGGATCAACAGCGTCTCGTAGCCCTTGGCGGTCGACTCGTAGCTGACCTCACCCGGCTTCGGGGTCAGGTTGCTGTGGCCCCAGCTCTGGAGCACCAGCTTCACCGGGCTCCCGTTGGCGCGCAGCAGGTTGTAGTTGGCGACTGCTTCGCTGATGCCGAACAAGCTGTCCGCCTGGCCCTGGATCAGCATGACCGGCAGCCGCACGGTCGAGTGAAAAGTCGTCATCGACGTGTGCCGCAGCAGGTCGATCGTGGATTGGTCGAGATAGCCCAGCCCGGCAGAGGTGGCATACGAACGACAGATCCGAGGATCGAAGCCGGGGCACGCCGACGGTGGCATCGGTGTGGTCTTCAGGTGCTGGAGAGGTTGCGACAAGCCGAGAGCGAAGAACAGCGACGTCCAACCGAGCTTCGGCACGCCCGGCCCGACGCGGTCCCACCTGAGGTCAACCGATGTGTTGTTGGGGCCGAGCGAGTAGGCCAGGTCGTTCCACGTGATCATTGGCACGAGGGTGTCGAGCCGGGGATCGATCGACGCGGTCGAGAACTGCACGTCGCCGCCGTAGGAGCCGCCGATCATCCCGACCCGGGGATCACCACTCCCGTCCTTGGCGATGTCGGCCCGGCTGCCCAGGTGGGAGATCAGCTGCGACGCCGCCAGCCCGTCCCATTCAGGGGCGTCGAGCATGATGTTGCAGCCGCTGTCGCCGAAGCCGAGCCCCGAATAGGTGAGCACCGCGTAGCCACGACCGGCGAAGTAGCGGGCGAACGCCAACTGGTCCTTGTACGAGCCGCCGAAGCCGTTGGTGGTCAGGATCACCGGCACCGGCCGGCGAGCCGAGGCCGACAACGGCATGAACAGCTCCGACGCGACGTCGCAGGGTGTCGAGGCAGTGGGGCCGACCCGCACCGTGAAGGTGACGAGCGACGCCCGGAAGTCGCGGCTCACCTCCGCGTCCGACGACGCAACGACAACGGCCGGCGGCGGCGCCACGAAACGGGCGGATCGGGCAGCGAGGGCGATCTGCGCCGGGGCCAGGGCCGCCAACAGCAGCAGCGCGACGAACACGGAGGTGACGCGACGGCCCATACCGACGACGTCGATACCCATCCCACGAGGGCCTGACTCGCACCGGCGCCGGTGACCGGCAACCATGGCTCGCTTGCTGCCCATCCGAGTCGCCTCAATGCGCCGCTTCGCCCTGCTCGCCGGTGGGGCTGCCCTCGCCGCCGTCGCCCTCCTCGTCGTGGCCGCCGCCCGCGGCGGCAGCGCCCTCGACGTCCCGACGGCAGCGGTCCTCGGCCTGGTCGAAGGCATCACCGAGTACCTGCCGATCAGCTCGACCGGCCATCTCACCGTGGTCGAGCGCCTGTTCGACATCAGGGGCACCGCCGCCGACGCCTATGTGGTCGTGATCCAGGCGGGGGCCATCCTCGCCGTGCTCGTGCTCTACCGCGACCGGGTCATGAGCATGGTGCGCGGCCTCCTCGGAGCCGACCCGGTCGGTCGCCGGCTGGCTGTCGCCCTCCTCGTGGCGTTCATACCGGCGGCGGTGATCGGCGTCGCGTTGGGCGACACCATCAAGCACCACCTCTTCGGGGTCGGGCCGGTCGCCGTCGCCTGGGCGATCGGCGGCGTGGTGATCCTCGTCGCGTCCCCGCGACTGCGGCGGCACGGGACTGCCCTCGAGTCGCTCACCCCGCGCACCGCCTTCATCATCGGCGTGGCCCAGGCCCTGGCGCTCTGGCCCGGTGTCAGCAGGAGCCTGGTCACCATCCTCGCCGGACTCGCCGTCGGACTCGCCCTCCCGGCGGCGGTCGAGTTCAGCTTCCTGCTCGGTCTCCTCACCCTCGGAGCGGCGACCGCGTTCGACGGGCTGAAGCACGGCGGCGACATCGTGTCGAGCTATGGGATCCTGGCCCCAGCCATCGGCTTCGTCGTCGCCTTCGCGGCCGCCGTCATCGCCGTCCGCTGGATGGTGGCCTACCTCGAGCGGGGCAGCCTCACGGTGTTCGGCTACTACCGGCTGCTGGCCGCCGCCATCGCCGTCGTGTTGCTCGTGACCAACGTGGTCTGATCGCCCGACTCACGAACAAGCACCGCCTAACCGGCCTCCTCGGCCAGCTCCAACCAGCGCTCCTCGGCCGCGGCCAGCGCCGTTTGGGCGGCGCCGAGCTGCTCGCCCAAGCGCCGCAGCGACTCGTGGTCGGCACCAGCCGTGGCCAGCTGGGCCAGGAGGCCGTCGCGCGCTGCCGTGAGCCGCTCGACCTCCCGCTCCGCTTGTTGGACGAGGCGCCGCATGGTCGACGGCGATCGCGCCGGGCCGGGCGAGGACGGCCTCTGCCTGCCCGCAGCCGTCCCTGTCGCCCGTGGCGCCGCTGCCGGCGCCGGCGCCGCCGGACCACCGAGGCGGATGGTCCGCTCGACAGTTCGATCGACGAACGTGCGGTCGTGGGAGACCACCACCAGCGCGCCCGGCCAGTCCTCGAGGAAGTCCTCGAGGGCGCGCAGGGTGTCGAGGTCGAGGTCGTTGGT
>JAEKLB010000207.1 GCA_019510095.1 Acidobacteriota bacterium | reverse complement strand
TGCCTTTCGGAGTTGTTCGAGCCCGACCTCGTCGGGCACGGCAATGCGTACGAACTGGGGCAGCCCGAAGGAGGTGCAGTCGCGCACGACCACCCCGCGAGGGGCGAGGCGATCGCGCAGGCCCGGGGCCTCGACCAGCAGCCAGCAGGCGTCCGACGGCAACGGGCGGAACCCGGCGGCGGCCAGCACGGTCACTAGCCCGGCGCGGAGCTCGGCGATCTGTGCCGCCCACGCCGGGAGGTCGACCATCGCGAGGAGGGCGGGGAGACTCTCGGCCAGCAGGCCGTTCACCGACCACGCCGGTTGGCGGTCGCGCACGGGCCGCAGGGCAGCAGCGTCCGGAGCGAGCATGTAGCCGCCCCGCAGGCCGGGACAGGCGAGGAGCTTGGTGAGCGAGCCCACCACCCATGAGCCGCGGTCGGCGTCGCCCCGTGTCCATCGGCCGGTGGCCAACGGCCAGAAGGCCTCGTCCCACACGTCGGCGACATCGTCAGCTGCGGCGAGCAGCCCGGTGGGGTTGTTGGGGTTCGACCGCCACCGTTGCTGGCCGCCGCGGGGCAGGAGCGCGAACTCGGGCTCGTCGACCTGGCCCCCGAGCTCGGCCGACAGGAGGGCAATGGCCTCGCTCCCGCCATTGGTCAGGAGCAGTCGATCGGGCGCAACACCCATGGCGGCCGCCAGCGCGCTGGTGGCCGCCGCCGGGTCGGGATAGCGGCCGATGGCGTCGAGATGGGCGGCGACCACCCTGCGGACGTCGGGCGCGACCGGGTTGAGGCTCATCGAGAGGTCGAGCACCGTCGATGGGTCGAGCCCGAGGGCGGCCGCCACGTGGGCAGCGTCACCACCATGGTGACCGGGCGGCGGCAGCGTCATCGGCGCACCAACCCGATGGCGACGAGCCCGGCGACGAGGGCCAGCGAGACGTCACGGGAGAGGCGGACGGCCGGCGCGATGTCGGCCGGCGTCACCGGCTTGCCGCCGCCGAGCGTCGGCCGGTTCTCGATGAGGTCGCCGTAGCGACTGGTGCCACCGAGGCGTAGGCCGAGGGCGGCGGCAAAGGCCGCCTCGGCGACGCCGCTGTTCGGTGACGGATGGGCGGGTGCGTCATCGCGCACCGCCCGCCAGATCGCCGCCGCTGTCGCGGGTCGCACGGCGGCGACCAACCCGGCAGTGACTCGCGCTGGCGCCCAAGCCATGCCGTCGTCGAGCCGAGCCGCCGCCCAG
>JAEKLB010000087.1 GCA_019510095.1 Acidobacteriota bacterium | reverse complement strand
CAAGGTGGGAGCGGCTCACCTGATCGACTTCAACCCGGCGACCGGTGCTATCGACAAGATCGACGGCGGCGCCTCCCTGACCGCTGGGCAGACCGCCACGTTTCCGATCACCAAGGCCGAGATGGTCACTGCGAACATCGGCACGTTCACCACAGCGGCGGCATCGAATGCTCTCAACGCCATCGACATCAACTTCGGGAACGTGGCCGCGCCAGGAGCGCTGACCCAGTTCGCCGGTGTCAACGGCCTCACCGCCGTCGACCAGAACGGCTCTGGCCCGGGCGCCCTGCAGTCGTTCGCGGTGTCGACCAGCGGTGTGGTCACCGGTGTCTTCTCCAACGGCAAGTCGAAGGCGATCGGCCAGATCGCCCTCGCCAACTTCCGCAACCCGTCTGGTCTCGAGAAGGTCGAGGGCTCGATGTACCGGGCCACCAGCAACTCGGGTGTGCCTGACGTGGGTGTGTCGGGCACGGCTGGTCGAGGCACCATGGCCGGCGGCACGCTCGAGATGTCGAACGTCGACCTGGCCCAGGAGTTCACCAACCTGATCGTCGCCCAGCGCGGCTTCCAGGCCAGCGCCAAGATCATCACCGCCTCCGACGAGATCCTCCAGGACCTCGTCAACCTGCGGCGGTGATGAGTAGATGGCCCGCGGCAGCTATCGCAGCAGATGTGACACCTTGACACCCGCGTCGTACGGCGCGCTCATGTTCAGCCGGCCGCTGCCGATTCGCAGGACCGGAACACCAGGGACGGAGCCCATGATCCTCATCACCCGACTCAACGGACCGCAGTTCGCGCTCAACCCGGACCTGATCGAGCGGGTGGAAGCCACGCCCGACACCGTGTTGACGCTCGTCGACGGCACGAAGTACCTGATTGCCGACTCGGTGGAGGATGTGATCCAAAAGGTGCGCGAGTACCGCGCATCGGTCATTGCCCTCGCCCAGCGCATCGAGGTGCGCAGCGACACAACTGCTGACGCCGGGTCCCGAGGTCTCCAGGTCGTCCCGGATCCGGAGATCTGATGGATCCGGCAACCATTGCGGGCGTCGCCATGGGCTTCGTGGCCATCTTCCTGTCGATGATCATGGAGGGCGGCCAGCCCACGGCTCTGCTGCTGATCCCCCCGATCGTCATCGTGTTCGGCGGCACCTTCGGCGCGGCGATGGCCGGCGGCCTGATGAAGGACTTCACCACCGGGCTCAAGCAGTTCAGCCGGGCGATGTCATCGAAGCCGGAGGCCCCCGACGAGGTCGTGCGGACGCTGGTGGGCTTCGCCGAGCGGGCCCGGCGCGACGGCCTGCTCGCCCTCGAGGAGGCGGCCCGCCAGATCGAGGACCCGTTCATGCGCAAGGGCATCGAGATGGCGGTCGACGGCACCGACCCCGAGGAGCTCCGCAACATCCTCGAGACCGAGATCGACGCCAAGAAGAAGACCGACAAGATCGGCATCGTGCTGTTCCAGAAGATGGGCGGCTACGCCCCGACGATGGGCATCATCGGCACCGTCCTCGGCCTCGTCCACGTGCTGGAGAACCTCTCCGAGCCCTCGAAGCTCGGTCCGCTGATCTCGGGCGCCTTCGTGGCCACCCTGTGGGGCATCCTCAGCGCCAACGTCATCTGGCTCCCGATCGCCTCGAAGCTGCAACGGTTGAGCGAGCTCGAGGCCCACCACATGGAGCTCCTGCTCGAGGGGATCATGTCGATCCAGGCCGGCTCCAACCCGCGGGTCATCCAGCAGAAGCTGCTGTCGTTCCTCCCCGAGAAGGACCGGGCCGCGCTCGGCGGCGAGGAAGCGGCCTAGCCATGGCCGCGCAGCGCCGGAAACGGGGAGGGGAGGAGGCGGAGCACGAGAACCACGAGCGGTGGCTCCTGACCTACGCCGACATGATCACCCTGCTCATGGTGCTGTTCGTCGTGTTGTTCTCCATCAGCCAGACCGATCTCGCCAAGTTCGCCCAGCTCCGTGAGGGCCTGGCCAGCAGCTTCGGCACCGAGACCCCGGCGCTCAAGGGCTCCTCCGGCGTGCTCCAGGGGGCGAAGGTGTCGAGCAGCGACAACAGCCAGCTCGACGGGGGCTCCGCCGGCATCACCCTCGAGCAGGCGGCGGCCGTCGAGCACCAGAAGCTCGACAACGTGAAGGACCAGGTCGAGAATCAGCTCCAGAAGGCCGGCCTGCAGCAGCAGGTCAAGATCGAGAACAAGCAGCGGGGCCTGGTGATCACCGTCCTGACCGACGACGTGCTGTTCGACCTCGGCCGGGCCAACCTCCGGCCTGAGGGGCAGGCGCTGATGGACGGCCTGTCGTCGGCCATCAACACGATCCCCAACCAGGTGGTGATCGAGGGCCACACCGACAACCAGCCCATCCGGGGTGGGGGACAGTTCGCCACCAACTGGGAGCTTTCGACCGCTCGGGCCACCACCGTGCTCCGTTACCTGCTCGATCACGACCACGTTGCCGCCAGCCGGCTCTCCGCTGCCGGCTACGCCGACCAGCGACCGCTTGCCCCCAACGACACGCCGGAGCACAAGCAGCTCAACCGGAGGGTCGAGATTGTCGTTGTATCGGCTACCGACCAGCCGGCGCCCCTTGCCACCACGACCACCACGGCGCCAGCCGAACTGAAGGAGACAACGCCATGACCGCAGTCCGCGGCGCCGCCAAGAAGCAAGCAGCACCGGTCGCGGCCCCGCCGCCGCCGCCCGCGGCCCCGGCCAAGAAGCCGCTCAACACCAAGATGATCGCCGGCATCGCCGTCGTCGTCCTGCTGGCCGCCTACTTCCTGGTGCTCAAGCCCAAGCCGGCGTCCACGCCACCCGCCGCCGCCACGGGCACGGCGATCACCGCGGGCAACGTCAAGCTCACGAACCTCGACAACATTCCCCACGACGGCCCGGTGGTGGCCCTCGACTCGATCACCGTGAACCTGGCCGACGGCAAGTTCCTCCGCGTCGGCCTGGCCCTCCAGCTGGGCAAGGCCGGCGCCAAGGAGGGCTCGGTCGACCCCAAGAGCTACGGGGCCCGGGCGCTCGATTCGACCATCTCGGTCATGTCGACCTACACGACCACCGACCTGGCTGACGTCAAGGGTCGGCTGAAGGCCAAGGAGCGGCTGACCCGGACCATCGTGGCCCGCTACGGCGGCGAAGTCCTCGGCCTCTACTTCACCGACTTCGTGATGCAGTAGCGCCCCCCCGCCTCGCCCGCCCCGTTCTGTGTCGTCCGGTAGCCCGAGGCGGGCACCCCGGCGACACAGATCAGGCAGCGATGGCGCTGGACAGCGTGCTGAGGTGGGCGACGACGTCGACGGGATGCTCGACGACGTCAGACCAGCCGAAGTGGTGCACGTCCCATCCCCCGGCTCGCAGTTGCCGCTCGCGGAGGAGACCCCGTTCGAAGTCGTGCTTCGTCGCGTGCCAGCGGCGCCCGTCGGCTTCGACGGCGATCATCAGATCGGGCCAGGCGAAGTCGAGGAGGAACGGCTCACCGTTCGGTCGCGGCACCGGGTGCTGCAACACCGGGGCTGGCAGGGCCGCGCGCTGGATCAACACGTGGAGCCGCCGTTCGAGCTCGCTTTGCAGCCGCTCGTCGGGCAGCGACTGGGCGACGATTGCCCGGAGGACGGCGGTGCCGTTGCGACCCCTGCGCCCGACCCGCTCGAGCAGGGCGATGAGCTGTGGCGCCGTCGTGAGGTTTCGGATGATGGCATCTTGAGCCGCCTGCTCGACGACCTCGAATGGAATGGCGGCGCCGAGGTCGAGCAGGGTGCGCGGGATCGTCGTCACGGGCACTCCACGCACGGTCGTGACGTCGGCCGTATCGAGTTGTCGCGTCCGATGGGACATGACGCCGACGAGCCGCGGAAGGTCCTCGTGAGGGCTGGTGATCTCCGGTCGCGACCACCGCACCCCCCGCAGTCCGTGCATGACGGCCGCGCTGCGGCGCGAACCGACGGCGCCCTGACCGGCCGCGAGCGCTGCCGCCAGCAGTCGACCGTCATTGGTCGCGGGCACCGCAGCGTGGCGGTAGACGCCAGGGTGGACGGCGACCAGGACGCCACTTTCGCGGCGGCGCCGAATCTCCTTGTCCGAAACGCCGTTGGTGAGCAGCTCTTGTCGGCTCACGACCCCGTGGGCGGCGCTGGCCAGCCGATTGATCACCTTGTCCGCATTGTCCATGTCCGACAGTCAACGACGGGGGTGTGACGCTCTCCGTTCTGTGTCGCCCGATGGCCCTCTATGGGCTACCAAACGACACAGAACGGGTTTGGGGTGCAGCCAGCTCGGGGCGGGAGCTAGAACCGCTCAACTCTGGGCGCTCGCTGACGATCTGAGAAGTCGTGACCGACGTAGGCCCCGGCGACAGCGGTGAGCTGACGCCGGAGGAGCTCGAAGAGCTGATCTCCCGGGCGTCGATGACCGTGCGGGAGCCGGCGAGGGGTGGGAAGAAGACCGCCGAGCCCGAGCTGTTCGACTTCCGCCGGCCCTCGAAGTTCAGCCGGGAGCACGTCCGTGCGCTCCAGATCGTCGGCGAGACCTTCGCCCGCCAGCTCGGCACGATCCTGTCGACCACCCTGCGGGCGGTCTCCCAGGTGAACGTCCTGTCCGTCGAACAGGTCGCCTACCAGGAGTTCGTGGCGTCGACCCCCAACCCGTCGATGCTCGCCATCCTCTCGCTCGATCCACTGCCCGGCGCGGGCATGCTCTGCCTGCCGCTGCACCTGTCGATGACCGCGGTCGACCGCCTGCTCGGCGGCACGGGCAGCGGCAACCAGCCGATCCGGCCGCACACCGACATCGAGGCGACGCTGCTGCGCGAGCTGCTGCTCCGAGCCCTCGCCGAGCTCAACTACGCGTTCGAGGCGCTCCTCCCGCTTGAGGCCGGGATCGTGCAGCTCGAGTCGAACCCGCAGTTCGCCCAGATCGCGGCGCCCTCCGACATGGTGGTCGTCACCTCGTTCGAGACGCGCATCGGCACCGAGGCGGGCTTGATGACGGTGTGCCTGCCGTACTCGTCGTTGCAGCCCACCCTCGAGCGCTTCACCAGCCAGCTGCTCTTCACCGAGCGCGGCAACCTCGATCGCGACCGCCTCACCAACGTGATGCACGAGCGCCTCGAAGAGGTCCCGATCGAGGTCAGCGTGCGGTTCGAGCCGATCACCCTCACCTCGGGGGAGATCATCAGCCTGCGCAGCGGCGACGTCGTGCCCCTGCACCAGCGCATCGATGAGCCCCTCACTGTCTCGGCTGCCGGCGTTCCCTGCCTGTCTGCCAAGGCCGGCCGCAAAGGCAAGCGGCTCGCCTGTCTGATCGTCGAACCCATGGAGCGTCGATGACCTTCCTCTCTGGCGAGACCGAGTCACTCGTCGCTCGCATCCTCCCGGCGCTGTCGGCCTCGGCCGCCGCCGCCGCCCGCTCCCTGCCGCCCCGCGGGGTGATGACCGCAGGCGAGCCCCAGATGGTCGACAACCCCGACAGCATGCTGCCGGGCGACGGTTCACGCGCCCTGGTGGGCTCGCTGGCCGGCGTCATCAGCGGCAACGCGGTGATCGTCGTCTCTGCTGCGTTGGCCGAGGCGATCGAGCGGGGCCCGTTCGGCGAGCAGCAGCTGGAGGCGGCCCTCGAGCCGACGCTCCAGGCTGCCCTTGGCGAGCTGCAGGAAGCCGCTGGCGGCCTCGTCACGCTGCGCGGTGGTCGTGAGGTCGACGGCGAGCTCGCCTTCGCTGACGCCATTGCCGGGGAGACCATCGTGCTCGCCGTGCCGATCATCGATGCCTCCGAGCACGTGGCCACGGTGGCCGTGCTGCTCGAGCCGCTGCCCGAGCCTCCGGCCGCCCCGGTCCCGGACGACTCGGTGAACGTCGACGAGGAGCCGGTGGCCCAGCACGAGTTCCGCTCCTTCGACGAGGGCAGCCGCTCGCGGGAGCCCGTGCATTCGCTCGACCTCTTGCACGGCGTGGAGATGAGCGTCACCGCCGAGCTCGGCCGCACCAAGATGACCGTGCGCGAGCTTCTCGCGCTGGCACCGGGCGCCGTCGTCGAGCTCGACCGCGCAGCAGGCAGCCCGGTCGACGTGCTCGTCAACGGCACGCTCGTCGCACGCGGCGAGGTCGTGGTGATCGACGAGGAGTTCGGCATCCGGATCTCCGAGATCGTCGGCATGGAGCCGACCTCGGTCGCTCCGCCCGGGCGGGCGGTGTGACCGACGGCTCGGTCGTCGTCCTCTTCGCCCGCCTGCTCGTCTCCCTCGGTGTCGTCCTCGGCCTCATGTGGGCCATCGGCCGCGTCCTCCGGGCCCGGGGCTTTGGAGGGGTGTCGAAGCCGAACGCGGCCATCGAGGTCGTTGCCCGCCAGTCGGTCAATCGCACCTCGTCCATCGCACTGGTCCGTGCGGCGGGCAAGGCCCTGATCGTCAGCATCAACGAGAGCCAGATCAGCCTCCTCGCCGAGGTTGACCCGGCCGAGATCGACGGACCGGTCAACACGACGGTCACCACCACGCTCACTGGACTCGAGGCCCATCGGACGGCGCCTCGGGGGAGTGCCTCGCCGCGCTCCAGCTCGCCACGGAAGACCCTGCTCGAGGTAGCGCGGGAGCGAACGGTCCGCCGTTGACCCCGCGCCTCCGCGGAGGCGTCACATGCGAAAGGCCCTGGTCGGATTGCTGGCGTTCGTCGCCGCGTCCGTGGTCGCGCTCGTGATGCTGGCCGGCCCGGCCATGGCGCAGACGGCGCCGCCGACGACGGCCGCACCGGCCGCCCAGGTGAACCTCGACCTCGGTGGCACGGGCACGGGCAACGTGCCGAGCCAGAGCGTGGTCATCATCCTGCTGCTCACGCTGCTGTCGGTAGCACCGGCCCTGCTGATCATGCTCACCAGCTTCACCCGCGTGGTCGTGGTGCTCTCGCTGACCCGCAACGCCCTTGGCCTGCAGTCGATCCCCCCGAACCAGGTCGTGGTGGGCCTGGCCCTGTTCCTGAGCCTGTTCCTCATGGCGCCCACCCTCAGCGACATGAACAAGAACGCCCTCCAGCCCTACCTCAAGGGCACCAAGACCCAGTCAGTCGCCTTTGCCGACGCCCAGAAGCCGCTCCGGACCTTCATGCTCAAGCAGGTTCGCTCGAAGGAGCTGGCCATGTTCGTCAACGCCAGCGGCGAGAAGCGCCCGGCGCGTCCCCAGGACGTGAGCATGACCGCGCTCATCCCGGCATTCATCCTCTCCGAGCTGAAGACGGCGTTCATCATCGGCTTCATCGTCTTCGTGCCGTTCCTGGTGATCGACCTCGTCGTCAGCTCGTCGCTGATGTCGATGGGAATGATGATGCTCCCGCCGGTGCTCATCTCCCTCCCGTTCAAGCTCCTGTTGTTCGTGATGGTCGATGGCTGGGCGCTCGTCGTGCGCTCGCTGCTCGCCAGCTTCAAGTGAGAAGGGACGCATGACCGACACCGTCGTCATCGACATCGCCACCAAGGCGCTCATGGTCAGCGTCAAGCTGGCCGCGCCGATCCTGATCGTGTCCCTGGCCATCGGCGTGCTCGTCTCGCTGCTGCAGACGGTCACCCAGGTCCAGGAGGTCACGCTCACGTTCGTGCCCAAGCTGGCCGGCGTCGCCCTGGTGATCCTGGTCGGCGGCAACTGGATGCTCCACGAGATCGTGCACTTCACCCAGGACCTGTACATGTCGGTCCCCCAGCTGCTCGGCAACTAGCGCCGACGACACGACCGTGACCATCACCACCACGCCGGCCGCGCTGGCGGCGTTCGTGCTGGTGATGGTGCGCACGTCGACCTGGCTCATCCTGGTGCCGCCGTTCGGCAGCCGGGCCATCCCGACCAAGGTCAAGATCGGGCTGGCCGCCGGCCTCTCGCTGCCGGTGTTCCCCAGGCTGATCGACCAGGCGCCGCAGAACCTCGATGTGGCGCCGATGATCGCGGCCGCCGCCCTGCAGATCGTGCTCGGGCTGGCACTCGGCTTCCTGACCTACCTCATCTTCGCGGCCGTCCAGGCGGCCGGCGAGATGATCGACCTGTTCGGCGGGTTCACCGTGGCGCCGGCCTACGACCCGCTCGGCAACGCCCAGTCGTCGACGTTCGGGCGCTTCTACCAACTGCTCATGATCACGTTGCTCTTCGTGACCAACGGCCACCTGCTGCTGATCCGGGGCTTCATGGCGTCCTTCGACGCCATCGGCTTCCATGGCCCCGCCCTGGCCGACCTCTCCCAGCTCTTCATCCACCAGCTGGGCATGTTCTTCGTTGCTGCTGTCGAGATCGCCGCGCCGTTGCTCGCCGCCCTGTTCCTCGCCGAGGTGGCGCTCGGCATCCTGGCCCGGGCGGCGCCGCAGATGAACGTGTTCATGCTGGGGTTCCCGGCCAAGATCCTGCTCACGCTGGTGCTCGGTGGCCTGGCGCTGCCCCTGCTGCCCGGGGCCATCACCTCCCTTGGTGGTCGGGCGATCGACGGCATGGGCTCGGTCCTCGCTGGCCTGGTGGGCTGACCGATGGCGGCGAACGACCAGAAGACCGAGAAGCCCACCCCAAAGCACAAGAAGGACCAGAAGCGGAAGGGCCAGGTGGTCCGGTCGCCCGAGCTCCTCAGCTGGAGCTCGGTGCTGGCCGCGACCTTCCTGATCCAGGCGACCGTGAAGCTGGGTGTCAGCCAGTTCCGCTCGATGTTCGCGCTGACCGGCGGGGCCATCGAGAACCCGGACACCGGCGTGGCCTTGCAGCTCTTCGGCAAGTGGCTGTGGACCGGGCTGATCGTGCTGTCGCCGCTCGTGCTCGGCCTGCTGGTCGTGGGCGTCGGCCTCAACTACGCCCAGGTGGGATGGTGGCCGTCGGGCGGCTTGGTCAAGCCCAAGTTCAGCCGGGTCTCGCCGGTTGGCGGCCTGAAGCGACTGTTCGGACCGACCACCGCGTTCGGTGCGTTCAAGGAGCTGGTCAAGCTCACGGTCGTCGGCTTCCTCGCCTACCGCGCCGTGACCGGCGTGGCGCCCGAGCTGATCGACCAGGGCCGCTTGTCGGTGCCGGCCATCACCTCCCTGACGGCCGGGGCCGCGCTCCGGTTCATTCGCCAGGTCGCCATCCTGGGGCTGGTCATCGCCGCCATCGACTACGGGTTCCAACGCAAGCGCGTCAACAAGCAGCTGATGATGACCAAGCAGATGATCAAGGAAGAGCACCGCCAGCAGGAAGGTGATCCCCTCCTCAAGCAGGCGATCCGCCAGCGCCAGATGTTGATCAGCCGCAACCGGATGATGGCGCAGCTGCCGTTTGCCGACGTGGTGGTCGTGAACCCCACCCACGTCGCCGTCGCCCTCCGCTACGACACCGCCCGCGGGGGCGCTCCCCGGGTGGTGGCCAAGGGCGCGGGCGTGGTCGCCACCAAAATCCGCGAGGAGGCGGCCCGGCACCGCATCCCGATGGTCGAGGACATCCCCCTGGCCCGGACCATCTACCGCCTCTGCAACCTCAACGACGAGATCCCGGCCGAGCTCTACGACGCCGTGGCCCGCCTGCTCGCGTTCATCTACGGCCTCAAGGCCAGGGGCGTGACCAGCGAGGGCATCCACCAGCTCGCCGCCCCCCTCCTCCCCGTCTGACCCCCTTCCCGTTCTTCGGCGACTTGCCCAGACACTGTGCGGGGAAGTCGCCAAAGAACAGGGGGAGGGAAGCCTCAACTGGGCGGACCGGCTGCCGATCGGTAGGACGCAAGAGCTGGAGCCACGGACGGCTGGCAGACAAGAGGGAACGTGAATTCCAGCCGGATCGGCGCGATCGGCATCCCCGCCGCCGTCGTCGCAGTGGTGGTGATGATGGTGGTGCCGCTACCCGCCATCATCCTCGACCTGCTGCTCGTCGTGAACATCACGTTCGCGGTGCTGGTGCTGCTGGTGTCGATGCAGGTCCACCGGGCCCTCGACTTCGCCGTCTTCCCGTCGATGCTGCTGGTGGCCACCATGTTCCGGCTGGCCCTCAACGTGAGCGCCACCCGGCTCGTGCTGCTGCACGGCTACGCCGGCAAGGTCATCCAGTCGTTCGGCCACTTCGTGGTCGGTGGGTCGGTCGTCGTCGGCCTGGTCGTCTTCCTCATCCTGATCGTCATCCAGTTCATCGTCGTGACCAACGGCGCCGGCCGCGTCGCCGAGGTGGGCGCCCGGTTCACCCTCGACGCCATGCCCGGCAAGCAGATGGCCATCGACGCCGACCTCAACGCCGGCCTCATCGACGAGAAGACCGCGCTCAAGCGCCGCATGGAGGTGGGCGCCGAAGCCGACTTCTACGGCGCCATGGATGGCGCGTCGAAGTTCGTCAAGGGCGACGCCATCGCCGCCATCGTCATCACCTTCATCAACCTGTTCGGCGGCTTCATCGTCGGCGTGGTGCAGAAGCACATGCCGATCAGCGACGCCATCTCGACCTACAGCCTGCTGTCGATCGGCGACGGCCTGGTCTCCCAGATCCCCGCCCTGCTCATCTCCATCTCGACCGGCATCATCGTCACCCGCGCCACGACCGACGGCGACCTCGGCACCGACCTGCTGGGCCAGTTCGGTCGCCAGAAGCGCTCGCTGCAGATCGGCGGCATCGCGGTGGCGACGCTCGCCCTGATCCCCGGCATCCCCAAGGTCCCCTTCCTGCTCGTCGGCGGCAGCGTCTACCTGATCAGCCGCCGCCTCCCGAATCCCGACGAGATCCCCGAAGTCGTGGAGGAGGCGCTGGACGGCCCGCCGCCGCCCTCGCCCGACTCCCCCGAGGGCCTGGCCCCCGAGATGCGGGTCGAGCCGCTCGAGCTGGAGATCGCCTATGACCTCGTCGAGCTGGTCGACCCCTCGCGGGGCGGCGACCTGCTCGACCGGGTGCGCGCCCTGCGCCGGAAGCTCGCCATCGATCTGGGCATGGTCATCCCCCTCGTGCGCACGCGCGACAACCTCGAGCTGCCACCGAGCACCTACGTGATCCGCGTGCACGGCGTCGAGACGGGCCGGGGTGAGGCGCCTCCCGGCACCGTGCTCGCCATCGCCGACGATCTCGACAGCCTCCCGGGCACGCCCACCGTCGAGCCGGTGTTCGGGCTGGCGGCCAAGTGGGTCCCGTTCGAGCTGCGCCAGCAGGCCGAGCTCGCCGGCGCCACCGTGGTCGACCGCTCCTCGGTCATCACCACCCATCTGGCTGAGGTCGTCCGCGACCACGCCGGCCGCCTGCTCGGTCGTTCGGACGTGAAGTCGCTCGTCGAGATGGTGCGAGCGAGCGATCCGGTGGTGGTCGAGGACCTGATTCCCGGCGCCCTCGGGCTGGGCGAGATCCAGCGGGTGCTCCAGCTGCTGCTCGACGAGTCGGTCGCCATCCGCGACCTCGTCCGCATCTTCGAGGCCATGGGAGAGCGGGCCCGGTCGACCAAGGATCCCGAGGCACTGGTCGAGGCCGTGCGCGGCGTTCTCGGCCCTGCCATCTCGGCCCAGTGGGCGGTCGACGGCCGCCTGCCCGCCATCACCTTCGAGCCCCTCGTCGAGCACTCCCTCCTGGAGGCGCTCCGGGCCGGCGACAACGGCACGTTCCTCGCCATCGAGCCGGCCCAGGCCGAGCGGATCGCCATGGAGGTGGCGGCCCGTGCCGAGGAGGGCGAGCAGGCAGGCGATCAGCCCGTGCTGCTGTGCTCGGCGCCCCTTCGTCCCGCAGTGCGCCGGCTCGTCCGGGCCGCAGCCCCCCGCCTACCCGTCCTGTCCTACGCCGAGCTGGGCAGCCAGCTCCGTGTCGAGACGATCGGAGTGATCACCCTTGCCCAGCACGCAGAAGTTTGACGGCCCCGTCCTTGCCGATCTCCTGGCCAAGGTCGGGACCCTCGGCGCCGGCGCCCGCATCCTCAAGGCCGAGAAGAAGCGGTCGGGAGGCCTTGGCGGGTTCTTCGCCAAGGAGTGGTTCGAGCTGACCGTCGAAGTGCCCGATCGGCCCACGCCGGCCGCGGCGCCGGCCATCACGCGGGCTGCCTCGATCGTCGAGATGGCCGAGGCCGTCAGCGCCACCGAGCGCCGGGAGACCTTCGACGAGGTGCTCCAGCGGGTCGGCTCCGATACCCACCTCACCGAGCCTTCCGGGGGCACCCCGACGGCCGAGGAGTTCGTGGCCGCCGCCCAGGCTCGCCTGGCGGCGCTGCCCATCGAGCCCGAGCGAGTTGCCGTCATCGAGCCCGAGCCCGAGCCCGAGCCCGAGCCCGAGGCCGATCCCGAGCCGGCCGCCGTCGCCGTCTCCGCCGTGGCCGACCAGAACCGCGCCGCGCTGGCCAGCGTTCCCGCCGGCGGCCCGCCGGCATGGGTCACCCCGGTCCGCGAGGTGCCAGTGCCGGACCCGGCCCCCGCCTTGGTGGCCCAGGTCGAGGTCGAGGTCGCGGTCGCCGAGGTGGCCGAGGTGGTGGACGTGCCGGAGCCTGCTCCCGAGGTGGCGCCGCTGCCCGTCGCGGCGACGGCGTCGTCCGTGGCGCTCTTCGATCCCGGCGACTCGGTCGCCTTCGTCGCCGCGGCCACCGCCGGGCTCGACCGTGACGCCGTTGCCGAGCTCGTCTTCGGTGGCGACATCGGTGACGACGCCGACGACGACATCGTCGAGGCCGACATCGACGAGCGGCCGGCGCCAGCGCCGTCGTTCGGCGACTTCGTCGGCGAGCTGGCCCGGATGACCGAGAGCGCCGAGACGCCGCTGGCGATTGCCGGCATCACCACCAGGCCACGGCTCTACACGCCCGCGACCGAGCTGCCGTCGTTCCAGGTCGTGATGCGCCGCCTGGCCCAGCAGGCCGACATGCCCCTGGCCGATCGCTGGTCGGCGCCCCGAATCCCGGAGTCGACCGAGCAGGTGGCCGCCGGCCTGGTGCCGGCGTTGCTCGCCCTGGGCGTGCCCGACTACCTCCTCCTCGACATCGACGACGACGAGCTCACCACGATCGCCCTCCCGCAGGCGCCCACGCTGCCGACGAAGGAGCGTTCGCTCGTGGCGGTCGTCGGCGACCGTGCCGCGGCCCGCCGTGTGGCCCGGTCACTCGCCAGCGACCTCGGCCGTGGCGAGAACGCAGTGGTGATGGCCACCGCCGCCGGCGCCGACCGCTGGACCCGCGACGACATCCTGGTCGGCCGGGGCAAGCGCCGCCGCTACCGGCTGCTCGACAAGGTCATCGCCATTCCGGGCCCGGCCGGTCCGAACGTCGAGTGGGCGTCGGAGCTCCTCGATGCCCTCGAACCCGACATGGTGTGGGGCGTCGTCGACGCCGACCGCAAGTGCGAGGACGTCGCCGCCTGGTCGGACGGCCTCGGCGGCATCGACGTGCTGGCGCTCGAGAAGATCTCCTCGACCGTCACGCCCGGCGCCATCCTCGGTCTCGGCATCCCTGTCGGCCGCATCGACGGCGAGCCCGCCAGCCCTGAGCTGTGGGCCGATCTGCTCACCCGTCGGTTGGCGGTCGCCGCCTAGTCTGCGGGGGCCGATGGCGGACGACGACAACGCAGGGGACAGCCCCTACCGGCCCAGCATCAACCAGCGTGTCCACCTTCGGCTGTCGCAGTGGGCGACCAGCCTTCCGTCACGCATCGAGGAGGTCGAGGACGACGGCCGCATCGCGGTGACGGCCACCGGGACGAGCACGCCGCTCACCGGTGATGTGATCACCGTGGCGTGGGACGCGCCGACGGGCGTGTACGAGCTGGAGGCGGTCGTCGAGGGCATCCGCCGTCGGGAGATCCCGCTCTGGGAGCTGCGCAGCACCGGTCCCGCCCAGCAGCGCCAGCGCCGTGCGCACGTGCGGGTGCCGTTGTTCCGCAAGGCTGAGGTGGTTCGCTACGGCGAACACCACCAAGCCGATCTCGTCGACCTCAGCGAAGGCGGCCTGTCCGGCATCCTCGGCGGCGGCGCCTTCGTGGCCGTCGGCGACACCGTCACGGTGGCGGTACCGCTCGAGGAGGAGGAAGAGGAGGGCCGGATCGTGGCCCTCAACGCCCAGGTCGTCAGGATCATCCTCGAGCCCGACAAGCCGCGCCGGTTCGCGGTTCGCTTCATCCAGGTGTCGATCAGGGATG
>JAEKLB010000167.1 GCA_019510095.1 Acidobacteriota bacterium | reverse complement strand
GGGCCCGCTCGGTCGGCGTGGTCCACGCCGGCTGGCGGGGCGCGGCGTCGGGGGTGATCGGCTCAGCGGTCTCCGCCATGCGGTCACTCGACGCCGGGCCCATCCGCGCCGTCGTCGGGCCCTGCATCGAGGCGGCCTGCTACGACTTCGGCGCCGACGACCTCGACGCCCTGGCCCGGCAGCTCGGGGAGGAGGTGCGTTCGACCACCCCGGCCGGTCATCCCGCCTTCGACCTCCGGGCGGCCGTGCGTCGGCAACTGGCCGCGGCTGGCATCGAGGAGGTCGCCCTCGACGATCGGTGCACAGCCTGCGAGAGCGACCTGTGGTCGTACCGGGCCACTGGCGCTGCCGAGCGCCAGGCCGTCGTCGCGTGGTTGGAGCAGCCGTGAGCGAGCGGGCGGCACCGTCGGCCCAAGAGCTGGCCGAGCGAATCGACCAGGTCCGCCGCCGGATCGCTGCCGCCGGCGGCGAGGGCCGCGTGCAGCTCCTGCCGATCACCAAGGGATTCGGGCCGGGTGCCGTGGCCCTGGCCGTCGAGGCCGGGTTCGACGAAGTGGGGGAGAGCTACGCCCAGGAGCTCCTGGGCAAGGCGCCCTCGCTGGCCGACGCCGTCCGATGGCACTTCGTCGGCCGGCTCCAGCGCAACAAGGTGCGGGCCCTGGCGCCGCTCGTGGCGGTCTGGCAGAGCGTCGACCGGGCGGCGCTGGTCGACGAGATCGCCCGCCGGGCACCGGGCGCTCGGGTCCTGCTCCAGGTCGACGCCACCGGCGAGCCGCAGAAGGGCGGGTGCCCACCGGCCGAGGTGCCGGGGCTGCTCGCCCTGGCCCGGGCGGCGGGGCTCGACGTCGGCGGGCTCATGGCGGTGGGCCCCGCGGGCCCGCCGGAGGGCGCTCGACGGGCATTTCGGATGGTCAGCACGCTCGCCGACGAGCTCGGTCTGGTCGAGCGCTCGATGGGGATGACCGGCGATCTCGAGGTGGCGGTGGAGGAGGGCTCGACCATGGTGAGGATCGGGACCGCGCTGTTCGGCCCCCGCGGGCCACGCCCGTGACCGTCCGCGTGCAGCCGCGACGGGTTCACTAACGTCCTGCACCAGGAGGAACCGCATGGCCTCGATGCTGCGGCGGGCGATGCATTACCTGGGCCTCGCCCCCGACGACGAGTACGACGACTACGCCGATGAGCCCGTCAACGCGGGCCGCGTCTACGCGCCGCCGGAGCCTCCCGACGCTCACCACGCCGCGGTCCGGCCCTTGCCACGCGAGCTCGACCCGCCCTCGGGTCCGGTGCCCGCCGTTCGGCGGCCGGCGGTGGTGCGCCCGATCACCCCGCGATCGGCGAGCCCGAAGCCGTATGCCGTCTCGCCGGAGTCGTTCAACGAAGCGCAGTCGGTCGCCGACAAGTACATGGCAGGCGTCCCGGTGATCATGAACCTGCAGGACGTCGACCGTGATCTCTCACGCCGGCTCGTCGACTTCGCGAGCGGCCTCTGCTACGGGTTGCAGGGCTCGATGGAGCGGGTCACCAATCAGGTGTACCTGTTGACGCCGTCGAATGTGGAGGTGTCGGCGGAGGAGAAGCGCCGCCTCCGCGAGACCGACGACGAGTAGGCGACCTCACCACCGTGGGCATCTTGTGTTCGCTCATCAACCTGTACGTCATTGCTCTGTTCGCGCGGGTGATCCTCTCGTGGTTCCCGATCAGCCCGAGCTCGCCCGTGGCGGGCGTGTTCTCCTTTCTGTACTCGATCACCGAGCCGGTGCTCGGGCCCCTGCGCCGGGCCCTGCCCCGCATGGGGATGTTCGACTTCTCACCCATCGTCGCCGTGATCGGCGTTCGCCTCCTGGCCAGCCTGGTCCTCGGATGTTGAGCGCCGCGGTCGTACGATTCACCAGATGGAGCTGACTCCGGAGCTGCTCACCAGCGTCGATCTGCGCGAGCAATGGAGGGGTTACAACAAGGACGACGTCGACGACTTCCTCGAGCGCGTGGCGGCCGCCATTGGCGACCTGCAAGAGCGCCTCCGGGAGGCCGAGCGGCGGGCCAGCGACGCCCACCGTCGCTTGGCTGACCAAGCCGACAACGACGAGATCCGCAACACCCTCCTGCTCGCCCAGCGGACCGCGGCAGCGGCGATCGAGGAGGCGACGGCCACGGCCGAGCAGATCGTGGCTGCCGCCGACAAGGACGCGGCCGAGCGGATCATCGCCGCTGAGTCACGCCTGGCCCGGCTCGAGGTCGAGATCGACCAGCGGGAGCGAGAGCAGCTCGGCGCGCTTGCCGAGCGCCGGGCCGCGCTCGAAGCCGACATCGAGGCGCTCGCCACCTTCGCCGCGGATCATCGGGCTCGGCTCAAGGAGGCGCTGCAGGTGCAGCTGCAGGCGGTCGAGGCCGCTGCCTTCGAGCCGCCCCAGGCGCCAGCGACGAGCGGGATCACCGTCGGGGCGGGGCCAACGGCGGCCGACTGGGTGGCCGACCCCGACGTGGCGTCGGCGCGAGCCGAGCTGCTGGCCGCCCTCTCGACGGTCAGTGGCGAGCAGCCCGACGACGACGACGAGGACCCAAGCCCTCCGGGGCCCGTCAGCAGCGCGGCGGGGGCCGAGGCCGACGTCGTGGCTCCCGACATCGCCGAGGCTCCGGCCCCGCCCGATGACGCCGTCGATGTCGCATGGGCCGTGGCAGCCGACGACGAGGCCGCCGATGTCGTGGCGCCGGCGAGCCCGTCGCCCAGCCCGGTGCTGTTCGACGACGAGCAGCTGCCCGAGGTGGTCGAGGTGCCGTCGCCGTCGTCCGACGACGAGCCCGTCGAATGGCGCCACGCGGTGATCAGCGACGAGCCCGACGACGACCCGTTCCTCGCCGAGCTCCGGCGAGCGGTGACCGACACCGAGCCGCTCGGGCCCCGCGACGACACCGACGAGCCGCGGTACGAGGGCGAAGGCGATACCCACGATCCGCTGGGTCCTCCCGGGCGCTTCCGCCGCCGTCGCACTCGGCGCTGATCGCCTTCGAACAGCCAAGAAGGGGCTGACGGAGAGTCGGCTCCGCCGCGGGGCTGGCCTAGGATGCCCGCCTTCCGTGACTCCCAGGGATGGTGACGTCTGTGCTCGTTCTCATCAGCTTCGTCCTCGTGCTGCTGGCCGCAGTGCTGCTCGTGCTCGGCTTGTTGGCCGACTCGGGCCTGGGGTTGATCTACGCGTCGATCGCCGCGTCGGTCGTCGCCGGCGTGCTCCTCGTCGTGGCGACCAGGATGAAGCCGAAGCCCGCGTCGGTCCCCGCGGCGACGGCCGAGCCCGAGGCGTTGGCCGAGCCGGAGCCCGAGTTCGAGTCGGTCGTCGTCATCGAGCCCGACGTCGAGTCGGAGCCTGAGCCGGAGCCGGCAGTACCCGCCGCCGACGCCGTCGTCGAGGCCACCCCAGCCGACCAGTTCTTCCCGATCGCCGACTACGACGACCTGACGGTCGCGCAGATCCTGCCGCTCCTGCCGGAGCTGTACGCCGACGAGATCGAGGTCGTTGCCAGCCGCGAGCAGGCGGGCGCCGCTCGCGCGTCTGTCCTCGACGCGCTCGCCGAACTGCGCGAGCAGCTGGCGCAGGCGCCCGCCGACGTCACCGCCGCGCAGCTGGTGCTGACCGGCGTTCCCGAGGCGCCGGCCAGCGAGGCGCCCGCCACGACCTCTGTCCCGGCCACGAAGGCGGCTCCGGCCACGAAGGCGGCTCCGGCGAAGAAGGCGGCTCCGATCAAGAAGGCGGCTCCGGCCAAGAAGGCGGCTCCGATCAAGAAGGCGGCTCCGATCAAGAAGGCGGCTCCGATCAAGAAGGCGGCTCCGATCAAGAAGGCGGCGCCGATCAAGAAGGCGGCTCCGATCAAGAAGGCGGCGC
>JAEKLB010000166.1 GCA_019510095.1 Acidobacteriota bacterium | reverse complement strand
TGGCTGAGGCCTTCGCGGTTGAGGAGGCCGGTCAGCCCGTCCCGCCGAGCACGGCGCTCAGAGGACTCCACGGCGAGGACGCGCTCGACGGCGTTGGCAACCGCCAGGAAGACCTCGTCGAGGGCCAACGGATCGGGCGTGCCCCGTTCGCCCCACCAGTGCCAGATGCCGACGGATGCACCGCCCGAGGAGATCAGCTCACGAATGCCGTCGGGCGACCGTTCGGGCGGCGGCTCGGGCACGGACCACTGCCGCTCGCCGATGAGGAGCGTCGATGCCTCGAGGGCGTAGGTCGCCACCCCGGTCTCGAGCAGCCGGCGGGCCACCTCGTCGAGGGTGACCGCCCCAGGGAGGATGAGGTTCTGGACGCCCTGCTGCACGACGGTGGCGCGGTTGCGGAAGGCACGGTCAGCCGTGCGCCACAGCAGATCGGCATCGGCGCCCGGTGCCGGATCGGGCCCGACGGCGATGCCGACGGCGAAGCCGAGGCGGGTGTTGGGGAACTCCCGATCGAGGAGCTCCACCCCGAGCTCGATGTCGCGGCACACCGAGCCGACCATCGCCTCGTCGGCGCCGGGCAGCAGGATCCCGATCTCGGTGCCGCCGATCAGCTCGACCCTGGCGCCGCGGGGCGTCAGATCACGCACCAGGGCGAGCACCCGGGCGACGGTCCGCTCGACGGCGGAGGCGCCGCCGAGGATGCTCACCGGCGCCAGACCCATGACGGTGGCGACGACCAGTGACGCCGGTTGGGCATCGCGACGAGCGACGCGCATCGTCTCGAGCACGGCGTCCTCGAAGGCCCGCCGCACCGCGTGATGGGCCTCGCCCGTTCTCGTCTGTCGCTCGTCCACCTCACTGACAGTGTTGGCGACAGGAGGCGTGCGGTCAACGATGAGGCAACATCAGGCGGTGACCAGCATGCGGGACCGCCTTGCCGATCGACGGCTGTACCTCTGCACCGGCGACCGGCCCGACCTGGAGAGCTTCATCGCCGCTTGCATCCGGGGCGGGGTCGACATCGTCCAGCTCCGCGACAAGGACCTCGATGCCCGGCCGCTGCTGGAGCGGGCCCGCCTGGCGCTCCGGGTGTGCCGGGGTCTGGGCGTTCCGTTCCTGCTCAACGACCGTCCTGACCTGGCCCTCGAGGTGGGCGCCGACGGCGTGCACGTGGGCCAGGACGACGCCCCGCCCGAGCTGTGCCGCCGCATCCTCGGCCCCGACGCCGTGATCGGGTTCTCCACCCATGCGCCCGGCGAATGGGACGCGGCGTCGGAAAACGCCGCCGACTACCTGTCCGCCGGCCCCGTCGTTGCCACCCCGACCAAGCCCGGCCGAACGGGTACTGGGCTCGACTACCTCCGCCACGCGGCGGCCTCGCCCGAGACCCGGCCGTGGTTCGTCACCGGCGGCGCCACGCCCGCGTCGGTCCCCGGCATGGCCGCCGCCGGCGCCCGCCGGTTCGTGGTGGTCCGCTGGCTCACCCAGTCGACCGAGCCCGAGGCGGCCGCTCGCGCCCTCCGCACCGCCATCGACACCGCCCTCGATCGTTCTGTGTCGTCCTGAGGCCCGTGGCGGGCCCCTCGACGACGCAGAAGGGGACGGGGTCAGGCCGGGATGATGGTGTCCTGGCGCTCGAGCCAGCCGAGGAGCACGGCGATGGCCCGGGGGTCGTGCCGGAGGCGGTGGCCGGCGCCATGGATGATCCGCAGCTCAGCTGAGCCGTGCCAGTCGGCGAGGGCCCGGGCATCGAGCGCCGGCACGAGGTCGTCGTCGGATCCCTGGATCAAGAGGAGGGGCCGGGGGGCGAGCTTGGCGGCCAGGGTGAGCGGCCTGGTCTCCCGCAGCTCCCGCACCCATCGGTCGGCATCAGGCGGGAACCGGGGATCGCGGATCACGCCGATCTCCCGGGCGTGCTCGAGGAAGCGGCGCGGGTGCGACGCCCAGTCGTCGAAGTCGGCCCGGGCCGACAGGGCAGCCACACCTCGCACCCGCTCGTCCTCGGCTGCCGCGCAGATGGCGAGCGAGCCCCCGGTGCTGGCCCCGCACAGCCACACCCCGCGTCCCTCCGCCACCTCGAGCAGGTGGTCGACGGCGGCACGAAGGTCCTGCAGCCAGCCGCCGAGGGAGAAGTCGCCCGCCGACTGGCCGGTGCCCCGGAAGTTGAAGCTGAGCACCGTCCAACCGGTGTCGTCGGCGATGCGGTCGGCCAGCTCCGGATAGGTCTGGCCCGAGGCGGCGGCCGACTTCGGCCCGGACGGGAAGCCGTGGCAGAGCACCAGCCCGGGGCGGCCCGGCGCCGCTGCTCCCTCGGCCGGCCGGGCCAGATGCGCCGCCAGCCGGAGGCCCTCCGATTCGAACTCGTCACGCACCAGCGGTGAGGGTACCGACGGGTCAGTTACCGTCCCCGCCAATGGCCGGAACCGCTGCACTCGACTACGCCACCATCGTCGATCGGGAGGGCCGGGCTCTCGCCGCCGCCGCCCGCCGGGACCCCTCGGCCGAGGTGCCGGCAACGCCCGGCTGGGACGTCAGCAAGCTGGTCCGCCACCTCGCCTTCGTCCACGCCCGGGTCACCGCCGGGCTGCAAGCCGACGACCAGGAGAGCTTCTTCCGCCGGGACGACTCGTTGCCGTCGCCGGCCAAGGAGCAGATCCTCGAGACCTACGACGAGGGGCTCACGGCGTTGCTGAGCGCCCTCGGCACCGGTGCCGCCGACCGACCCACCTGGACGCTCGACCCGACCGTCGGCCGGGCATCGTTCTGGCCCCGCCGGATGGCGCACGAGACGATGATCCACCGCGTCGACGTGGAGCAGGCCGTCGGGGCCGAGGTCACCCCCATTGCCCCCGAGGAAGCCGTCGACGGCATCGACGAGCTGCTCTCGACCTTCACCGTGCCGCGCACGGCCGCCACGGCCGCCGGCACCGGCGAGACCGTGCACCTCCACGCCACTGATGCCGACGGCGAGTGGCTGCTGACCCTGGGCGCCGACGGCGTCGCCGTCGAGCACGGCCACGCCAAGGGCGACCTGGCAGTCCGGGGCCCCGCCGCCGACCTCGAGCTGTGGCTCTGGGGCCGCGGCCCGATCGACGGCCTCGAGCTTTTCGGCGATCAGGCCCTGGCCGACCGCCTCCGCGAGCTGGTCAAGGCGTAACTGCTGCTCCCAACCGGGTGCGGTCAAGAACGGTCAGGCGGCGTCCTCGCCGGCGGTCGCCGTGGTGCAGTGGCGGCAGGGGCGATAGGAGCGGTTGCGGGCCTCGACGAGGTCGTCGGGGCCGAAGGCCAGATAGGTCTCGGCCGCCACGATGTCGTCGATGGCACAGGCGTCGGTGGCGTTGTCGAGGTCGTGCACGACCTGGGTGCGCTTGTCGCCCATGTAGCGGAAGTGCTCGAACTGCCTCGGCCTCGACATGGCCCGAGAACGTACTGCGCCCGGGACGCGGATGAGGGAGCGCCGGAGCGCTCCCTCATCGCATAGAAACGGATGTTGTCCCGAGAGCCGTTGGTACCGGGAGGACCATTGCCGGCCGGCGACTCGGGGGTGGTTGGCAAGGACTCGCCAGGTGGTCCGTCAGCCGCAACTAGCGGCCAACCACCTCCAGGGTCCTACAGTGACTCTGCAGTTGGACCACCTCCTCTCTCTGGTGGCGGAAAGCCTATCGCCCCAATTGCCTCGAGGTAGAGCACTTCCAGATCCACCACCGTCCACACGTCGGCATCCGTCCAATCGCCCCCACGGGCCTGGATGTGGGCGACCGTCTCGTCGTCGGCGACCATGCCGTCCTGCCCACCGATCGGCAGGTGCTCCAGCGACCGCTCCAGGATGGTGCGCACCTCGTCGTGGGTCAGGCGGGCCGCCACCTCGAAGGGCAGCCGCTC
>JAEKLB010000209.1 GCA_019510095.1 Acidobacteriota bacterium | reverse complement strand
AGGTCACCGATCCCTTGCGCGTACCGGCCGACGGGTTGGCCACGGCCACCGTGAGGTTGGCCGGGCCGCCCCGCGTCGCCGAGCCCGCTGCGCAGAACCACGTGGAGGTCAGGTTGCCGACCGGGTCGGCTGCCGGGAGGGCCGATGCGTCGACCTGGCCGAAGGTGACGTGGCGATCACCGCCTTCACCCCCGACGAGCAGGGCGACGAGGGCGACGGCGAGGACGGCGACGACCGGTATCCGGCGCTCGCTCACAGCTGCCCCCTTCGGCGCGTTGTCCATGATTCGCTCGCGGAGCTCGCTCATGACTCGGCGACCAGTCGCCGGCGCCAGCGCACCACCAGCACGATGCTCCCCAACCAGAGGGCGAGCTGCAGGAGCACCGACAGCAACCGCAACGGCGGGCTGGCGTAGGCGAGCGTGGCCCGGCCGGCGTCGGACGACCACGCGTTGGCCCAACCCAGTGCCTCACGATGGGGCTGCCGGCGGCCATCGACGGTCAGGTGCCAGCGGTCGTCGCTCGACCAGGCGGCGTACGCCTCGCCGGCCGGCGTGCTCCCCGTGAACCGGTCAGCGCGCGACGTCGGCTGCAGCACACCCACGCCGTTGGGCAGGTCGCCGGCGGCGGCCGGCGCGAACGGCGTCGGGCGGTCGAGCACGGCGGACGCGTCGTCGGGCAGCACCGCCCGCACCGGCGACCAGGCGTCGTTGGCATAGACCGTGAGGTCGGCGTCGATCTCGGTGCCCTGGAGGTCGAGCTGGCGGGCGATGCTGGCGGCCAACCCGCGCGGCAGCGGGCGGCGAAGAGCGTGGGTGCGGCTCGGTGCCGCCCGCTCGACCACCGCCACGTACCGCACGCCGAAGGGGCGCAGGAGGCGGCCCAGCCGGTCGGTGCTGCCCGATGCGGCCGCCCGCAGCGCCTCGGCCACCAGTGCGGTCGAGCCATAGGCCGGCGCCGCCAGGCGGTCGGGGAAGGTACCGGTGCCGTCGACGGTGAGCGCGTAGTCGAGGTCGTCGGCCAACGGGTAGCCCGCCACCGGGAGCACCTCGGGCGCCCCCAGCCACAGCACCCGGAACGAGCCGGCCGCCGCTTGGCCATCCGGGGAGCCCGAGGCGGACGACGCGGACGACCTGGCGACGAACGACATGGCCTCGGCGTGGTCGGCGTCGGCCAGCTTCCACCGGCCGTCGAAGGCCCCGAAGGCGATGGGCAGGATCGATGCCAGCACGGCACC
>JAEKLB010000086.1 GCA_019510095.1 Acidobacteriota bacterium | reverse complement strand
CATCTTCCTGCTGCCCGGCGCCCTCGACCGGGTCTTCGACCCCGCGCTGCGCCTCTGGGAACGGTTCCTGTGACCGACTGTACGCACCTGGCCCGGCGGTTCATCGGATCGCTGCGCCCTGGCGGCCCGGCGCCGGGCGACGAGACCTGGGCTCGGGACCAGTTGGGGCCGGGCGAGCGGGCCGTGTGGGCCCGGATGTCGGGCACCGATCGCCGCCATGCGGTGGCCGTCGCCCGCACGGCTGCCGACCACCTCGGCGCCGCCACGACCCGACCCGTCCTGGCCGCTGCCCTGTTGCATGACGCCGGCAAGGTCGAAAGCGGGCTCGGCACCTTCCAGCGGGTCGTCGCCACCCTGTGGGGCATGGCCCGCGGCCGCGACCGGGTCGGCGGCCGGTTCCGTGCCTACCTCCGCCACGACGTCCTTGGCGCCCGGCTCCTGACGGCCGCCGGAAGCGACCCCCTCACCGTCACCTGGGCCGCCGAGCACCACCTGCCCCCGTCCCGCTGGACCCTCGACCCACGGGTAGCCACGGCGTTGAAGGCCGCCGACGACGACTGACCCCCTCGTTCTTTGGCGACTCAAGGCCCTCCGCCGCCCACCAGTCGCCAAAGAACGAAAGCGGGAGGGCCTAGCGGGGGAGGAGGCCGACGGCGGTGCGGGCCCGCTCGAGGGTGGGGGCGGCGACCTCGCGGGCGCGGCTGGCGCCCTTGGCCAGGATGTCGGTGAGATGGCCGGGGTCGGCCATGAGGGCGGCGTAGCGCTCCTGGATGGGTCCGAGCAGGGCGATGACGGCGGCGGCCGTGTCGGCCTTGAGCGGGCCGTACTGGCTGTAGGTCCCGGCCAGGCTGGCGGGATCGTGCCCGGTGGCCGCCCCGAGGATCGAGAGGAGGTTCGAGACGCCGGGCTTGGCCGAGGGGTCGAAGCGCACCTCTGACTCGGCGTCGGTGACGGCTCGCTTGAACTTGCGCTCGATGTCGGCAGGCGGGTCGAGCATGAGCACCGTGCCCTGGGGGGACTCGACCGACTTCGACATCTTGCGGGTGGGCTCCTGGAGGTCCATCACCCGGGCGGCGGTGCGGGGGATGTCGGGCTCGGGCACGGTGAAGACCGCCCCATACCGGCTGTTGAACCTGATGGCCAGGTCACGCGCCAGCTCCAGGTGCTGCTTCTGGTCGTCGCCGACGGGCACCCGGTCGGCGTTGTACAGGAGGATGTCAGCCGCCATCAGCGCCGGGTAGGTGAACAAGGCAGCAGAGACGAACTCCCGCCCGTCCGACTTCTCCTTGAACTGCGTCATCCGGCTGAGCTCGCCGAAGCTCGCAGTGCACTCCATGAGCCAGCCCAGCTCGGTGTGCTCAGGCACATGGCTCTGGACGAAGATCGTCGCGGTCTCCGGGTCGAGGCCCGACGCCAGGTAGAGGGCGGCGGTGCTCAGGGTCCGGGCCCGGAGCTGCGCCGGCTCCTGGGGCACAGTGACGGCGTGGAGGTCGACGATGCAGAAGTACGAGTCGTCGTCGCCGGAGCCCTGGGAGAAGCGGCGCAGGGCCCCCAGATAGGTGCCGAGGTTGAGCTCGCCCGAGGGCTGAATCCCGGAAAGCACCCTGGTCACGGCGGCCAACCCTAGGGGGTGCACCCAGATGGTGAGCACCGCAATTACCCTCTGACCGTGCCGTACGAGGTCCAGACTCCTGTCTACGAGGGACCCTTCGACCTCTTGCTGCACCTGATCATGCGGGAGCAGGTCGACCTGTACCAGGTGAGCCTGTCGCGGATCGTCGACGCTTACCTCGCCGAGATCGACCGCATGGAGATCGTCGACCTCGAGGTGGCCACCGAGTTCCTCCTGATCGCCGCGACCCTGATCGAGCTGAAGGCGAGGCGCCTGCTGCCGGGGCGCGACGACGTCGACCTCGACGACGAGTTCGCCCTGTGGGAGGAGCGCGACCTCCTCCTCGCCCGGCTGCTCGAGTGCAAGACGTTCAAGGACGCCGCCCGCGCCCTCTCGGCGATGGGCGAAGACGCCGGCCGTTCCTTCCCCCGCACCGCCGGGCTCGTCGAGGACCGCTTCCTCGCCCTGTTCCCCGACCTGCTGGCGGGCGTGAAGCCGGTCGACCTGAAGGCCGCGTTCCTGCGGGCGGTCACGCCCAAGCCGACGCCGCGGGTCGACGTCAGCCATCTCCACATGATCCGGGCCAACGTGTCCGACGCCGTGGTCGAGCTCCTCGACGAGCTGCCGAGGGTGGGCCGCATCGGCTTCCGCCGCCTTACCGCGTCGCTGGTCGAGCGGCTCGACGTCGTGGTGCGCTTCCTCGCCCTGCTCGAGCTGTTCAAGCAGGGCCTCGTCGACCTCGAGCAGTCACGGAGCTTCGCCGACATCGAGATCGTGTGGCTGGGAACGGCCGACGGCGCTGACGCCTCCTTCGCCCTTGCCGGCATCGACGCCTACGACGGTTGAGCCTCTCCGAGACCCATCGGGCGCTCGAGGCCATCCTGCTGGTCGCCGACGAACCGGTACCGCCGAACCTGCTGGCCCAGCTGCTCGAGATCCCGGTCGACCGGGTCGAGGCGCTGTGCGGCGAGCTGGCAGCGGGCTACGAGGTCGATGGCCACGGCTTCATCCTGGTGCGGGTGGCGGGGGGATACCGGTTCCAGACGGCACCCGACCTCGCCCCCTACATCGAGCGCTTCGTGCTCGAAGGCCAGTCGGCCCGCCTGTCGGCGGCCGCCCTGGAGACGCTGGCGATCGTCGCCTACAAGCAGCCCCTGTCGCGGGCCCAGGTGGCGGCGATCCGCGGGGTCGACGTCGACGGCGTGATGCGGACGCTGCAGACCCGCGGCTTCATCGCCGAGGTGGCCCGTGACCCCGGCCCGGGCCAGGCGGTGCTGTTCGGCACCACCCGCCTGTTCCTGGAGCGACTCGGCATCGACAGCCTCAACGACCTGCCCGCCCTGGGCGAGTTCGTGCCCGGGCCCGAGGTGATGGAAGCGCTCGAGGCGGGCCTTCGGGTCACTCCCGACGCCGTGGCGCCAGCACCGGAGGAGAACCCCGGTCGCGATGACGGTGGCGATGACGGTGGGCACGCGTAGCTGACTGGCGTCCCTGTCGCTGGGTTCGCCCTGCGGGCTCAGGTGCGCAGGTACGCGTAGCGTCCTCGTCCCATGGAGCACAGCGGCGAGCGGTTGCAGAAGGTGCTTGCCGCTGTGGGGATCGGCAGCCGCCGGGTCTGCGAGGACCTGATCGCCGACGGCCGGATCACGGTGAACGGCGAGGTGGCCGTGCTCGGCCGCCGGGTCGAGGTCGACCACGACGTGGTGGCGATCGACGGGGCGCCGATCCCGCTGCGGGCCGACCTCGTCCACTACCTCCTGAACAAGCCCAGGGGTGTGGTCACCACCGCGTCGGACCCGCAGGGCCGGGCCACCGTCGTGGGCCTGGTGCCCGCGGAACCCCGGGTCTTCCCGGTCGGGCGTCTCGACATCGACACCGAGGGTCTCCTGCTGCTCACCAACGACGGCGCCCTGACCCACCAGCTCACCCATCCCTCCTTCGGCGTCGAGAAGGAGTACGTGGCCGAGGTCGAGGGCCAGCCGGGGCGGGCCGCGGTCCGGGCCCTGCGTGAGGGAGTCGAGCTCGACGACGGCCGCACCGCACCGGCCAAGGTGTCGCTCCGGCCGCCCAACGTCCTCACCCTGGTGATCCACGAGGGCCGCAACCGCCAGGTCAGGCGCATGTGCGAGGAGGTCGGCCACCCGGTGGTCCGCCTGGTCAGAACGAGGATCGGCCCCCTCCAGGATCGCCGGCTGAAGCCGGGGGAGTGGCGCCCGCTGACCCTCGACGAGGTCCGGGCCCTGGGCCAGGCCGCGGCCGGGCCGAGGTGAACGAATACCTGGCCGGGGGCGTGCCAGGTGGTCTGGCCTACCTGAACGCCGTGGCCCGGGCGGAGGGTCGGCTGCGCTGGCCTCTACCATCCCCGGCCGTGTCCCCGGCCCTCCGTGCGCTTCGCGGCGCGACCACTGTCGACGACGACGTCCCCGAGCAGATCACCGAGCGAGTGGTGATCCTGCTGCAGGAGATGCTCGACCGCAACGACGTCGCCCATGACGACCTGGTGAGCATCATCTTCACGGCCACGCCCGACATCCACTCGATGTTCCCCGCCACCGCCGCTCGCACGATCGGGCTCGGCGACGTGCCCCTGCTCGGTGCCAGCGAGATCGGCGTCGACGGCGGGATTCAGCGCTGCATCCGGGTGATGATGCACCTCACGACCGAGCGGTCACGGACCGAGCTCAGGCACGTCTACCTCGAGGGCGCCAAGCACCTCCGCGACGACCTGCCGTCGTGAACCCGCAGCGTCGCGCCGTCGTGGTGGGCACCGGGCTCATCGGCGGCTCCATCGGGCTCGCGCTGCGCGAGCGCGGGTGGTACGTCACCGGGCGCGACCAAGATGGGGCACGGGCAGCGCGGGCGCTCGATCTCGGCGCCCTCGACGCCATCGGCGACGACCCCCTCGCCGAGCTGACCGTGATTGCCACGCCGGTCGGGGCCGTGCCCGCCGAGGCAGCCAAGGCGTTGGCCGGGGGCGGTGTCGTCACCGACGTCGGCAGCGTCAAGTCCACCGTGGTCGCCGCCGTCGACCATCCCCGGTTCGTCGGTGGCCATCCCATGGCCGGCAGCGAGCAGGAGGGCGTCGAGGGCGCTGACGCCAACCTCTTCGCCGGCGCCGTGTGGGTGCTCACGCCAGTCGAGAACACCGATGCCGACGCCCATTCGCTCGTGCGGTCACTGGTCGCCTCGCTCGGTGCCGATGTGGTCGAGCTGCCACCCCGCCGCCACGACGAGCTGGTCGCCGTCGTCTCCCACGTTCCCCATCTGACCGCGGCCACGCTGATGCAGCTGGCGTCGGAGGGCGCGCAGGAGCATGCCGCCCTCCTGCGCCTGGCCGCCGGCGGCTTCCGCGACATGACGCGCATCGCGTCCGGGCATCCCGGCATCTGGCCCGACATCTGCGTCGAGAACCGCGACGCCATCGTCGAGGTGCTCGGGCGCCTGGAGGCGGCCCTGCGATCGATGCGGGAGACCGTGGCGTCGGAGGACCGAGCCGGTTTGCTCGCCTCGCTCGAGCGGGCCCGTACCGCTCGCACCAACCTCCCTCGCCGCGGCGCCGCCCCCGGTGAGCTGGCCGAGCTGCGGGTGCCCGTACCCGACCGTCCCGGCGTGTTGGCGGAGATCACGACGCTGGCCAGCGAGCTCGGCGTGAACATCGTCGACCTCGAGATCGCCCATTCCGGCGAGGGTGGGGCCGGCGTGTTGATCCTGATGGTCGAGCAGAAGGCCATCGATCTCCTGCGCGGCGGCCTGGTGGCGCGCGGCTATCGCCCGGCTGTGCGCATCCTGTCGTGAGCGTGCTGCGGTGAGCGCGCCACGACTCGTCAGCCCCCTTGAGGCCCCACCCGACGCTGTCATCGAGGTCCCGGGGTCCAAGAGCCTCACCAACCGGGCGCTGGTGGCGGCGGCCTTGGCCGAGGGCACCAGCACCATCAGCAACGCGCTGGTCGCCGACGACACCGACGCCATGATCGAGTGCCTCCGGGCTCTTGGTGTCGAGATCGACGTCGACGGCACAACGATGGTCGTCACGGGTATGGCAGGCGAGCTCAGCATGCTGCCCGCTGATCTCAATGCGCGCTTGTCCGGAACGACGAGCCGGTTCCTCTTGCCTCTGTTGGCCGTAGGTCGAGGTCGCTATCGACTCGACGGCGATGCCCCGCTCCGCCGTCGTCCGATGGGCCCAGCGCTCAACGCCCTACGGGACTTGGGTGCAAGGGTGTCGGAAGAGGGCCAAGCCGGGCACCTGCCGGTAGTGATATCCGGGCCGATAACAGGGCGCGAGGTTTCAGTCCCAGGCAACGTGTCGAGCCAGTTCGTGTCTGGCCTCTTGCTCGCCGCACCTGCCTTCCCCAACGGTCTGAGCCTCTCGCTCACTACGGAGCTCGTGGCCGCACCATTCGTCAACATGACCGTGGCCGTGATGAACGCCTTCGGTGTCCGCTTCGACCATCTCGACGTGCCCGCTGCCAGGTACCGGGCCCGCGAGTTCGCCGTCGAGCCCGATGTCTCGAATGCGTCGTACTTCCTCGCCGCCGCGGCCATCACGGGGGGGCGCGTCACGGTTCCGGGCATCGGCAAGGGCTCGTTGCAGGGCGATGTCCGCTTCATCGAGCTGCTGGACCGGATGGGTGCCTCACCTGCCCTGACCGATGACAGCGTGTCGGTACTGGGGGGACCGCTGCATGGGATCGACGTCGATCTCTCGGGGATGCCCGACATGGCCCAGACGTTCGCCGTAGTGGCCGCTTTCGCCGTGGGAGCGAGCCGGGTGCGGGGCATCGATGTGATCCGGGGCCATGAGACCGACCGGATCGCGGCGGTCGCAACGGAGCTGCGCCGGGTGGGCGTCGACATCAACACGACGGAGGATGGCTGGGAGATCCATCCGGCGCCAATGCACGGTGCGACCATCAGGACCTACGACGATCACCGCATGGCCATGAGCTTTGCCCTGCTGGGGCTGCGGGTGCCGGGCATCGAGATCGACGACCCCGGCTGCGTGGCCAAGACCTTTCCCGAGTTCTGGTCGACCTTCGACCGGCTCCGCCGTCGCTAGGTTGCCGGCTGTGCAGGTGATCGCCATCGACGGGCCCTCGGGCTCAGGGAAGTCCACGGTCGCCCGCGCTGTCGCGGGGCAGCTCGGGCTCTCGTACCTCGACACCGGCGCCATGTACCGGTCGGTCGCCTTCGCTGTCCTGCGCCGGGGCCTCGATCCCGAGGACGTCGAGGCGGTGGCGAAGGTCGCGCGCGACGTCGAGATCAGCCAGGGCGACGACGCCGTGACCGTCGACGGGGTGGACGCCACCGTGGAGATCCGGGGCCCGGCCGTGACCAGCGCGGTGAGCGCGGTCGCTGCCAATCCCGAGGTACGCGCCGAGCTGCGGTCACGCCAACGGGAGTGGGTGCGAGCCCACGACGGTGGCGTGATCGAGGGGCGCGACATCGGCACGGTCGTCTGCCCCGACGCCGACCTCAAGGTGTACCTGACCGCCAACCTCGACGTGCGGGCCGGGCGCCGGCACAAGGAGATCGAGGACCTCGACTACGACCGGGTCGCGGCCGACCTGGCCAGCCGCGACACCCGCGACTCGTCGAGGGACCACAGCCCGCTGGTGATGGCCGACGATGCCGTGCTGATCGACACGACCGACCATTCGATCGACGAGGTCGTGGCCGAGGTGCTGCGCCACCTGTGAAGGCGGAGGGCGCGCTGTCGCCGGCGCAGGTCGCGTGGTACGCCGTCGTCCGCAACCTCATGTACCTCTTCGGGAAGTCGTTCTGGCGCTTGCAGATCGTGGGACGTGAACACGTCCCCGTGACCGGGCCGTTCATCCTCGCTCCCGTCCATCGGAGCAACGTCGACACACCGTTGGTCTCGGCTGTCACCGGTCGTTGCCTGCGCTACATGGGCAAGGACGCCATGTGGAAGTACCGGTGGTCGGCCTGGTTCTTCACCAGCCTGGGCGGGTTCCCCGTGCACCGGGGGAGCGCCGACCGCGAGGCGATGCGGCGGTGCGAGAAGGTGCTCGAGGGCGGCGAGCCACTGGTGATGTTTCCGGAGGGGACGCGCCAGTCGGGCCCGGTGATCGAGGAGATGTTCGACGGCGTGGCCTATGTAGCGCTCCGGGCCGGCGTGCCGATCGTCCCCGTCGGAATCGGTGGCTCGGAGCGGGCAATGCCCAAAGGTGCTCGGATGATCCGGCCGGTCAAGCTGACGATGGTGATCGGACCGCCGATCGCTGTGTCACCGCCAGCGGAAGGCGAGCGCGTGCCTCGCCGGGCCGTACGGGAGCTGACCGAACGGCTCCGTCACGAGCTCCAGCTGCTGTTCGACGAGGCGCAGGCGCGAGCCGGCGCCTGAAGGGGCTAGCTCGTCGCCGGGTGGTCGGCGGGGCGCTCCGGGGCGCCCTCCGGTACCGGCCCGCCCATCGGCGCAACCGGCAAGCGCAGCTGGCACATCAGGTAGCCCTGCTCGCGATAGAGGGCGATGGCCTCACCGGTGAGGAGCCGGCCGCCCCAGTCGAGGGCCTCGGTGAGCTCGATCTCCGGGTAGTCGAAGCGCTTCACCGTCGTCCCGCCGAGGGGCCGGAGGGCGTTGGTGCACGCCACGAAGCAGGTGTGCTCGTAGAGGCCCTCCTCGTTGGCGAGGGTCTCCTCGTTGGCCAGCTCGTAGAACACGAGCTCGTTCCCCTCGAGATGGCAACCGTCGGGAAGCGGCATGGGCCAAGTCTCTCAGGTCGTGAGGGCCGCCAGCACGTCGGTCGCGGCCACCTCGCGGTCGGCCGTCCGGGCGGCGGCGACCGGCGCGTTGGTGCTGCGGGAGACGGCGATCTCGAGGGCGCTCAACAGGTCGCGCAGGGCGCGGGGCGGCGGGAAGTACTCATCCTCGTCGGTGAACGACACCTCCTCGACGCCGTCTCGGGGCGCGAGGCGGGCGATGACCGCGTCGACGAGCTCCTCGGGCGCCGAGGCCCCGGCGGTGACCGCCACGACGCCGGCCAGGTCGTCGGGCAGCTCGTCGGGGCCGTTGACCCGCAGCACCCGGGGTGCGCCGGCAGCGGTGGCGACCTTGGCGAGGGCGACGGTGTTCGACGAGTTGGCCGAACCGATGACGACCACGGCGTCGGCCCTGGGGGCCAGCTGCTGGAGGGCGGATTGCCGGTTGGTGGTGGCGAAGCAGAGGTCGCTCCGGCCCGGCATCCAGAGGTCGGGGTAGCGGTGCTCGGCGGCCGCCAGCACGTCGGCCCGGTCGTGATGCGACAGGGTGGTCTGGGCCAGGAGGGCGACCGGGCCGTCGACGTCGAGGGCGCCGACGTCGCCCTCGGTCTCCACCAGGCGGATCGACTCCGGCGCCACGGCCATCGTGCCGACGGCTTCGTCGTGGCCTTCATGGCCCACGTAGAGAACGGTGTAGCCCTTGCCCGCCCGCACCTTCACCTCGTGGTGGACCTTGGTGACGAGCGGGCACACGGCATCGACCACGAACCCGCCGTTGGCCGCGGCCGCGGCCACGACCTCGGGCGGGGAGCCGTGGGCGGAGAGCATCAGGGGCGCGCCAGCAGGCACCTCGGCGACATCGTCGACGAACACGACGCCTTGGCGCCGGAAGCGGTCGACGACTGCCTGGTTGTGCACGATCTCGTGGTAGCAGTACACCGGTGGCTCGAACGCCCGCACCATCCAGGCCAACGCCTTGATGGCCATCTCGACGCCGGCACAGAAGCCGCGGGGAGCGGCGAGCAGCACCTTCTCGACGGCCATGGGGCCAGGGTAGGGGAGGAGCCGGTCAGCCCTTCAGGCGGGGCACGAGCTTCTTGGCGAGGGCGTAGACGTCGACGTCGGCGGTGCTGTCAGGGACGAGCGCCTCGACGAGGAACACGAATCGGCCCTGCCGCACCACCAAGTCGTTGACCACGAAACCCGACGTCTGGCCATCGGCCCCCAGGTTGCCGTTGGTGTACAGCAGGGCCGCCTGCTCACCCACTGGCTGTGGCGGCAGCGGCCTGACATCGAGTGACTCGATGGTCGCTTGGTCGCCGAGTGCCTCGAGCAGCTGATCGCGGATCTTGTTCGAGAGGCACGTCGGCGCCGCCGCGTCTGCCCAGAGCCCGAGGACCTTCGTCGCCGTTGCGACGTCCTTGTACGCCGACATGACGACGGCCAGGGTCCGGCCGGTCTTGTCGAAGAGGATGGCTGCCGAGTCGGCCGTCGCTGCCACCGCTGGCAGGGCATCGCACGCGAACAGGAGGCCGACCCCCTGCACGGTGTCGGGCGCCGGGTTCGCGCCCCAGTCGGGCCCCATGTCGGCGACGGTCGGGAGGGCCTTGCGTTCGATCGCCGCGTCCTGCGCCGGCGTGGGGACGGTCGTGGGTGGCGCCTTCTTGACCGTCTTCTTGGCTGGCGCGCCTTTCTTGGTCGCCGCCGCCTTGGGCTTCGCCTTCGTCGTCGCGGCCGGTTTGGCGACCGCCGGCGGTCCCGCGAGCACGAGGATGCCGATGATGACAGCGAGGCTCGCCCCGCGCCGAAGGGTCGCACAACGCTTCATTGCGGCACGGTACGGCGCCGAGAGCGCCGCGTGAAGGGGGAGCCGACCCCCATCGTCCGTATCCTGGGCCCATGTCCTTTCCCCGGGTCGTCTCCGTCGCGCCCGGGTCGCCGGCGGAGGCCGCCGGGCTCCTCCCCGGTGACGAGGTCACCGCCGTCAACGGCCGGGCCCCCAGGGACGTGCTCGAGTGGCGCCTACTGGTCGATGACGAGGATCCTGAGCTCGACGTCCGCCGGTCGGGGATCGACCGGACGACGGTGGTCGAGAAGCGGGCCGGGGAGGCGTTGGGCGCCGCCGTGCACTCGTCGGTGTTCGACCAGGTCCAGACGTGTGACAACCACTGCGAGTTCTGCTTCATCTACCAACTGCCGAAGGGCATGCGGCGCTCGCTGTACCTGAAGGACGACGATTACCGGCTGTCGTTCCTCTACGGGAACTTCACGACCCTGACTCGCTTCACCGAGGCCGATCTCGAGCGGGTGATCCTCGAAGGCCTCTCGCCGCTGCATGTCAGCATCCATGCAACCGATCCCGAGGTGCGATCGCGCATGCTGCGGAACCGACGGGGCGCCACCAGCCTGCGGTGGCTGCGGGCGCTCCTCGACCACGGTGTGACGGTGCACGGGCAAGTGGTCGTGTGCCCAGGCGTCAACGATGGCGCTGTGCTCGAGTCGACGATGGCCGGGGTGCTCGACGAGTACCCCGAGCTGGCGTCGTTGTGCATCGTGCCGCTGGGGGTCAGCGCCCACAGCACCGAAGCGGCGATGCGGCCGCACACCTTCGACGAGGCCGTCGCGGTGGTGGACACCGTCGAGCGCTGGCAGGAGATCTACCAACGGCTGCTGGGCCGGCGCCTGGCCTTCGTCGCCGATGAGTACTACCTCCTCACCGGTCGGCGTTTCCCCGACGCCGATGCCTACGAGGGCTTCGAGATGCACGAGGACGGCGTCGGCATGGCTCGCCTGTTCACCGAGGAGTTCCTCGGGCGGCGGGCATCGACGACCGGTCCGCAGTCGGGCTTCTTCTCATGGGTCGACGGGGCCCCGGCCGAGGGATACCGCGCGCCGCGGGCGGCCACCACCGTGACCGTGAGGACAACGCCGCACCGCGCACCAGTGGCCGTGCTGACGGGGAGCTACGGCGCCCGGGTGCTCGAGCCCCTGCTCGCTGACATGGACGGCGTGCGGGTGGTCACCGTCGAGAACCAGTTCTTCGGCGGCAACATCGGCGTGACGGGCCTGCTGGCGGGCGAAGACCTGGCAAGAGCACTGGCCGGCGAGCCAGACGGCCACCGCTACCTGCTCCCCGATGTCTGCCTGTCGGAGGGTCGCTTCCTCGACGGCGTCACCCCTGCCGACCTTCCTCGGGCCGTGGAGATCGTCCCGACCGACGGCGGCGCCCTGCGCGCCGCGCTGGCCCGCTGATGGGCCTGCCCGTCGTCGCCATCGTCGGCCGCCCCAACGTGGGGAAGTCGACCCTCTTGAACCGGATCGTCGGCCGCCGCGCCGCGATCGTCGAGGAGAAGCCGGGGGTGACCCGCGACCGCAAGGAGGTCGAGGGCGAGTGGAACGGCCGCCAGTTCCTGGTCGTCGACACCGGCGGGTGGATGACCAAGGGCGACAGCCTGGACGACAAGGTGAGCAAGCAGTCGGAGCGGGCGTGGGCCGACGCCGATCTGGTGCTCTTCGTGACCGACGCGTCGGTCGGGCCGACGGCCGAGGACCGAGCGGTGGCCAACCGGTTGCGGGCGCTCGACCGACCGATGCTGCTCATCGCCAACAAGGTCGACGGCGAGAACCGCGAGAACGACGCGTGGGAGCTGTTGAAGCTCGGTCTCGGCGATCCGTGGCCGGTGAGCGCCCTCCATGGCCGGCGCACTGGCGACCTGCTCGACGAGATCGTGCGGCTGCTGCCGCCCGAGGTCGAGAGCGAGGACGAGGACGTCGAGGCCACCACGCCCGACGAGAGCGTGCCAGCGGTGGCCATCGTCGGTCGGCCCAACGTCGGCAAGTCGACGCTGTTCAACCGCCTCATCGGCGATGAGCGGGCCGTCGTGCACGACATGCCGGGCACGACGCGCGACACGATCGACACCGAGGTCGACACGCCAGACGGCCGCATACGGTTCATCGACACCGCGGGAATGCGCCGCAAGTCGCGCATCGACGAGGGCACCGAGTACTACTCGTTGGTTCGTGCCCTCCAGGCAATCGACGAGGCCGACGTCGCCATTCTCGTCATCGACGCCACGGAGGGAGTCACCCATCAGGACCAGCGCCTGGCCGAGCGGGTCGATGCCTCTGGTTGCCCGATCGTCATCCTCCTCAACAAGTGGGAGCTCCTCGACGCCGAGGGGCATGAGGACGTCGAGCTCCAGATCCGTGAGCGCCTGCACTTCCTGTCGCAGTCGCCAGTGATGAAGGGGAGCGCGCTCAGCGGCAAGGGCATCCACCGCATCGTCCCGGCACTGGCCCAAGCGGTCGAGGAGTACCACCGGCGGGTGCCGACCCGTGAGCTGAACCAGGTGCTCCAGGCGGCGCAGGCCGCCCAGCCGGCACCGGCCGGGCGGGTGTTGTACGGCACGCAGGGCGCCACCGATCCGCCGACCTTCACCCTGTTCGCCAACCGCGACCTACCGGCGGGCTACCTCCGCTACCTCGAGCGCAAGATCCGGGAGCACTTCGGCTTCGGGAACACGCCCCTCAAGATTCGCGTCAGGCGGCGGCAGCACTAGCCAGCCCGGGCCGGCGGGCCCGTACGAACCGCTTCAAGGGTACGATTCGCCCCGCATGGTCGAGCGCCCCGTTCTGGCGGTCGTGGTTCTTGCCGCGCTCGTCGGAGCGTGGGTCTGGGCCCGGTCGGCCCGTCGCCTCCAGCGGGCGGCGGCCAGGATCGCCGCAGGCAGCGGCCCCGGATCAGAGGCCGCGGTGCTGGCCCGGGCGGCCATGCTCAAGGACCTCCACGCCGCTGTCCTCTATGTGCTGGTGGCGGCAATTGCCTCGGCCGGTGCGCTCACGGTTCGGCCCGAGGTCACCCTCGGGCTCTTCGCCATGCTCGTGCCTGCTGCCCTGACGGTCCGCTATGCCCGGGTGCTGTGGAGCCAGTCACGGCTGGCCGAGTCGCGCGCCATGCTCGAGCAGCGGGCCGAGGAGGTCCTCGTCCAGGAGGCGCTGGCCCCCCGCCGGTGGTCGGCTCGTCTGGCGCCGGAGGAGGCGCCGGCCGTACCCGGCTTCGAGATCGGGACGCTGTACCGGGCGGGCACGGGGATGATGGCCGGCGACTTCTACGACGTGTTGCGCACCTCGCCGACCCGGGTGGCGGCAGTCATCGGTGACGTGTCGGGCCACGGGATCGAGCCATCGATCACCGCCTTCCAGGCCAAGCACCTCTTGCGGGTGTTCCTGCTCCAGTACCGGGATCCCGCCCAGGCCCTGGAGCAGCTCAACGCTCAGCTGCTCAGCAGCCGGCCCGAGGAGTTCATCTCGATGGCCGTGGTGCTCTTCGACACCGAGGCGGGCACCCTGCGGTACGCGTCGGCCGGCCACCCACCCGTGTTCTCGTGGCACGGCGACGACGTCCGCCCCCTGCCGGCCACCGGGCCGTTGATCGCGCTCCAGCCCGACGCGTCGTTCACCAGCCGGGAGGTCGAGCTCGACGCCGGCGACCTGGTGCTGCTCTACACCGACGGCCTGGCCGAGGCCCGAACCGGCGAGCACCTCTTCGGTGAGGACCGCATCGCCAATCACATCCGGCGCGACCCGCGGGCCGACGTCGACGTGCTGTGCAAGACCCTGATGGAGGCGGCCGAGGACTTCGCCGACGGCCCCCTCAGCGACGACACCGCCATCCTCGCCATCCGCCGCATCTGACGGGCGTCTCGTTCTTTGGTATCCGGAGTCCGCCGGTCGGACCGCCGACACCAAGGAACGGTGGGTCTGCCACCCTGGGGTGGTGCCGTGGTGCGACGACTGCAGCCGGTTCTGGACGCCGACCTCGCTGCCGGCCGACGGCTCGTGCCCCACGTGTGGGCGCACCATCGCCCATGTTGGCGCTCGCCATCTACCTGACCTGGCGCTTCGTCCAGCTGGCTAGCTGGGTTCTCTGACCCGACCGCTACAGTGTCCCGCTCCGGGCTGTGGCGCAGTTTGGTTAGCGCGCTTGACTGGGGGTCAAGAGGTCGGAGGTTCAAATCCTCTCAGCCCGACCATCCGTACACCGGATATCCGCAGGTAGGAAGCCCGGCGACACCGGCTGGGCTTCTTGCCTCGGAAGGCTGACAGCCTTCTTGACAGCCAAGTGACTGCCAACACCCACGGAGATATCCGGAGGGACCATGGCAGGCAAGGCACGACGAGCCCCAGGAGAGGGCTCGATTCATCGACGTTCTGACGGTCGATGGGCAGGGGTGATCTCAGAGCAGCGTGAGGGCGAGCGAGTCCGTCGGTACGTGTACGGCAAGACCCGAGCAGAGGTCGTAACCAAGCTCAAGGCTGCGCCTGCCGTGAAGGCCGTCGCAGCCGGGGCGATCACCGTCAAGGAGTACGTCGAGGAGTGGCTTGCGATCTCGCTCCCACTTCAGGTCAGAGCGAGCACGGTGGACAACTACGGGAATGTCTTGCGCAGACATCTTCTCCCCACGTTCGGAGAGGGGTCGCTGTGCGAGGTCGGTCCGACCAATCTTCAGAAGCTCTACGCCGAGAAGCGACGTGAGGGTCTGTCGCCAAGGTCAGTTGCTCTGCTTCACTCCGTCGTTCGACGGATGCTCGGAGATGCTCTGCGAGAAGGGCACGTCTCCGAGAACGTCGCCCGGAAGGTGCGACAGCCACGAGTACCACGGCGGCATGGGCGAACGCTGACACCAGAGCAAGCGAGGCTCCTCCTGACCGCCGCTCACGAGCATCCTCTGGAGGGACTCGTCATCCTTGGCCTCTGCGGTGGGCTACGCCCCGGAGAGGCGTACGCCCTTAGGTGGACGGACATCTACTTCGACACGAGCACAGTGTTCGTACGGCATTCCCTCACGGCACTCGGTAAGGGCAGGTACGAGGTTGGCGAGACGAAGACGGCCGGAAGTGTGAGGTCGGTCGTGCTGCCCGAGTCCTGGTGTCGCCGGCTCGCAGCCCTGCCGCAGTCGGGTGAGCACGTCGTGAGCACATCGACCGGAACTCGCTACGACCCGAACAACGGCCGCCGGCAGTTCAAGGCGTTGACGAAGGCCGCTGGCGTGGGGGAGTGGCACCCACACGAACTCAGGCATTCGGCGGCATCGCTTCTCCTGTCGGAGGGAGTGCCGTTGAAGGTCGTCTCCGAGATGCTCGGCCACTCTTCGGTAGCGATCACAGGCGATGTGTATGCGCACGTATTGCCTGCCGCCCGGAGTGCCGCCGCTACGGCCCTGGAAGGGCTCCTAGCGCCCATGGATGCGCTCCCACAGGTCCCAGACCCGCAGGGCGAGGGTGAGGACCTTGCCGAGGCGGACGAGTAGCCGATCAAGGGTCGTGCCGGGATGAGCTGAATGCCTGTTCACCCTCACCCGACGACTGGCCGGGGAAAGGGGCGTGACTTGGTTACGGGTTGAGCTAGGGGCTTCCACACCTACATGGGCAAAGTGTCCCGTCGCCCATCTCAGAGAAACCAGCAGAACCAGCATCTTGATAGATGTCCGGAAATGTGGACGGTCGTCCACACACTGTCCACCCGCAAGTCACAGGGTTGTTCCTCTACCGATCCACAGCCCGCCCCGGTCAGAATGACATGCATGGGATTCTTAGATCCTCGGCTTGAGCGGGAGAGGCGGCTTGTCCTGGCGCTGATCCTGGCGACGGCGATGAACAACCGGCAGCTGGTTGACCCTAGGTGGATGGCGGAAGCGATCGAATGCCTTCTGGCTGACGCCCTCGACATTGACGTGGCGGCGTAGTCGATGGCGGCCGATCTTCATCTCGGGGTCAAGCCGAGGCCAAGTGCTCTGTTCTACGGCTTCGAGGAAGGTGAACTCGAAGCAGTGCACTCGCTGTTCCCGGAGTACCGATACCTCTACGACCTGTCGTCGGTGCGGCAGCAGGAGTGGGACTGTGTCATCACCGAGTCATCCCCGATCAACGTGATTCCCCCGCTGAACGTCTTGGCCTTCGGAAGCGACGCCTTGTGCGCCGAGGCTGGGGGTGCCCTCCTGGGCGTATCCGCTATGTGCACGTCCGAACAGTTGATTGTCTCTGGGTCCGTACGATCCGAGATACAGGCACTCGTGCGGCGGGACCTCGTTCCTTCTGCGGAGAAGCGAAGCACGCATTGGTATGTCGGCTCGCATTCCTCTTACACCGGTGCGTTCTCAAGTGCCGTCTATGCCCCAACGGTGGAGCCCTTCCTGCGAGCTGGTAGCGGTCACGTTCTTGCGGGTTCGTTCAAGCGGAATGGCGACATGAGCGAGTGCTGGTTTCTTCCGGAGGATGCCGACCGTGAGGCCTGGATCCGGTTGGCAGTAAGTGTCTGGCGTGAGACTTATCCCGAGCGATTCCCAACGGCGCATGAGTGGCGCACTGACGACCGCTGGGCGACACCTGCGCAGCGGACAGCTAGGGCCACGAAGTCACGCCTTCAGCAGGAACTCGAACAGCAAGCCAGCACACTGCTTGCAGGAATCCACGACGCCGAGGCAGACCTTGAGCGAGCGACGGCTGGAGCCGAGGCCGATGAGTGGCGCTTGGTGCGAGTCAAGGGTCAAGCGTTAGTCGACGTCATTGCTGAATGTCTCCGCTATCTCGGCTTCGAGGTTCTCGTTGTCGACCACGACGAGGGAACAACTAAGGGTGATCTCTTAGAGGACCTGCGGATCACGCACCCGGCCCGAGTCGGCTGGGAGGTCTTGGCCGAGGTGCGAGGCCACGAGAAATCCGGTGCGGCGGTAGGGGACCTCGGCCGCATCAATCGCTTTGTCGGGCGTTACGAAGCCCTGCGGGGTCAGCCCCCAAGTGGCGCTTGGTACATGGTGAATCAGTTCTACGAGCGCATGAGCCCATCGGAACGTCCGGAGATGCTGGCGTCTAACCCGGTGGAGCGAGGGCAGTTCATTGCGGACTTGAACGGGGCGCTCATTGACACGGCCGACCTGCTGGCCCTGTGGCTTGCATGTCTCCGAGCTGAGATCACTCGTGAGGAAGTAGCTCGAACGATCGTCGAGCTACGGGGCGTGCTTCGAGCCGACGACGTGCTGATGCGTGACGGGTCGTCTGAATGAAGCTCCCGAGCCGCTCAAATACACAACACACACCACTGACCTAAAGACCCCCGGTGGGTCCCTCCGCCCGTTGCCGGCACCCCTTCGGCGCCGATGCTCCCGCCAGCTCCAGGGCCGGAAAGTCGAGGTTCTGACCTGCCCTGTCACGTTGCTAAAGCATGTTGACAGGGCACAGGATCTGTGCCCATGATCGGCCAACCAATTGAACGGCCCGGCAACGAGGACTAGTCGCTACCGGGCCTAGCCATGAGAGAAGGAACCTCACATGACCATGACCGAAGTTACTGCCGTCACGTTGTCCGAAGTCCTCGACCAGGACGACAAGATGGCCGAGCTGTACGAAGAGTGTTTCCGCTTGCAGAATGAGAACGACCGCTTACGGTCGCATCTGCGCTTCCTCCTCGACAGGTGAGACTCGCCGGCTATCTGAGAGTCAGCACACAAGGCCAGGCCGATGACGGCCTTGGCCTTGCCGTACAACAGCGGTCCATACGCACGTGGGCCAAGACGAATCACCACAGGGTGACTGCATGGTGTCGTGACGAAGGCATCAGTGGGGCCAAGGAAGCGACGGACCGTCCAGGTCTGAGTGAGGCCCTAGCGATGGTTCGCTTGGGCGACGTGGACGGCATCGTTGTCGCACACCTAGACAGGCTTGCCCGAGTCCTCCATATCCAAGAGGCAACTCTGGGCGTCGTCTGGAAGCACGGCGGGACTGTGTTCTCAGTCGATAGCGGTGAAGTCCAACAGGACGACCCGGACGACCCCATGCGTACGTTCGTCCGTCAGGTGATGGGCGCTGCTGCACAACTCGAACGAGGGATGATCCGGAGTCGCTTAGTTGCCGGAAGGAGACTTCGGGCCGAGCAGGGTGGCTACATCGGCGGAGTGCTGCCGTACGGCTATGACCTCGGTCCCCGCAACAGTCACGGCAAGCACGACCTCACAAAGAACGACGACGAAGCGGAAACACTCTCCCTCATTGCTGCCATGAAACGGGACGGTCTGTCCTTGAGGGAGATGGCGCAGGCGTTGACCGATGCGGGGCGCAAGCCCAAGCGGTCTGATCGGTGGCATCCCGAGTCATTGCGAAGGATCGTCGCCCGTCTCTGAACAACTCAGTCACACAAGCCCAAAGGACCCTCGGACTCCCTGCCGGGGGTCCTTTGCGTTGTCCTCACCTGAAGGACGCTGACGGGTCCTCTGGTGGCTTGTGGTGACGACCACGCTTCAGGGCCTGTACGTCCTCGGAACTGCCAGGACGGCAAGGCACGACCCCGCCGTGGCCTGGCTGAAGAGTGGCTGGACGATTGAGGGGGAGCGGCGGGGAGGACGAACAACCGTCCCCCGAGCAGAAACCCCTGCCAACGGACTAGCCCGATCGGGTCATCCCTCGAATGTGCCCCCGACGAGGGCCGGAAATTTCGGTAGAGGAATTCCGAGAGGGCGAATACGGCCGTCCTCCCGATACGACGGAGGACGACCATCCGACACCACCAGCACACGACGCCTATCGAGGCTGTCGCAACAATCCCGCTCCCTACCGACGGCGAGCTGCTCGAACAATGAGAATCGATCCTGCGGACTCTGCACGAGCGCACAGGCCACGACGTCGACAGTGGCTTGCTGTCCTGGACGAACTCGGTCTCGGAAGCTGCCGGCATCTCAACGAACGCAAAGCTCTGAGCAGAACGAAGGGCGCAGACATCTCGGCAGAGATGGATGCGCCGGTTCAACCAACAACCGTCAACGGCAGCACCAGTCCAGGTGCTGCGGTACGACGCAGATCGGCCGAGGTAGTTCGGAGTAGTCGTGGTTCAGACCGTTCAACCGGGACACTCTCACCGCCGCCCCCTGAGTTGGGGCCGGCCGGCTCGGTTCAACCAGGCTTCGTAGAACTAATACAACTTCCGGGACAACCCGACCCCGTGTTTGCGGGCGACCCCGAAGAAATCTTCGGAAGTCGCACCTGGACACACCTTCGCAGGGCCGCT
>JAEKLB010000165.1 GCA_019510095.1 Acidobacteriota bacterium | reverse complement strand
GTCCGAAGGAGGCAGCGCCTTCGTGGTGTTGCCGTCGAGCGCGCTCGACGGCACGGTCTCTCGCATCCGCTCGACGCTGACGCCGGGCTCGATGGTCACCACCTCGAAGAACACGGTCGACCACGTCGTCACCGAGCACGGCTGTGCCGAGCTCCGGGGCCGCACCATCGCTGAGCGGGCCCGGTCGCTCATCGCCATCGCCGACCCGGCGTTCCGTGACGACCTCACCCGTGAGGCCACGGAGCTCGGCTACCTCTGACGCCGCGGGACCTTCGGCCCTAGTGGGCCGGCCGACCGGTCGGTAGATAACCAGGGTGGCCATCGCTGAAGGTGCAGTCCCTGTGCGGCTCGGCGACCTCCGCGCAGTCGTCGGCCCTGCCGGCCACCGCCGGGACGACCGGCGTGCCTACCGGGACCTCGCCCGTGACGTCGCCCTCTACGCCGTCGCGGTGACGGGTGCGGTCCTCGCGCCGAATCCGGTGGTGCAGCTGGTGTTCGGCGCCGGCGCCGGCATCGCGGTCACCGCCCTGTTCGTCTGGGCCCATGACGCCGCCCACGGCGCCCTCTTCGGCGACGAGCGCAAGGGCCGGGTGCTCGGCACGCTCGCCATGCTGCCGTCGCTGCAGCCCTACCGCCTCTGGCAGCACGGACACAACCGGGTGCACCACGGGTTCACGTCGCTGGTGACCGTCGACTGGATCTGGCGCCCGTGGGACCCGACCACCTACGCCGCCGCATCGCCGCTCGCCCGACTCGGCTACCGCGTGGAGCGCAGTGCGCTCGGGTGCGGGTGGCACTACCTCCGGCGGGTGTGGTGGGACGGGATGGTCCGGTACCGGCCGGCGAGCACGAGCCAACGGCGAGATCGCCGGTTCTCCTGGTCGATCACCTCCGCCTGGGCCGTCGCCGCTGCCAGCGCGGCGTTCGTCGCCGGTGGCGGCTGGGCGGTGGCGGCCGCGGTCGTCGTGCCCTGGCTGGTCTTCACCTACGCCATCGCCTTCATCACCTATCTCCACCACACCCATCCGACCCGGCGGTTCTACGCCAGCCGCAGCACGTGGAACCCGGTGGAAGGGCACGTCACCGGATCGACGCTGATCGACGTGGCGCGGCCGGTTCGATGGCTGTTGCACGACATCTTCCTGCACACGCCCCACCACCTCGACACCCGCATCCCGTACTACCGTTTGAGCGAGGCCTGGGAGAGCCTGCGCCCGGCCGTCGCCGGGCTCGACGTCCTTCACTATCGGCTGACCTCACAGCAGGTCCGGGTGACCTTCGCCGAGTGCCAGCTCTTCGACTACGCCGATGGGCGATGGCAGTCGTTCACCGCGCGGCGGTCGGCTGCACGGCCTGCTGGCCCGCTCGGGTCGCATGCCGCCTGGCGTGGGTGATCGCTGCCTCGAGGTCGTCGAAGACATGGCGCTCGTCGGCCAGCCGGTCGAGGGCGCCCACGGCGTGCAGCACCTGCCGGTGTGCGGGCCGTAGACCCTTGAGGAGCACGGTGATGCCGCGGTCCTCGAGCTCGGTCACGATCGCCCCCAGCGCCTGCGCCCCGGTGGCGTCGAGCACCTGGAGGTCGGGCATGCGGAGGATGACGACGCGGGTGTCGCTGACGTCGGTCAGCTCGGTCAAGAAGCGCTGGGCGGCGCCGAAGAACAGGGCGCCGTCGAGGCGGTAGGCGACGATGTGCTCGGCGAGCAGCTCGTGCTCACCGTCGTCGTCGACCTCGACCGGGATCGACGACGGTGTCGCGGCAGTGGCGAGGGCGATGCTGCGCAGGGCCAGCGCGGCGGCGACGGCGACGCCGATCTCGATGGCCACGATGAGATCGAACGCGATGGTGGCCCCCGCGGTCAGGCCGAGGACGAGCGCGTCCGACCACGTGGCGCGGACGACAGCGGCGACGTTGTGCCGCTCCACCATGCGGACCGCCGTGACCATCAGCACGCCGGCGAGGGCTGCGATGGGGATCTTCGACACCGCCGGACCGGCGAACAGCACCACCAGGAGCAGAGCGACGGCGTGGATGGCAGCCGCCGCCCGGGTGCGGGCGCCGGCTCGCACGTTGACGGCGGTGCGGGCGATGGCGCCGGTCGCGGGCATGCCACCGAAGATCGGCGAGACCAGGTTGGCGAGGCCCTGCCCGAACAGCTCCCGATCGGAGTCGTGGCCGGGGCCATCGGACATTCCGTCGGCCACCTTGGCCGACAGGAGGCTCTCGATGGCGGCGAGGGCGGCAACCGCCATCGCCGCGCCGAACAGGTCGGTGATCCGACTGACGGCGAGGCCGGGAAGGTGGGGCGCGGGGAGCGATGACGGCAGGGCCCCGATGCGGCGCACGTCGAGATGGGCGAGCTGGGCCACCGCAGTGGCCGCCCCGACGGCGAGGAGCGACGATGGCAACGAGCGATGCAGTCGGGGCGCCACGACCGTGACCGCGGCCGTCAGCAGGACGATGGCCAGGGCGGCGCCCTTGCCGGTGCCCGGGGCCCGCCACAGGGCACGGACGGCCACCGCCAAGGTGTTCTCCCCGGCCGGCTTGGCGACCCCGAGGGCGGACGGCACCTGTTGCAGGAAGATGATGACGGCGATCCCGACCGTGAAGCCTTCCATGACCGGCCAGGGGACGTACGCGAGGTAGCGGCCGGCCCGAAGAAGGGCGGCGACCACGATCAGGGCGCCGGCGATCAGCCCCACGGTGAAGACGGCGTCGACGCCGTAGCGGGCGACGATGGGAACCAGCACCACCGTCATGGCGCCGGTCGGGCCCGAGACCTGGACGTTCGAGCCTCCGAACACGGCGGCCACCAGGCCGGCCACGACCGCGGTGATGAGACCTGCCTGCGCCCCCATGCCGGTCGTGATGCCGAAGCCGAGGGCCAGCGGCAGGGCCACGACGGCGACGGTCAGCCCGGCGATCAGGTCGGCTCGCCAGCACCGGGGGAGTCCCTCGTAGTCGCGTGACCGGGGCAGCAGCCCGGTCACCCGCCCGAGGACTTCGTTCACCGTGTGGCGCGCAGGTCGCTCAGGAGATCGCTGGTCTCGGCGAGGGAGTTGATGAGAAGTTCCTTGGCCACTCGGAGGAGGTCGACGGCCGCCGGATCGCGGAGGGCGTAGATGACCGAGGACCCCTCCTTGCGGGAGGTCACGAGCCCGGCCCGGCGCAGCACGGCGAGCTGCTGGGAGAGATGGGAGAGCTCGATGCCGACCAGGGGCTGCAGCTCGCCGACCGCTCGCTCGCCGTCGGCGAGGACCTCGAGGGCCCGGATGCGGGCGGGGTGGGCAAGCGCCCTGAACAGCTCGGCCTTGATCTCCGAGAGCGGCCGGTTGGCAGCAGCTACAGCCTGGGTAGCTGCCCGATTTGGCACGGCGCCGACCCTAGACCTAACTTGATGAATCGATCAAGTGATCGAATGCAAGATTCCTTGGGGGGCGGACCCTGGAGGTTGGCTCGGTGACGACAACGGAAGCGGCCACCGGCGGCGGACGCGAGCATGTCGCGACAACATCCGGCGCCCAAATCGTCCCCATCTCCCTCGAGGCGGCCGAAGCGTTCCTCGACCGGGTCGGCGAGCGGGCCCCCGAGGAGATCTGGATGGCGGTCAGCGCCGTCCAGGACAACGGCCCGGTCATCGGTGTCGCCGTGCTGGGCGCCAGCCTCACGGATGAGGGCCGGGTCATGGTGGCGGTGGCGCCCGAGTGGCGGCGGCTGAAGGTCGGTAGCGACCTCATCAACGCGCTGGTCGACGAGGCCAGGCGACGTGGTGTGCGCCACTTTCGGATCAGCTACCCGGCGACGGCCACCACTGCCGACGCGTTCCTCCGCTCGTGCGGGCTGATGAGCGCCCGCCAGACGGTGAACGGCACCGTGACTGCCGTGCTGTTCCTCCCTCGCTGACCGTTCACTTCACGACGAGGGCGGTGACCATCCCGAACATGCCGTCCTCGCGCTCGGCGTGGGTGAGGATGTG
>JAEKLB010000210.1 GCA_019510095.1 Acidobacteriota bacterium | reverse complement strand
GGTCGCCGATGGTCGGCGGCGTCGCCAGTCGCCCGCCGAGCACCGGCAGGCCGGCGATGTCGTCGGTCGAGGTCAGCTTGTCGCCCGACTGGACCGTGAGCGTCTTGTCGTTCTCGGTGATCGATCCGCTGGCGAGCAGGGTGCCGTTCGCCGCGAGAGCGGACTTGATCGACTGGATGCTGAGGCCGTCCTTCACCAGCGTCGCGTCATCCGGTGTGATCGTCACCCGCTGAGACGCCGCGCCGAGCAGCGTCACATCGCTCACGCCGTCGAGCTGCTTGAGGTCGGTGACCGTCAGGTTCGCCAGCCGCGAGGCCAGCGTGTGCGGGTCGAGGTCGCTCGTGACCGCGAGCTGGATGACCGGGAAATCGCTCAGACTGAACGTGATCACCTGAGGGGTGACACCGCTGGGCAGGGTGTTCGACAGCCGGTCGAGCGCGAGCTGCACCTTCTGCTCGGCGGTGGCGATGTTGGTGCCGTAGGTGAACGACGCCGTCACGATCGATGACGCCGTGTTCGAGGTGGCCGTGGTCGAGTCCAGGTTCTCGATGCCCTGCACCGAGCTCTCGATCGGCGTCGAGACGTCCTTGCTGACCACGTCGGGCGACGCGCCCGGGTAGCTGGTCACGATGTAGACGGACGGCAGCGAGAGCGAGGGGATCAGCTCCTGCTTGAACAGCGTCAGCGTGATACCGCCGAACACCGCGACCACGATGGTGATCAGGGCGATGAGTGCGCGGTTGCGCAGGCTGAAAACGGACAGCAGATGCACGAGCGGGTTCTCCTGAGTCGTCCTGATCCGCATGGCAGCGGGGCGTGGTTGGCGCGCACGCCGCCGTGCACTTCGCCCAGTATTCCAAGCCGAGTCTCGGGCACCGTACTCCTGCGGGATGAAAGGCCGGCCGCGGCGAACGTCGCTAGACGACCTCGGCCAGGTCCTCCTGCCCCAGGGAGACCGGATGCCGCGTCACCCCGTTCCACGCCGTGGCGAGGGCATCCACCGCCCGATCGATGAGGGCGGGGGGATGGCTGAACGGCACCCGCAGGAACCGCTCGAACACGCCATTCATCCCGAACCGCGGGCCCGCCGCGATGACGAGCCCCTCGTTGCGCGCCGCAAGCGCCAGCTGCGAGCTGAGCGGGGCGCCGATGTTGATCCAGAGCGTGAGGCCGCCATCGGGTCGGGGCGGCTCCCAGGTCGGAAGCCGATCGTGCAGCCGCGTGAGCAGGTGGTCGCGACCGGCGCGCAGGTACGCCAGGCGGT
>JAEKLB010000164.1 GCA_019510095.1 Acidobacteriota bacterium | reverse complement strand
AAGCGCTCGTAGTGGCCCAGATCGAGATCGGTCTCACCGCCGTCGTCGGTGACGAAGACCTCGCCGTGCTCGAACGGGTTCATGGTGCCGGGGTCGACGTTGATGTACGGGTCGAGCTTCTGGAGCGTCACCCGGAGGCCCCGCATCTTGAGCAGCCGGCCCAAGGAGGAAGCGGTGGCGCCCTTGCCCAGCGAGCTCGCGACACCGCCGGTCACGAAGATGTGCTTGCAGTGCGGCGGCGTCCCGTTCCCTGAATTGGTCACGGGAGCTCAGGCTAACCCGCTGGCCGACCGCTGCGGTCGATCCACCGCAGCGGGGCGACCCGGTCGATGATCACGCTGAACGACACCACCTCGCTCAGCAGGTTGAGGGCCGCCACCGCGGCGAGGACCGCCGCCCGCCGGTCGGGCGACGTGGTGAGCACCACCCCCAAGCCCAGCACCGCCCCCAGGGCGTTGGCCCCGGTGTCGCCCAGCATCAGCGACTCACGGACATCGGCCACCAGGAGGGCGGCCACCGCGCCCACGGCGATCGAGACCCCGAGCAGGGCGTCGTCGACCTGGCTGAGCACGATGAGCAGCACCCAGAAGGCCAAGCCCGCTTTGACGGCCCGCCCTGGGGCCCGGTCGAGCAGGTTGCCGAGGTTGGCGGCCAGGGCCACCAGCGCCGAGTCGACGAGCAGCTGGCCGAAGCCGCCGGGTGCGAGCGGCGCGCAGACGACCGCCGAAAGGGCCAATCCACCCAGCAGCTTTACGCCGCCGGTGGTCAGCCTTCCCCGGGCCAGCGCACGGAGGTGCCCGCGGAACCCGCGGCCGTCCTCTCCCGAGCCGAGCAGGTCGTCGACGAGCCCGAGCAGCGCGAAGCCGGTGAACGCCATGAGGGCCACGCTCGTCGCCACCCGGTCGAGGAGCCGCCCGTCGGCCAGCGCGGAGGCAGCCATCCACCCGGCGCCGGCGAGGAACACTGCTACCACCGCCAGGATCCCACCGGCGGTCGGGACCTGGCGGCCCCGGTGGTTGGGCCGCCGCAGCAACGGCGACGCCAGCAGCGACCGGCCAGCGGCCAGCACGACGATGCCCGACACGAGGCCGGTGGTGAAGGCGAGGGCAACCTTCACGGCTCGCCCATTACGGGTCTTCTGCGGTGGCGAGCACGAGGAAGGTCACGTACGGCAGGACCACGGCCAGCATGACCGCCGGCACCGCCACGCCAGAGTCGTTCAGCGCGAAGCCCAGCCCCCCTGCCACCAGGGCGGCCACCAAGCCGGCCCGCAGGCCAGGAAGCCGGCGCTCGAGCCGCTGCAGGGGCCCGGTCCCCCGCCAGAGGAGGAAGCTCAGGAAGAGCACGGCAGCGGGGATGACCCAGGTCCAGACCGACGAGGTCAGGATGTTGATGTTGGCGTTGAGCTTGCGCAGGATGACCTGGCCGGCGCCACCACCCTCCTGGCCGAACAGCTTCGCCGCCAACCGGCCCAGATGCGTCCGCGACTCGGGCGGCCGGGCCAGGTCGACGAGGGCGAAGGAGCCGATCACCACCACGGTCGCCGCGCCGAGGAGGACGAGCCGCAGCCAGTTGACCCGCTTCCCGCCCAGCAGCAGGACGAGCACGCCGGACGCGGGGACGAGGGCCAGGACGCCACCGACGTCAGAGCCCCACGACGGCATGCCGTCGAGGATCACGACCAGGGCGAGGAACGCGGCCACCGCCGCAGTGGGGGCCGCCTTGCCCCGCAGCACCCGGCCGCCCCAGGCGCCCGACGCGAGGATCATGGTGGCCGCCGCCAGGAGGCCGAACGCCAGGTTGCCGTACCCGGAGAACCGACCGGCCACCGTCGGCGAGTAGCCGAAGACGGTGTCGAGCTGCATCGGCGCGCCGATCACCACGTCGATGAGCAGCACGACCTCGGTGAGCCCGATCAGCAGCAGCGGCGGGACCAGCGTCGCCGCGGTCCCGAGCTTCGGGCCGAGGCGCCGGCCGGCCTCCAGGGCCAGCCAGGCCAGCAGGGCCCCGAGCCCGAAGAAGGCCGTCAGGTAGCCGGGAAGCCCGAGCCGGTCGTACCGGAAGAACGCCGACGCGAAGGCGATCGACGGCTGGGCCAGCGTGATCAGCGTCAGCGGCGCCAACCATCGCCGCGCCGCGGGGAACCGGCGGAGCGAGTAGGCGGCGACGAAGTAGACGAGGATCTGGAAGACGATGAACAGCACGCTCACCGGAGCGGTGGCGCGGTCCCGGAACACGGTCAGCGTGTTGCGGTCGGCGAGGCCGGTGACGGTTCCGGCATCCGGCCGGAAGCCACCAACCGAACGGACCGCCGTTCCGTTCATCGGGTTCGGGACAGCGATCCCGAACGAGTCGAGCACCGTGGGCCCGACGTCCGGCATGGTCACGTAGCCCGCCCGGCGGGTCGTTGGCGAGCGGGCCCAACCGGGCTCGACGCCATGGCCGGCCATCGCCCAGACCGTGAGCTGCGCCGGGCCGAGCGGTGACGTCGGGCCGACCACGATCACGCGGTCTCGATCGAGATCCACCAGCTTCAACAGCTCGCCGAGCATGGCGTCGGCCCGCTCGAGCGCGGCGTTGCGCGCTTGCTCGATGGCAAGGTCACTGGCCTCGACGCGATAGGCCTCGACCCGGTAGAGGTCACTCATCTCGAAGACCAAGAAGTCGGCTGCCCTCCATGCCTGGCGGGCGGCGTCGATCTTCTTGACCGGGTCGTCGCGGACCCCGAACGGCGCGGTCGGGTCCTTCATCAGGATGTCGTGGGACACGTTGCCGACCGGCACCCGGCCCGCGTCGTCGACCGCGGCCAACGCCACCTGCCGATTGATGGTCGGCAGGTCGCCGCTGAGCGACTCGTCGGCGTTGCCCACCACGGCCGCCGTGCGCCCGGCATCGGCCAAGGCCTGGCCCAGCGAGCCAGGCACCGTGCCGTAGAGGAGATCGGCGTTCCGCCGGGTCAGGCGGGGCATGCCCAGCTGCAGCACCGCGGCGCCGTTCGACGAGCAGCCACAGCGGCGCTGGAACACGTCGTCGGCCGTGTCACCCTCGAACGGCGCCGTGTTGGGCAGCGCCAGGGCGGCGTCCTCCTCGATCACCGCCATCCGGTTGCCGGCGCCCAGCGAGCCGTAGCCCTCGCCGAGGCTGGTGTACGGGCCGATCGTGCGGACGCTCATGGAGGCGACCGCGCTACGGGCGATCAAGCCGTCGAGCACCGGCAGATGGAGGGCCTCGATGTCCTCCCACCGGGTGGCGGGCATGGAGACCAGCAGCACCTTGCGCGCAGGCGACCGCTGACCGGCAGCCTCTGCCGAGGGCGCCACCGCCGAGCCCGCGGCGCAGACGACCAGCAGCAGGAGCAGGAGGGAGAGCGAACGCCTCACAGCACCTCGCGATAGACGGCCTCGGTGGCCGCCGTCATGGCCGTCGGGCCGTGCGCCTGCAGGGACCGCTCCTGGCCGGCGAGTGCGAGCCGGCGAGCCACGGCGGGCTGCTCGAGGATCGAGCGAATCGCCGCAGCCATCTCCCCAGGCTGGCCGATCGGAACCAGCCGGCCGGTGATGCCGTCCTCGACCAGGGTGGTCGCCAGCCCCACCGGGGTCGACACGACGGGCACCCCGAGCGACATGGCCTCGACCAGCATGAGCGGGCCACTCTCCCAGAGCGACGGCACCACGACGGCATCGGCGGCGGCCAGCTCGTCGGTCAGTGACGGGCGTTGCCCGCCGAAGACGACGCGCGGCGCGATGCCGAGCTCGTCGGCCAGGCCGCGGAGCATGGCCTCGTCGGGCCCGGTGCCGAAGACCGCCAGGCGGACGTCGTCGAGCAGGGCGCACGCCCGCAGCAAGGTCGGGATGTCCTTCTGCGGATGCAGACGGGAGGCACCGGCCACCACCAGGTGCTCGCCGTCGCCCACCCCCAGGTCGGTCCGCACCTCGTCGCGGCGCCTGACGATCGCCGGCGCCGCGGCGGCCGGGCCGATGATGCGAATGCGGCCGGCACCGCGATGCCCG
>JAEKLB010000163.1 GCA_019510095.1 Acidobacteriota bacterium | reverse complement strand
AGGCCCGACTCCTCCAGGATCGGCCCGACCAGCTCGGTGGTCGTACCCGGGTAGGTGGTCGACTCCAGCACCACGAGCACGCCCGGCCGCATGGCGGTGACCAGCGAGCGGGTGGCGGCCTCGACGTAGGTGAGATCGGGTGCGCACTCGGCCAGCGGTGTCGGCACGCTGATCACGGCGATGTCGAAGGCAGCCAGGTCGGCGTCGTCGGTGGTCGGCAGGTAGCCGGCGCCCAGGGCGGTGGCCACATCGGCGTCGGGCACGTCCTCGACGTAGGAGTGGCCTGCCTTGAGCGCCTCGATCCGGGCCTCCGCGGGGTCGTAGCCCACGACCGGGAAGCCGAGCCCGCTCGCCCGCATCGCCACGGGCAGGCCGACGTAGCCCTGGCCGAGGACGGCGACCTTGGCCGTGCCGTCGTCGATGCGCTTCTGCAGATCGCTCATGGTGCGAGCGAGCGTAAGCGAGGTGCTCGCCCAACCCCGAGCGAGCGCCGGGAAACGGCCTCGTAACCGGGCGGTCGTAGCCTGGTGCGGTGCCCGTCTCGTTCGTCATCATCGGCGGTGGCCCCGCTGGCAACACCGCCGCCACCCACGCCGCCCGCCTGGGGGCGGACGTGACCGTGATCGAGCGTGACGTCATCGGCGGCGCCGCGCATCTGTGGGACTGAATCCCGTCGAAGGCGATGATCGCCACCGGCGGGGTGATGGCGCTCACTCGCCGCGCCCGCGGCATGGGCCTGGCTGCCATGCACGCCGAGATCGACTTCGAGGCGCTGCGCGACCGCAACGAGTCGATCGAGGGTCGCATCAACCGGTCGATCACCACCCTGCTCGAGAGTCAGGGCGTCCGCCTGGTTCGGGGCTCCGGCAGCCTGCTCGATGCCCACACCGTCCGGATCGACTCGGCCGACGGCACCGAGGAGATCCACGCCGACGCCATCCTGCTGGCCACGGGCAGCCGCCCCCGGGTGCCCGACTGGGCCGAGGTCGACGGCGACCGGGTGCTCACCACTCGCCAGGCCTATCCGCCCAAGGAGATGCCGTCGCACCTGGCCGTGATCGGCTCCGGTGTCACCGGTGTGGAGTTCGTCCACATGTTCAGCTCGTTCGGCTCCAAGGTGTCGTTGGTGGTGAGCCGCCAGCAGGTGCTGCCGAGCAAGGACCCCGAGGTCGCGTCCGAGCTCGAGCAGAACTTCATCGAGCGGGGCGTCAACCTGCTCAAGGGCGCCCGGGCCTCGGCCATCGACCGCACCGACGACGGCGTGATCGTCCACTGCGACGACGGCCGCAAGGTCGAGTGCTCACACGCGCTGCTCGCCATCGGCTCGGTGCCCAACATCGAAGGCCTCGGCCTCGACGCGGCCGGCGTGGAGCTCGGCGCCAACGGCTATGTCGTGTCGACCGGGCACCACTGCCAGTCGAACGTGTCGCACATCTACTCAGCCGGCGACCTGTCGGGGAAGCTGCCGCTGTCGTCGGTGGCGTCGATGCAGGGCCGCAAGATCGCCGAGCACGTCATGGGCCTCCATGCCCACGACCACCGCCACCTCGACTACGACAAGGCGGCCTCGGCGATCTTCACCGAGCCCGAGATCGCCGACGTCGGCCTGGCCGAGGCCGACGCCTTCGCCGACGGCCGCAAGATCCGGGTGACCAAGGTGCCGTTCTCGGCGTCGGCCAAGGCCCTCATCGAGGGCGACGCCCGCGGCTTCGTGAAGATCCTCTCCGACCCCGCCACCGGTGTCGTCCTCGGCGGCAGCATCGTCGGCCGCAACGCCGCCGAGCTGATCTCGGTGATCGCCCTCGCCGTCACCGCCGGCCTCAAGGTTGCCGACATCGCCGAGAGCCTCCTCGTGCACCCCTCCCTCGCCGAAGCCCTCGCCGACGCTGCCGACTGAGCCCACAACGGCCGGTTCTGGCGGGGTGACGGGCGTCTCTGTCACGGAGGCGACCCGCCAGGTGTTCTAGGGGTCAGTAGCGTTGCCCGGACCTTCGGGTAGCACACACCTCTCTCATGGCCATCTCCGAACCGGAAGCCCAAGCCCTCGTCCGGGCCCACCAGGCCGGGGACGAGCGCGCCTTCGAGCAGATCGTGCGCAGCCAGTACCAGGCGCTCTATGCGCATGCCTACAAGCGGCTGTCGAACCACGAGTCGGCCGAGGACGCCGTGCAGGACACCCTGCTGCGGGCCTACCGGGCCCTGCCCAACCTCGACGGCGACCTCCGACTCCAGGCGTGGCTGCACCGCATCCTCACCAACGTCTGCCACGACGAGGGCAACCGGCGCATGCGCCATGCCGGCCTCATCGACCGCATCGGCGCCCAGCCCGAGGTGCTCGCCCCCGACCCGGCTGAAGAGGTCGCCGTCTTCGACTCCGTCCGGCTCATGGCCGAGGCGCTCGACCAGCTGCCCGAGAGCTACCGCGAGGCGCTGGTGCTGCGGTACGTCGACGGCCTGTCGTTCCGTGAGGTCGGCGAGGCCACCGGCGTCAGCGAGGAGAACGCCCGGGCTCGCGTGCACCGGGGCCGCCTCGCCCTGCGCTCGATCGTCTCGCGGGTGGCGCTGATCCTCGCCTTCCTGATCCCCGGCCTGCGCCGGGCGCAGGTGGCCCGCGAGACCGCCGACGCCGCCGCGGTGCTGCCGTCGGAGCCGGCCGTCAGCCTCACCACCCAGCTCACCAGTCACGTGGTGCAGGCCGCACCGGCCATGTCCCGCGTCGCCGAGATGGCGAGCGCCTTCCCCGGTGGCAAGTCGGCCCTCGTCACCACCGCGGTCGCCGCGGTGGCGGCGGTGTCGGTGCCGGTTGCCGCCACCGTGCACGACGTCACCAAGCCCAACGACCGTCCCGCCGCCGTTGCCGAGGCGCGACCCACCACCACGTTGCGCTACCAGATCACCTCGCCGGCCAATGCCGGCGCTGCTGATGTCGTCGCCAACGCCGAGGACAACGCGGCCACCACGTCGACGTCGACCTCGACGTCGACAACGCTGCCGCCGTCGCAGGCACATCCGTTCGAGTCCGTTCCGGTGGCGACGGTGCCCGGTAGTGAGAAGCCGTCATCGTCGTCGTCGACGACCACCAGCTCGACCTCGAGCACCACGACGACCTCGACCACCTCGACGACGATCCTCACCGGACCGGTGATCGAGGGCGCCACCAAGAGCGACAACCTCACCGCCACCAAGACCGGGCCCCAGTACGACCTGACCGGCGCGATCGTGCTCACCACGCCCAACGGCACCAAGACCGGCCAGCTCGACGGCCGCCTCGGCCTGCTCGACGACGGCACCGCAGTGGCCGACGGGTTCACCATCACCATGGCCGACGGCAAGAGCCTGGAGCTCCGGTTCCGCGGCACGTGGAGCTCGGTGCTCGGCTCCGACGGTTCGACGAGCTACAAGATCAGTGGCCAGTACGCCTTCGCTGGCGCCGCCGCCTACGGCCTGGCCGAGAGCGGCAGCGTGAGCGCCACCTTCCGCTACAGCGACAAGGGCACCGCCACCCTGGCCACCGACCTGAAGGGCCGGGCCAAGTCGTAGTGACCCGGGCGGGCCGGCGGGCCCTCACCGGCCTGTTGGCCGGCCTCTTCTTCCTGCCGCTGTCGGTAGGGGTCGCGGCCGCGGCGCCGACCGACCCGGCCCAGTGGCCTGACGACGTCGGGCTCAACCCCGAGCTCACCGCCACCCCGCACACCATCCGCTACGCCGGGGCCGACCGCTACGGCACCAACCTGGCCATGAGCCTGGCCCTGCGGGGCAAGGGCGGCTACCCGTTCGACACCTCCGATCGCACGTCCGGCAACGCCGCCACGCTGGCCGCCGCCTCGGGGTGGTGGGGGGCGTCGTCGTGCCCACGGTCGATCATCCTCGTGGCCGGCGACACCTTCGCCGACGCCCTGTCGGCGGCGTCGCTGTCCGATCCGACCGACCTGTCGAACCAGCCGCTGCTCAAGCGGGTGGCGGCATCTGACCCGTCGTTCGACCCCATCGGCGGCATGGACCGGCCCGACACCGCCTCGGCGCCCA